>WFOE01000218.1 GCA_015488215.1 Planctomycetales bacterium
AGAAAGCGAATCGGGGCGCGAAGCGTCTTCCGGAGCGGTCATCGGGCCGAGTGGGGCTGGAGCGGTTGAAACGATTCGGAGGCCGACAACCCAAGTGTATTGCCCGCCCCGGGAGGGTCAACCGACCCGCCGCGTTGCGTTACCCGGGGGGTGGTCTAGAATGGGTCTTGTTGGTCGTGGCCGTCCGGCGCCGGCGAAAGGCACGCCGTGGCCGGACCGTGCGCTCGCCGCAGATGCCCTTTGCCGAGAGAACCTGCCATGCCCGGTGGCTTTCTGACCGCCCTGCCGGTTTACAACGAAGCGGCGCATGTGGAAAGCGTGTTGGACCAGGTGTGCCGCTACAGCCGGGACGTGCTGGTGGTGGACGACGGCTCCCGGGACCAGACGCCCGCCTTGTTGCAACGGCGGAGCGATATTCGCTTAATCCGCCACGGTCGCAACCGGGGCTATGGAGCGGCCCTGCGCACGGCGTTCCAGTACGCCGTGGAACAGGGGTACGACATCCTGGTTACCATCGACTGCGACCGCCAGCACGAACCGCAGCGGATTCCCCAGTTCGTGGAAACGTGTCGCAGCAGCGGGGCGGATATCGTCTCGGGCAGCCGCTACCTGGCTCGTTTTCCCGGCGATACGCCCCCTCCGCCGGAACGCCGCCGGATTAACCACCACATTACCGAGCTGCTCAACCGCCACCTGGGCTTGGGACTGACGGATGCCTTTTGCGGGTTCAAAGCCTATCGGGTCGAAGCGTTGCGGCTGCTGCGGATTACCGAACCGGGCTACGGAATGCCGTTGGAAGTGTGGATTCAGGCGGCGCATCACGGGCTGCGGGTCATCGAGCTGCCCGTGCCGCTCATCTATCTGCCCGAGGAACGTTCCTTCGGCGGGCGGCTGGACGATCCGGACCACCGGCTGCGTTACTACTACCGGGTGATTCAGCGGGCGCTGGCCGCGGTGGAGCATCCGGCCCAGCCGCTGCAAGCGCTGCGGGAGGAAGTGGCTCTATGAGCTGTCCGACCGAAGCCACGCCCCGGCTGGATCGCCGCCAGTTGCGCGCCCCGACCGAAAACGGCCGGTGGCTGGTTCTGCCCGAGTGGGAACAGCTCCCACAGCTCGTGCAGTGCAACCAGCAGCAGTTGCAGACCCAGGAGGGCGAACTGGCCGGAGTCCCACTTGCCCGCTTGCGCAGCGAGGCCCGCCGCCAACTGCTGGAAGCGGCCTGGCACTACACGCGGCAGTATCGCGACGCCGATCCGCCCGGCGAACCGCAGGCCGTGCTGCTTGCCGGACACCAGCCGGAATTGTTCCACCCGGGCGTGTGGTTCAAGAACGCGGTGCTGGATGCCGCGGCGCGGCGCGTAGGGGCGGCGGCGGTGAACCTGGTGATTGATTCGGACGTGATGCACCGCACGCTGGTGCCTGCCCCGGCCGGGGAGCGCCACCATCCGCGGCGAGCCTGGGTGGAGCTGGATCGCCCGCTGGCCGAAGAAGTGCCGCTGGAGCTGCGTCGGGTGGCCGACGTGGAATGTTTTACTAGCTTCGGCACGCGGCTGGCCCAAACGGTCCGATCTCTGGTGCCGCGGCCGCTGGTGGAAGCCTTCTGGCCCGTGGTGCTGGAACGCTTTCAGGCCACCGATCACCTGGGCGCGGCGCTTGCCCAGGGGCGGCACGCCTGGGAAGGGCTTTGGGGTTGGCAAACGCTCGAATTGCCGCAGAGCCGGGTCTGTTCGCTGCCGGCGTTTGCCTATCTGGTGGCGCACCTGGTCTGGCACGCCCCGGAGTTCCATCGCGTGTACAACCAGGCGGTGCTCGATTACCGCCGCCGCAAACGCCTGCGCAGCCGCACCCATCCCAGCCCCCTGCTCGGCCGCGAAGGAGACTGGTACGAGCTGCCGTTTTGGACCTACACCCACACGGAACCGGTTCGCCGCGGGCTTTGGGTACGCCGGGCAGGCGCTGCGTTGGAACTTTCCGATCGGGCCGGCTGGCACGAGGAAGCCCCCACGCCTCGAGGCGGCTCCTTTGCCGCACTGGCCGAACGGATTCACCATTGGCAGCAGCAAGGACGCCGGATTCGCACCCGGGCGCTGCTGACCACGCTTTGGGCCCGACTGGTCCTGGGCGACGTATTTCTGCACGGCATCGGCGGGGCCAAATACGACGAAGTAACCGAACAGATCGCCCGGGAGTTCTTCCGCCTCGGGCTGCCCGAGCCGATGGTGGCCACGGCCACTGTCTGGTTACCCGGGGCTCGCCGCACGGTTACGGCCGAACAGCTTGGGCGGTTGAAACACCTGCTGCACCAGCTTCAGTGGCAGCCGGAACGCTTTCTGCCGGCGGAACAGAAACGCCGCCCGGCGGCGGAGCTGCAACGGTTGCTGGAAGAAAAACAACGCCTGCTGGCCGAGCCGTCCTCGCCGGCGCGGCACGAGCAGCTGGAAGCCCTGCGGCGGCAATTGCTCCGCTGGGTCGAACCGCAGCGGCGGCAACTGGAAACTCAACTGGCCCAGCTCGAACAACGGCGCGAAGCCGAGTCGGTGCTCACTTACCGGGAGTACCCCTTCTGCGTGTTCGAGGAACAGACATTGCGCGATTTTTTTCTGGCATTCCCGCCCCGCAGCGCTTAGGTTGATTAGCCAAACGGAGGGCCAGTTCCGCGGAAGAAAGGATTCCTCATGGCTAGCGCTGCTCAGCCTGGTGGGAAGAGGCGCGCATCCTCTGCTGCGTCCGCCGGGACGCTCTCTCTGCCCGATGCTCCCCGGACCAGGCGAGTCCGCTTTCGTAACGATTCGGCGATCTGGGACCGGACCATGCGGTTATCTCCTGCTGGGGTGGACTTCCGGCCGGCCGACCTCGGGCAACATCTGGCCGTGCACCAACTGCTGCTCAACGTGTTCCACTATCCGCCGCTGGACACGTTCCTGGAGTGGACCGAGGCTCCCGGCTACCAGGTGCAGGATCGGCTGGTGGCCGTCCACGGCACGCGGCTGGTGGGTCACGTACATTTGGTGCGGCGGCAGTGGCAGGGAGACGGCGAAACCGTGCCCGTGGTCCATCTGGCCGCGCTGGCCACGTTGGCTCAGTACCGGCGGCAGGGAATCGGCACCGCCCTGGTGGAATATGCCCTGAAACAGGCCCGGGCCGACAAGGCCCAACTGGCCGTGGTGCGTGCGGCCGAGCCGCAGTTTTTCCTCCGCCGCGGCTGGCTTGCGGTTCACCCGGGCTGCGGGTGGCGGATTACCCCCCGGGACCTGCTGGCCCAGCTTCCGCCAGGGGCCGCGCCGACGGCTTCCCCCTGGCAAGTGCGCCCCTGGCGCCAACTGGAACTGGGCGATCTGGACCGTCTATACCGCCAATTGCAACAGCATACGCCCGGGGCGGCCTGCCGGGACGAAGCGTACTGGCGATGGCTGGTCCACTGCCGCCCTTGGGACGAAGTGCTGGTGGCGGTCCGGCCCCCGGAGCTGCCCAAAACCGACGAAGAAAACGCCCCGGTCCCGCCGGTGCCCGTCGATGCCTATCTTGTCCGCCAGGAAAACCGCATCGTGGAACTGGTGGCCGATCCCCAGTGCCCTCAGGCCGCTCAGGCGCTTCTGCACCGGGCGGCCAGCGACGCCATCGAACGGGACCAGCACTGGCTGGAGTACTGGGGGCCGCCGCTTCCGGTGGTGCAAGAGGTTTTTTCCCCACCGGTTGCTTCCCCGGTGGAACCGCCCGAGACCATGTTGGTTTTTCCCCTGCTGCCGATACAGCGCTGGCTGCGGCGTCGGGGCAAGCCCTGGGCGGCTCGGCTTCGCCGCTTGGGGAGCGAGGTGACCGAATCGGGCCTGGCCCTGGATGGCGAGCGGTTCCGCTTGCGGTTACAAGGCGGACGCTTGCACCTGGAGCAAGCCCCCTGCGGCCGAAGCTATCTGCGGTGCAGCCCCGCC
This sequence comes from Planctomycetales bacterium, assembly GCA_015488215.1. GTDB lineage: Bacteria > Planctomycetota > Planctomycetia > Pirellulales > S012-138 > S012-138. The sequence continues at coordinate 3,930 of WFOE01000218.1, forward strand.
ACGTTGCTGGAGCTAGCCTGGGGAATGCGTACGCTGGAGCAAGCCGTACAAACCGGGGCGGCTTGCCTTTCCACGGCCAAGGCGCAGCAGTTCTGGCAAGCGGTGCTACCGTCGCAGCGGTTCTGGACTTCCACGCTGGACCATCCGCAAGGGTAGGAGCCTGGCCAGCCGTCTCGGAGCACGCCGGCAGACGAATCTACTCGACGCTTCGGCTCTTCCCGGACTCTCAAACGGCTTGCGCCGTGCGCCGTTGCGCAAGGAGCTTCCGCTCCAGCGCGAGAATACACGAGAACGAACGTCGAATCGCGCAGACGGCGAGCCCCGGACTTCAGTCCGGGGAGAAAAACAACACCGGAACCGCTTGCTGGTGTCTCTCCTCCGCCAGCTAAAGCTGGCGGCTCGCCGATTGCGAGAATTAGCGTTTGTTCTTGCGCCGGAGCGGAAGCTCCCCGCGCAAGACGCACGGGGCACGGCGCAAGCCGATTCCCGCCCCGGGAGCCCGGACGAAGCAGGTTGCCTGGTTCCTCTGCCGCGAAGCACTGCCTGAGGGGAGCTTCACGCCGGGGGCATTTTCTCCGGGTCCAGCCCCACGGCCAGGATGCTACAGGCCACGATTGGTTCCAGCCCTAATTGCTTGGCTTTTTCCAGCACCTCGGGGCTTTCGCTGCCCGGGTTGAGCCACAGCTCGCGCGTGCCCACCTCGGCCACTTCGTCGAGAATCTGAAGCGTAATCTGCGGGGGCACGTAAACGCTTACTCGATCCAAGGGCCGCCGCGGCACTTCGCGCAGACTGCGGTACACCTTCAGCCCGTGCAGCGTGCCTCCCCTGGGGTTGATTGGGTACACTTCGTACCCCTGTTGCAAGTACGCCCGCACCGCTTTGTTGCTGTACTTGCTCGGATCGGTGCTGGCTCCGACGATGGCCACCGTGGGCCGGGAGGCGTCGGACGGTTGGGTAGGGTCGGTCTGGGCCATCGAGTTCCGCTCCTTGGAAGGAATCAACGTGCCTGCGACGGCAGAGAGAGGATGAGCACCCGGGGATCGGAACTTCCCACCACCAGCTCGTTCCCCTCGGGAGTCCAGGCCAGCGAAAAAGCCGCTTTGACCGGCAGCTTCTGTTCGTAGAGCTTTTTGCCCTCCAGGTCCCAGACGATCAGCGTGCCCGCATAACCCAGCGTGGCCACGCGGGTGCCCTTGGGGTTGAACCGCACCTGGTAGATGTAATCGGGATGGCCCGGGACGGTCTTCAACGGGGCGTCCTGGCTGGCGTCCCAAAGCAGCCAGCGTTTGGATAGTCCGGCCGCGGCGAAGCGTTTGCCGTCCGGGGCCCAGTGGACCGAGTACAGCGCGTCGCTGATGCCCTGGTTCCATTGCCGCAGCGGCTTGCCCGTGGCGGCGTTCCAGAGGCGAATGGTCTTGTCGGCACTGCAACTGAGCACCTGATCCTGCTTGGGATGGAAAGCCAGGGCGTACACCTGGGCCGTGTGACCGCTGGCCGTGGCGTAGAGCTTGCCGTCGGCGGTGGTCCAGAAACGAACGCGATTGTCGGCCGAAGCCGTAGCTACCCGGCGTCCGTCGTGGCTGAAAGCCACCCCGTAAACCTGGCTGCCGTGGCCGGTGAGCGTGTATTTCACCGCACTGGTGGCCGCCGACCAGCGGCGCAGCGTGCCGTCCCCGGCCACCGAAAACAAGCTGCGGTCATCGCCGAGCAAGGCCAGCGAAGCCACCGGGCCGGTGTGTCCCGCACACTGCTGCGAGGGCAACACCTGGCGATTGTTCCCCTGCTGCACGTAGGTATAGACGTAAATCCGGTGGTCGGCTCCGGCCACGGCGATTCGCTTCCCTTCGCGATCAACCACCAGGGCCACGGCTTCCGCGGGCAGGGTCGCCTGGGCCAGCAGGGGCCCATTGGCGTTCCACACCAGCAGCGTCTTGCCCGAGGTGCCACACACCAGTTGCCCGTTGCCGCTGCGGGCCAGGTGGTTCACCGGACTGGGCGGGGCCTGATATTCCCGCGCCCGCTGAAGATTGTTGCCGTTCCACAGGGTGAGCTTGCCGTCGGCCGTGGCGAGGAAAAGCTGTGCGTTGTTGGTAGCCAGAGCCGCGGCCAGCACCGGCTTTTCGCTCCAGCGGTTTGCCCGAGCCACGCTGAGGGTCCAAAGCGACGCTCCCTTGGCCGAAGCAACCAGCACGGTCTGGTTGTCCGGTCCCACGGCGACGGCGGGCACCGGGCCGGCTGGTCCCGGCCAGCTTTCCAGCACCAGCAGCCCGGCCGTGGCATCCAGCGCCACGGCCCCGGCCTGGGTGCCGGCCACCAGCCGCGTGTTGTTAGGTGCAAAGCTCAGGCTGGACACCGCGGCCGGCAAAGCGGCCGAAGCGGCAAGCTGCCCGTTGGTCGCGTTCCACATCCAGACGGCTTTCCCCTCTCCGGCGGCGGCCACGAGTTGGCCGTTGCCGCTGAGGGCCAACGCGGTCAGCTTGCCCTGGCTGCCCTGGAGCGTGCGCTGGAGTTTCGGGGCGGCAGGGTTGCGAATGTCCCAGGCGTGCACTTTCTGGTCCGGTCCCGTCAGAAACACCGTGGTGCCTGATCCGTGAACGGCCAGGGCCGAAACGGCTCCCGACTGGGCGGGCAACTGGGCCACGTAAGCCACCGGCACGCGCACAAACTGGCTGTTGTTGCCAAGGAGCAGCACATGCTGAGCATCGGCGCTGAGCCCCGCCGCCACCAGGAGAGCCGGGGCTGCAAACCGCTGCGTCCAGCTCTTCGAGGGCACATGCCAGAGCCGGGCTTCCTTTTCGGCGGCCGTGACGGCCCAGTTCCCGTCGGGACTGAGGAACACGCTGCGTGCGTCGGCTCCGGCGTTCCAGGTGGCCAGTTGTTTCCCGTCGGCCAACTGGTACACCGCCACGGTGCCGCCGGCTGCCAACGTAATGAACCGACCCGTGCCCGGCAGCCACGATGCGGCCACGAGCTTCTCCTTGGCGGCCAGGTGGCGAAGCTGCTTGCCCTCAGCGGCGTTGAACCACCGCAGTCCCCCCGGCTCGGCCACCAGGAGCTGCTTGCCGTCGGGAAGCCAGGCCAGCAGCAAGGCCGGTCCGGTCAGTCCGGCCAGCTCGCGCACCTGTTTGCCCTCGCCTTGGAGTTCGAACAGCCGCACCTTGTTGTCCTTGGTGGCCACAGCCACCAGGGAAGAATTGGCCGCCAGGGCCACCTGCACCACGTCGGCGGCCACCGTCAGGGACTTAAGCAGTTTGCCGTCGCCGGTCTGGAACAGATGCACTTTCTTGTCGGCGGTGGCCAGGGCCAGTTGGGCGCCGTCGTTACGCAGGGCCAGGGCCACCACGTCGGCCGCTTGGGCCGGAAGCGTGCGCTGCGAAGCCCCGTCACTGGTGCGGACAAGCTGTACGGTCTTGTCCTGCTGGGCCACGGCCAACAGTTGAACCCCGGGGGCCCAGGCCGTGCGCACCGCCGGGGTTTTGTGCACGGTTTTGCTTGCCGGGGCGGGAGGGCTGGATTTCCAGAACACCACGCGGCCGTCCTCTCCGGCCGAGAGGAACCACTGGTTGTTCGGATGCGCCGCCAGCGAAAGCACTCGGCCCTGGTGCATTTGCAGTTGGGCTACTTGCGACCCGTCGTTGGTCTTCCAGAGTCGGACCGTGCCGCTGGGATGACCCGTGGCCAGCACCGCATCGTCGCGGCGGTAAGCCAGGGCCGAGATCGGCTCTCCGGTGGCGATGTCCCGCTGGAGTTTTCCATCGGCCCGGTTGTAAAGCCGCAGGTGTCCGTCGCCCGTGGCCAGGGCCACCTGCCGGCCGTTGAAGGAGAGGGCTCCTGCGACCGGAGCCGGTCCGGCCAGCGGCAGCAGCGGCTTTGGCGGCCAGAGCAGTTGCCGGGCCACGCCGTCGCCGCTTACGGCCACCACGTTGCGGTTGTCCCCAAGCACGGCCAGATGCTTCGCCCCGGGTAGCACCACCGTGCCCTGGGGCTTCCCGTCGGCAACGCTCCAGCCCAGCACCCGCCCGCCGGGAAAAGCAGCCAGCAGAAAGGCGCCGCTGGGGCTGGGAGCCAGCGCCGCCACGGGACCGCTGCCACCGGCAAACTGCCGCACCACCTTTGCCGCAGCCGGGTCCCAGAGCCGCACCGCGCCGTTTTTATCGCCGATGAAAAGCTGCTTGCCGTCGGCGGTGGTCCGCAACACGGTGCCGGGAACCGAAAGCGGCACTTCGGCCACGGCCACCGGCAGCGGCACTTCGTACACCCGGGCCACGTTGTCCAACCCGCCGCTGGCCATCAGCATCCCGTCGGGCGAAAACGCCACGGTGAGCACCAGGTTCGTATGGTCGGCCATGACCCGCACTGTCTGGCCGCTCCGGCGATCCCAGAGCCGCACCGTGCGGTCGAACCCCCCGCTCAGCACGAACCGCCCGTCGGGAGAGACATCGACCGCATAGACCGGGTCTTCATGTCCTTGCAGGTAGCGAATCTTCTGGGCCCACGCGTTCAGGGGCGCCCAAGCCACCAGGGCCAGAACCGCGGCAAAAACCAGACGTTGCATCAGGCAGGCTCCTTGGGAACCGGAGGCGGCAAACACGGAAGGCGTCGCGCCATCGGCCACACCACGCGAACGGCCGGGCGGCGGTCGGGCCGAAGTCTTTCTATCATTGCTTGCCGCAGGCGGGAAATCGTTACGCGTGCCAATCTAATCCCCGGAAAGCCCGCTGGCAACGAAACGCCGACTGCGGCGGGCGTGGAGGGCGTGGCGGGCGTGGAGGCTTGGAGGCGTGAAGGCGTGGGCGCATGGGGGAGAGCTTGCGCTCCCGGGCGGGAATAAACGCTCATTGTTGGAAGCGGCGAGAACAAAACGAGCGCACACTAACGGCGAGCCGCCGACTTCAGTCGGCGGAGGAGGTAGGGGCTTGGGGAGAGCTTCCGCTCCGGGCGGGAAGAGGCTTGCGGCTTGCGCCGTGCGCCTTGCGCGAGAAGCTTCCGCTCCGACGAAAAACAATCGTACTCGTGCTCGTACTCGGCAGCTCATCATCGGCAGCCGCGTCGCGAACCGGCACTTCAGCGAGTCGCCGGCTTCCGTCGGCCTGGTTTACGCGGCTCGCCGGGCCGGTTCCAGCCGCAGTCCGTCGCCGGCCGTGGCGTAGTTGCGGATAAACCAGGCGGCCGTGCGGCGGATGCCTTCGGCAAGGGAGGTGGGGCAACAGAGCCCCAACTGCCGCATCCGCGTGGTGTCGAAGATCTTGACCCGTTGCCCTTCCGGCTTGGTGGCGTCCCAGACGATCCGCCCCTGGTAGCCCACGGCTTGGGCCACCAGTTGGGTCAGTTCGCGGATGGTGGTTTCCTGGCCCGAGGAGATGTTCACCGGCTCGCTGGAATCGTACTGGTCGATGAAGAAGGGGAACACCCGGGCCACGTCGCCGGCATAGACGAAATCGCGGCGGGCCTGTCCGGTACCCCAGGCCACCACTTCGGGCAGGTTGTTCAACCGGGCTTCGTAGAAGCGGCGGATGAGGGCGGGCACCACGTGCGATTCTTCGTAGGAAAAGTTGTCGTACTCGCCGTACATGTTGCCCGGAATCAGCACCACCGAGTTGAATCCGTGCTGCTGCCGGTAGGCGGTGCTGGCCACCAGAGCCAGCTTTTTGGCCACCGAGTACGGGGCGCTGTCCGGCTGAGGGTAGCCTTCCCACATTTGGTCTTCGCCGATGGGGCTGGTGGCTCGGGCCGGATAGCTGCAGCCGCCCATCGGATAAACCAGCTTCCGCACCCCGTGGCGGCAGGCTTCTTCGAACATCAGGGCCGTCAGCAGCGTGTTGCGAAAGAAGAAATCGGCCGGCCAGCGGCGATTGGCCCCTATCCCGCCCACGTAAGCGGCCAGATGCACCACGACCTCGGGCCGATAGCGGCGGAGCATCGCCTGCACCTGGGGGCGGTCTTCCAGGTCGTAATCCCGGCGGCGCAGCGGCACCACGTTTTCGGCCCCGTAGCGTTGCTGAAGCACGGGCACCACGTGGCGTCCCAGGAACCCGCTTGCTCCGGTCACTACGATGCACACGGCAGGTTCTCCTTGTTCCAGCAGGCGTCGATTAGCGGCACCAGCTTGCGGAATTGGGCTTCCCAGTTCAGCTCTTTGCGGGCGGCCCGCAGGCAGTTTTCCACCAGTTGCCGGTACCGGGGAGTGTCATAGAGAGCCAGCGCCTGATGCAGCGCTTGGCGAAAGGCGTCGAAAGACCAGTCCTGCATCAGAATCCCACAATCGAAGCGGCGAATGATTTCGCGGCACTGCGGGTGCGGGGCCGCAATCGGCGGCACTCCCGCCTGGATGGACTGAAACAACCGGTTGGGCGCCGCGTACCGGTGGTTGGGGCTGATTTCGGGATTCCACATCAGCAGCGAGTAGGCGTATTTGCCTCGCATTTGGGCCAGCTCTTCCGGCTCCAGCAGACCGAAATACCGAAGCGAGCCGGTCAGCCGGACGGCAATCTGCTGGGCCTGTTCATCGCTGCGGGCGACAATCCGCCCGGTAATGTCGATAGGAAGCTGCGAGGTGTCTTCCTGCCAGAAATACTCCGAGAGGGCCACGCCCGGGCTGATGGTGCCCGAGTAGAGAATCCGCCCGTTGCGGCGATGCCAAGGCACGGGCTCCACGGGAGTGTCGGTCAACTCGGTGCCGCAGTTGTAGAGAACCACCTTGGGAATGCCCCGCCACTGGCAGGCCTGGGTATCCAGCACCGCCCGCATCGTCTCGGGAAACGTGATGATGTCCACCCGGCCGGCAAGCAGCCGATGGACCCACTTGCTGCGCGTATCGCGGCTGGCCAGTTCGTAACAGTGGTAGATGACCAGCCGCGGCCGGTAGCGGAGCCGGGCCAGCAGGGGAAAAGCAAAGCCGGAAAAAACCACCAGCACGTCCGGCCGCAGGCGATTGACCCGGGCCGCCGCATGGCGCAGGTAATCGATGGCGTAGGGGGGCGTGTAGGTTTCCCAGGTGGAACAGACGTGCTCCACGTCCACCCGCGGGCTCAGCGGGCCCTGGGGCGGCCGGCGGGAAATCTCATCCGGCTGGATTAGCAAGGCAGGCTGCTGGAAATGCCGAGCCAGCGAATCCATCAAGGCTGGCACTTCCGGGGAGCCGAACCCGGTGGTTACGTCGGAGACGCCCACAATCGAATATCTGCGGTTCATCGGCGTTCCAGTTTCTTCGTCTGGAAAAGGGGGCAACTTGGCGCGGCCGCCTTCTTTTCCGGCAACGCTGTGGTCCGGTTCAAGCGGCTCGTGGAACCGCGGCCCCGCGCTGCCGGGGCGTGCCGCCGGGTGTTTCTGTTGTGGCCGGGGCTTGGGGTTCCGCCTGCACCAGCCGGTGCAATGTTTCGACCAATGTGTCGGCGTTGTGATAGGCGGCCCACTGCTCCGAAAAAGCCAGCGCCGTTTGTTTGTAGTGTTCCATGTGCTGGATGACTTCGCGGACCGCTCCGGTCAGTTCTTCATCCGTGTCGGCATACACCACGCCCACGGCCGAAATGGGAACTTGTTGCGGCCCAGACGGAGAAAACCAGTGGCATTCCACGCCGTGAAGCCGCATGGGGCTCCAGGGGCCTGCGGGCCGCCATTGCAACTGGACTTCTTGGGCGCGGTCGTGGATTGGGACCAGCGCCCGTTGTGTACCTTCCAGGGCGTGCAGTACGGCCGTCTGTTGCGCCAGGCACGCGCCGAACTGGTCCAACTGCCGAACCTGGACCAGCACCGGGTCGCTGCGGCGCGGCTCCATTCGCCCAACCGACAAGCCCAGCAGCGAGACGTTTTCCGGACAGCGAAGCGTCGCCTGATGCACTTTGCCCGGGGCAAGCCACAGATACCCCTGTTCAGACAGCGGGGGGCGCTCTGCTTGCCAGTGCCATTGATGGGCCGGGGCGGTGCCGGCGTTTTCCAGGGTGGGCCAGAGATGTTCCAGATAGGCTTGCTGCACCGGGGCCAGTTGTCGTGCCATCCAGGTCGTGGCCGGACACACCACCGGCACGCCGGCGGCCAACGCCTCGGCAAAGATGCCCGAACTGCCCGCGTAGTAGGCCACCGGCTCGTAGGGCACCAGCAGCAGATCGGATTCCACAATCATCCGCCGGTACCGTTCGGAATCCAGCGGTTTGAGTTCCAGTTGAACGAGCCGCCGCGGCTGGGCCAGAAGCTGCCAGCGGGCCACGTCGGTCTCCGGGCTGCCCAGCGGCACGTTGAAGTTGGACTGGAAATGAAACACCACCCGGCCCTGCTCCACCTCCGGCCACAGGTCTTCCACCAGCCGGGGCAGCAGATGGTATCCCTTCTGCGCACGCGCATCGCCCACGTAGGCGATGCGGTAGGGCAATGTGGCCTCTTGCCGCCGCTGCTGGTGGTATTCCCGAGGCACAGGGATGGGCAATTCGGCCACGGGGCCCACGCCCAGGGTTTCGTACTGCCGGGCCAGGTCCTCCGTGTCGGCGTGCAGGAACACCCGTCCCGGGGCCGCTTCTTGAATCAATTGATACAACGCGGAGCGCAACAGGCGGTGTTCTTCGCCGGGGGAATGCCACTGGTCGGGCCGGTAGATTTGATGGCGGAACATCAGATGCCAGGTGGCGTTTCGGGCCTGGGGACAACGCCGGAACAAGCGTAGCAGGCCCAACAGCTCCGCCTCGGAAACCAGCGACAGGAACACCACGTCGCCCGGCTCCAGCGATACGCGGCGCAGCAGCCGCCGGGTGCCGCGTTCCAGATCGCGCAACTTGCGGTCCGCCCAGAAGGTAATCAGCAGCTCTCGCCGATGGGCGTAGAGCTTTCGGGCAATGCGCACCACCGGGCCAATCAGTGCTCGGAAAAACCGCAGCACGCGCCGCACAAGCCACCACAGCGGCCAAAGCAACACCGCCAAGGGCACAAGCGGCACCAACAGCAGCAACCCGTAAGGAAACGGCAATCGCCGGGCCAGGTGCCGCGGATGACGAGCGTAGTAGCGTAGCGATTCCAGCAACAACCCGAACCAGGAAATATACGCTTTTAGCAACAACCCTCCGACCACACCGGCCAAAGCGGTGCCCAACCGTTTGAGCCACAAAATGCCGGTGCGTTCGCGTTGCGTGGGCCAGAACGCGCAGCGGTACAGGCGATGGACCTTGCCGGGAAACTCTTTCGGTACCTGGAACCGCCGGTGGCTGGCCAGATGGGTTTCGTAGCCCTGTCGGCGGGCGGCTTGAAGCACCCGGAACGCGTACTCGTAGAAGTGCCCCTGGTAGCCCTGAACCGAAGGGTCGATGACAATGAACTTGGGCATCGGCTCATCCTTGAGACGACGGGGGGGCCGGTTTCCTTCGGCCGCAGAACGCACCAGGTGCCGCATCGTAGAACATCCCCGCGGCGAATCACAAGAGCGCCCCTCCCCAGATTGCTAGCACCCGGCAAGAACCTCGCCTTCCGCGGTGGTTTCTGTCCATGTGAACCCTCCGCCGGACCGGCCAACTTGCGGGCAAAAGCGTTTCGTTCCGGCAAACGCGTTGCGGTACAATGTTCAGGCAAAGCAAACGGCAACGAGGAACCGTAACACCTGGGGCAGTTTCGGCAAGGGAGCAGACATGGCCGCTGCGGCAGAAACCACTCCGGTCCCTCAACCCAAACGCCAACTGCCGCTGCGCTGGTGGATACTGAGCGTGTTGGCCCTGCTGCTGGCTCTGTTTGCGGGCACCTTCTTTTATTCCACCAGCGAATACTTCGCTCCCGAGCTGGTCATCTCCCGGGAAACCACCTACATCACCGAACCACTCACACCGGAAGGCTTCCCCAACTATGCCGAAGCCCTGAACCGCCGTCTGGCCGAAGGAGTTACCGCCGAAAACAACGCCGTAGTGCCGCTGTTGCAGGTTCTGGGACCGGCTCCGGGTAACCGCCCCCTTCCGCCTGCGATTTTTGCCCGCCTGGGCATGGACCCGGTGCCCGTCGCAGAGAATCGCGGGGATTACTTCGTTTCTGTGGAGGAGCGCCTGATTCGCAGCCAGCAGAACCAATCGCCCCTTTCGAGTCAGAGCCTCCCGGGGCAAGAGCCGCTTGAGCAACTGCGTCATCTGCGGCAGCGTCCCTGGCGTACCGAAGAGGCTCCGCTGGTGGCCCAACTTCTGGCCAAGAACCGGCGCCATCTGGACCAGGTCCGGGAGGCATCACGCCGGCCCCGGTTCTTCTTGCCCGTGGTCGTTTCGTCGGACCAGGCGCTAGTGGAAATGCCAGTCCAGGTCCGACAAGCGATGCGCGACCTGGCCTACGATCTCCAACTGCGGGCCATGTGGCACCTGGGCCATGGACGCGTGGAAGAAGCCTGGCAGGACATCCTGACCATCAAGCGACTGGCGCGGTTGGTGGAACAAGACTGGTCGATGTTTTCGATGCTCGTCGGCATTGCGCTGGAAGGGATGGCTTTCGAGTCGGCCGAGCAGGTGCTCAACCGGACGGTACTGGACGAAGCCACGGCAAGGCGGTTTTTCCGCCAGTGGCGTCGCTTGCCTTCCCAGGCCGATGCGGCGCGGGCGATCGACTCGGGAGATCGTCTCGTAATGCTGGACGCCTGGATTCAATTGGTTCGCGGGCGAATGGACAGGCGGATACTCGAGGAGTTTTTCGACCTGCGCGTGCCCACGACCGGCATGGACATCAACCACGGTCTGCGGCTGATCAACCAGTCTCACGACCAGGTGATCGAGATTCTTTCCGGCGGTTCGCTGGCCGAAGTGCGGAGTGGACTCCGGGCGTGGGAAGAGGCCAACAAGGGCAGGTGCGAGGACGTCAAACTGCTCCTGGCGTCCTTGCTCAATCGCACGGCCCGAACAGAACTTGTCTGCCGCATGCTGCTCGACCTGCTCGTGGGGAGTTACGAAGCCGTTTTCCTTGCGGAATTGCGGGTCCGGCAGTGGCACACCCTGATGGAAACCGCCCTGGCGCTGGCCGTTTACCGGGCGAGGCACGGACGCTATCCGCAGTCGCTGCAAGCCCTGATGCCGGAACTGCTGGCCGAAGTGCCTCGGGACCTGTTCACCCCCGACCGCAAGGTCATTTATCGCCGTCAGGAGGACGGCTACCTGCTTTACAGCGTGGGGCCCAACGGTCGCGATGACGGGGGGAACCTCGAAGCTCCCATGGAAACCTGGGACGTCGGAGTTGGTGTGCGCAGCCCCCGGCTCCCGCTGGTGGCTCCTTGAAGCGGCCGTGGCGTTTCCGCTTACAGGTGTTCCAAATCGTCGCTGCGAGGCAGGTCTTCCAGCGAGGAGATGCCCAGCACTTCCAGCAGTCGCGGCGTGGTACGGTAGCGGGTTTTGCGTGGGTTTTTTTCGTCTCGCTCGATCCGCAACAGCCCCCGACGCACCAGTTGCCGCAACACGCCGCTGCTGGGAGTGCCCCGAATGGCCGCAATCCGGTCGGCCGTAATCGGCTGCTTGTAGGCGACCAGGGCCAGCACCTCCACCGCCGCCGGCGAGAGCCGAACCTGGCGCATGCGTCCCAACACCCGGTACTGCAAGCCTCGGTACTCTTCCCGCAACACCAGCTCGTAGCCGCTGCCGCGACTGGCGATGCGGTACGGGCAGCCCAACGCCTCGTACTGCCGGTTAAGCTGTTCGACCAACTGATGGACCTCGCCGGTCTCCTGAGTCCCGATGGCCTGGGCCAGCAGGGCGGCTTCCAGCGGCTGGTTGTCGGGCCGGCCGACGAACAGCATCCCCTCGATGATACGAAGCGGCGTGGGCACGTACCGGTCCGCATCGCCTTCGGAGGCCGGGGCGTTCCCCGCGGGCGATTCCCCTTCTTCCGAAGCCGGGGCCTGCTTGCCCATCAGCCGGGCAAACGCCTGCCCCAGCCGCTGCAAGGCGGCGCTTGCTTGCCGAGGAACCGAGGCCGAATCGGGTTGCTGTTGATTCATCGGTCCGCTTGCCATGGGCGGCGCACCATGCGGCATCCGTGCCCCCTTGAAACGCTCATCCTACGAAAAACGGCCGAGCAGGCGAAGCTCGACCTGCGCCGAACGCCTGCGGCCCAGGTAAGCCGGGGATGCAACGGCAAACGCGCGACCGAACTCGCGAACGTTCCGGCTGAAACCGTTACGGAGCTTCGGACACGCGAACGAGCACGCGGCCTTGCACTTTCCCGGCCAGGATTGCCTGCACCTGGGGTTCCAGTTCTTCCAGACCGATTTCGCGGGCCAGGACGTCTTCCAGGTGGCGCGGCTTCCAGGTGGTAGCCAAGCGCTGCCAGAGCTGCAGCCGTAGGGTGTAAGGGCAGTGGGCCGAATCCACGCCCAGAAGCCCCACCCCACGCAGAATGAACGGGAAGACCGTCAGCGGCAGCTCAGCTCCGGCCACCACGCCGCAAGCGGCCACGGCTCCGCCGATGCGGAGCGAACGCACCAGCGTGGCCAGTGGCCTTCCGCCCACGGTATCCACCGCCGCGGCCCAGCGCGAGGAAAGCAGCGGTTTGCCCGAGGAATCTTCCAGCACCTGGCGAGGCAGTACCTGCTGGGCCCCCAGGTGTTCCAGCCACGTGTGTGCTTCCGCCTTGCTCGTAACGGCCTGTACCCCAAACCCCTGCTGGGCCAGCAGGGCCACGGCCAGCGAGCCCACGCCGCCGCTTGCGCCGGTTACGAGCACGGGCCCCTGGTCCGGGGCGATCCCCCAGTCCAGCAGTTTTTGCAAGGCCAGTGCAGCGGTAAAGCCGGCGGTGCCCAGCAACATGCTTTCGCGCAAGGTGAGCCCTTCGGGCAGAGGAACCACCCACTGATGGGGCACCCGGGCCAGTTGGGCCCAGCCGCCCCAGTGTTCCGCCCCCAGCCCGTAGCCGGTGACCAGCACCTGCTGGCCGGGAGAGAGCCCCCGGTAGCCGCTTTCCACCACGGTGCCGGCCAGGTCGATTCCAGGCACATGGGGAAAACGGCGCACCACGCCGCGGTGGCCTTCGGCGGCCAGGGCGTCCTTGTAGTTGAGCGAGCTGTAGTGGACGCGAACCAGCACGTCCCCTTCTGGGAGCTGGTCGGCGTCCAGTTGCCGGACTCCCCGGCGGAGCTGCTCGCCTTCTTTTTCGACCACCCAGGC
>WFOE01000219.1 GCA_015488215.1 Planctomycetales bacterium
CCCTATCCGTCGCTGCATGGTACCAGGGCTGCCGCGCGGCACCAACCGGCGCTTGCCCGATGAATCTTGACCGGCAAGCACAGCACCCAAAATCCCACGCTGCGCCCAATCCGATCCAGGTGGCAGAGCTTTTCAATCTGGCAGTACTCCCGCTCGATCCCGGCGAAATGGGCCGGCCAGATGAAACGCCCGTCGCCGGTCCGTTGGTAGTCGCGGGTCATATCGGCAAACGGCCGGTCGAGCGTGTAGGCGTCGATTCCTATCACGCGGACCCCTTGTTCCACGAGCCAAAGGACTCCCTCGCGCCCCAGTCCGGGCTGCCGGAAGTATTCCGGCGTGCCGAGCCGGGCGTCGGCTCCGGTCTGCAGGAGCACGATTTCCCCGGGCCGCAGTTCATGCCCTATCCGCTCCAGGCATGCTTGCAGGTCTTCGACGGTGATGAAGCTGCCCGGTGGCTTATGCCGCACGTCCAACAGGACTCCCGGGGCGAAGCACCAGGAAAGCGGTACTTGATCCACGGTGCGGGCCGGCCGGCCCTGGCTGGTCCGGCCGTAGTGCCAGGGGGCGTCCAGGTGCGTGCCGGTGTGGGTGATGGCCTCCACGCGCTCGACGGCCCAACCTTCGCCGCTGGAATAGACCAGGTCCTGGGGCCGGACTTTCAGAAAGCGACAAAGCTGCCGGAGCCCCTCTTCGGCATGGGTGATGTAGGTGATGTAATGGATTTTGGGCGGCAGCGGCTCATGAGGGGCTTGGTGCTCAAGCGGCACGCTCAGATCCACCAGGCGAAACCGACCGCCGGGCAGTTCCACGTAAGACGTCTCGGTGTTCATAAGCGGGCTCTTCTTCAGGGCTGTTGTTCCGGCAGGAAGCCGATGGTTGCCAGATGCGCTCGGGCTGGCCTGGAGCCGGGTTTGCTTTGAACCGAAACGGCCCCCGCACTCGGGCAAGCACCGTTCCGATTACCAGCAGCGCCGCGGCCGTGTACGGCTTGTAGGAAACCAGCACCAGGGAAAGCTCCCGGCCCCAAAGCGCCCGGCCCGGCAGAATCATCAACGCGGCAGCCACCCACAACACCAGGGCCGTGCCGCGGTTCTGCTCGGGCTGCCGGAGCACTTCCAGCACGAGCAGAAAGTAAGCCGGCAGGATCAGCACCAAGTGGTGTTTCCAGCACAGGGGGGACAACAGGGCCGTAAACCCGGTGGCCACGGCCCATTCCCAGGCGTGGCGTTGCCGGGAGCCGGAACCCTGGGAACGACCACCGGAAGGCCAGAACTTCCAGGCCACCACCAGGGCCAGCAGCAGAACGGCCGCTTTGACCACTCGACCGGCCGCCTGCGGGGATAAACGGCCAAACTGCACGAAGGCCGGATGCGGCAAGTAGAGCGGATGGTCTTCCCCGTAGGTTTGCAAGTACCGGGCCAAAGCGACGGTGAGCGACTGGTTGCGCACGTTGGGCGGTTCGACCGTGTTTTGCGAAGGGTCCTGCAAGCGTGCCTGGGCAGCGAAGCGGGCCAGCGTGCGGCCGTGGAACTCCAAGGCGTTTTCCCAGCTCAGGTAGAGTGCCGGCAGCAGGTTCAGACCCACCAGCACCACGGCCATGGCGGCGGCTGCCCGAAAGCGGCGTTTCCAGACCAGGTAGGGCAGAAACAGCAGCGGCGTGGTCTTGTACGTGGCCGCAGCGGCCAGGGCGGCGGCTCCGGCAAGTTCCCGGCCCCGGTAAAACAGCCAGGCGGCAACGCTGAGCATCCCCAACAGCACCAGTTGCAAACCGCATTCGTCCAGCTCGCGCTGCAACAGCACTACGCCGGCCAGTGTGGTCAGCAGCGCCGCAGTGCGCACGCGAGGGTGGCCCAGCCCGCCGTGGCCGGCCATTCGCCCCCACAGGTGATAGCTTCCCACCAGCGCCGCGACGCCTGCGGCTAGCATCAGCCCGCGGCCTAACCGGTAAGGGAGCAGGGCCACCAGGGCGTTCCAGCCCATGCGGCCCAGCGGATACCAGTCGGCGTTGAGCGCCTGCATGTCTCGCCGCAGGAAGGCTTCCCCCTTGACGGTGTGCCAGCGGTAATCGTTTTCCCGGCCCCAGATGGCCTGGTAGCTTTCCACCAGAAAGAAGACCAGCAGCCCCACGGCCACCGTCCGCCGCCAGAGCAGCGACCAGGCGGACCGGCCCGCCGTCGGGGAAGGTTCGGAAGCACAAGGGAAGCTAGCAGCGCGAGGCATCGTCTCTCGCAAGGCAAGAGCGGCCGGAAAGGGCGGAAGGTTTGTTCCGCAACCGAGGCAGAAGTACACTACGGGTACGGTTTCCGGCAAGCTCAGTAGCATTGCCAGCGGGGCTTGTCGAGGGAGCAGCACGCGACCCACCAACGGGGAGGAACGGAACCATGAGACGAGGCACCGGCCCTTTCTACCTTCTGGCAGCAGTGGCAGTGGGGTTTCTCTTGGGTTTGGCCGACTTCGGCTGGGCCCAGCGCCCGCGCCGTCCCGTGCGGCGACCTTCGCGCCCGGCGAAGAAAGAGCCTCCGCCCCCTCGGCCCACCGATCCGTTGCTGATCGAGCTTTACAAAGAGTTCCTCACCAAAGCGGAAAAGCTGGCCGCCCGATACGAAAAAGAACGCAAGTGGGACCAGGCCCTGGAAGTGTACGAGTCGATCCTCCGCCTGGTGCCCCGATATGCCAAAGCTGAAGCGGCCGTCAAACGCATCCGCGCCCGGCAAGCCACTGCCCGGCAAAAGCGGTTCACCGTTCGGGCCGACCGCGGCTGGCAGGATACCGGTATAATCGTCCTGGAAGGCAAGCCGATTACCATCTCGGCCAGCGGCACCTGGGTGTTCAAGATGGAACATCGGGTCAGCCCCGACGGAATCCCCATTCCGAAAGAGCTGCGCGACTTTAACCTGGGCGCGTTGGTGGGCATGATCGTCGGTCCGGACCCCAAGCAGAACAAGCCGTTCGTGGTCGGCAGTAACAAGTCGTTCGTGGCTCCGCGCACCGGACGGCTCTTGCTGCGGATGTACGACTCCAACCCCAGCGACAACGACGGCACGCTGAGCGTGACCATCCAAGGCACGTTCCAACACGCCGAGTGAAGGAGCAGTCGGTGAAGGCGGCCGGTGCATGGAAGGAATGGCTCTGCCTGGGCGGAGGCCCGCTGCTGGGTACGACGATCTACCTCCTGGGCCCCTCCGGTCCGCAGGAGCCGATGTGGGCCACCGCCGGCGTGGTGGTCTGGATGGCCTGGTGGTGGGTCACCGAGGCGGTGCCGCTTGCCGTCACGGCGCTGCTGCCGTTGGTGTTGTTGCCGCTGTGGAAAGTGCAGCCGGCGGCCCAAGTGGCTCCCAGCTATGCTTCCAACAGCATCTTTTTGTTCCTGGGCGGATTTCTGCTCGCCCTGGCCGTGGAGCGGAGCGGACTGCACCGGCGGATTGCGTTGCGCATCCTTTGGGCCTTGGGCGACCGGCCGCATCACGTGGTGTTGGGTTTTCTGGCCGCTTCGGCCGCGCTGAGCATGTGGCTTTCCAACACGGCCACCACGATGATGCTGCTGCCGATTGCCCTGAGCGTATTGGCCCGGGCCGAAGAACCGTCCGCCGGGCTTTCCTCCGAGCAGGCCGAAGCACCTTCCGGCGACCGCGGCCAACTGGCCCCGGCGCTGCTTTTGGCCGTCGCCTACGGAGCCAGCCTGGGCGGCATTGCCACCAAGGTGGGCACGCCGCCCAACGTGGCTTTTCTGGCCTTCTACCAGCAGCGGTGGCCGCAGGGACCGGAAATTTCCTTCCCCGGCTGGATGCTCATGGCCTTGCCCATCACGCTGCTGTTGGGCGGAGCGACTTGGTGGCTGCTTACCCGCGGGGTGTTTCGCGTTTCGCGGCAGTCGCTTTGGGGAGGCCGGGCCGTGGTGGCCGGGTTCTACCGCCAGTTGGGACCGATGACGGCCGACGAAAAATGGGCCGGGCTGCTGTTCCTGGCCACCGCCGCCCTGTGGGTGCTGCGCGAACCGGTGCGCGGCTGGGGCTGGGCGCCGGCCCTGGGCCTGGGACACGGTTCCGCCCCGAGTAACGCCCCCTGGGTCAGCGACGCCACCGTGGCCATGCTCATGGGGGTGCTGGGCTTTTGTGTGCCTTCGTGCCAGCCGGGCCGCAAGCGGCTGCTCCAGTGGAGCGACACGCGCGAACTGCCCTGGGGCGTGTTGCTTCTGTTCGGCGGAGGACTGGCTCTGGCTTCGGCCATGCGCACGACGGGACTGGCCCAACTGCTAGGCCACCAGGTGGCCGCCGTGCTGCCGCACCGGTGGCCCACGCTCTCCGTGGCGCTGCTCACCACGGGCATGACCGCCCTGACGGAACTTACGAGCAACCTGGCCAGCGTGCAGATGTGGCTGCCCATCCTGGCCGAAACGGCCGAAGACCTGGCCATCGACCCGCGTTGGCTGCTCATCCCCGTCACCCTGGCGGCAAGCTGCGCGTTCATGTTGCCGGTGGCCACCCCGCCCAACGCTATCGTCTACGGCTCGCAGCGGGTCAGCCTGCGGCAGATGATGCGAGCCGGACTGTGGGTCAACGTGGCTGCGGTGCTCATCATCACGCTGGTCTTCCGCCTGCTGGGCGCCTGGCACCTGGGGCTGGAAATACACCACTTGCCGGATTGGGCCGGTTAAGCTGGTTCGCTCAGCCCCACTTGTCATTGCGCGTATCAGTTACGCTTTATCTTGGCTACTCGGCACCTCGAAACAGAAGTTGACAGCGACTACAAGTGGAATTACCTGAAAATCACATTTGTCAATCTCGAACCGCTCGAATATGGGAATAAGGATCGCGGGCGAATGACTACGAATGCCCCACCTTTGCCACCGCCATCGAATCAACCATCACAATTGATGCTTCACCAGATCGTAACTACAATGCGCATCCTCTCCTCCTGTCTTCGCGGCAGTGTCGAAATCGCAGACGAAGAACCGGACCTTGATTGCTGTGATTGGGTTTCCCTGATCTTCAATAAAGCGTGACTGCCAGTGCTGCACAACAAGGCAAAGTAGTGGACCTGTGCGAGGGCAAGGAGGCTGTCCCTCTCATTAATGTCAGCTCTCCGGCTTTTGGGATATTGACCTATTTGCCGGGGCCAGCGCCGCGGAACCTTAGAAAACGCCGTTCCACTTATCCAGGAGGACAGACTCATGGCCAAGAAACACGAGAAGATGCGAGTCGACACTCCGGAAGGTGAAATCGATGTTGACAGCGAGGTCGTCGAGTCGGCTCCGCCTACCATCAAAGCAGTTGACGGCGAGGAACTAATGTGGCTCAGGTCTCTTGGGAACGATGGCCCACGATTCGTTACCTACTACTTGCCCCACGTGACCGAACCTGATCTCAAGGACTACGATGCTGCCTTTCGGGCGTGGCAGCGGGACGAGGCGTCGCCGTACACAAAGCAACAGGTGATCCAACTGATCGGCGGTTACCTTGGCAACAAGTGCGTTGCCGACCTTGACATGGAATGGGTCACCGTAACGGACGAACACGGTACAGACTATGCCGTCTACAAAGCCGCAACTGGGGTGATGTGCTTCCCGTTTTCAGCAGTCTTTAAACGCATCGAGGATAACGAGTACGATTTCATCCAATCGCTGTATTATGTTACCAAGGCAATGATCGTCAAAGGGGAATAGGTAGTCTTACTGGAATTGAGTATTTCTCGGTGTTCGGCCTGGAATCTAGTTTCACCGCTGAACCGCCTGGGCCACCGTGTCCAGGTCCACCAGCCGGGCCCGATCCGCGCGCCGCTTCACCATGCGGCAGATCAGCTCGATGGCCTGGAACTTCGGGTCCTCCACCACCAGGCAGGACGGATGACACAGGAAATCGAACACCGCCCCGTGGGTTATCGTCCACTCCAGGCACCGCCGCAGGCATTCCAGAAACGCTTCCCATGGCCAGCGGCCGCTGCGCATGGCCACTACGTCGCTGGGCGGGCTCATGGGCAGTTCTACCAACCCGCTGGGATAAACAAACGGCTGCCCCTGGGCCAGTGCCGCCACCACGGCTTGCAGCACATGTTCGGTGGGCCTTTGGCCCGGGGGGCCCAACGGGTGCCGCGGATACAACGAGCTGACCCAGCGGAAACCCAGTTCCAGGAGCATCTTCTGCAAGTCGGGCCGGTCGCGCAGTCCGTCGGAAAATCCTCCAGGAGTGCGAAATCCCCGCACGCGGATGCCGCAGCGGGTGCGCAGCGCCTCGTTAGTCATCTGGATGTTGCGGCGGATAATCTGGGAAACCGATTGCCCGGCCACCAGCCAGGGAGCGCGGCGAAAGCGATACTGAAGCTCCGGCACCGAGCGGGCCTTGAGGTTCACGTGATCGTAGGTGTGATTGCCCACCGGGTGCCCGGCCTGGGCTAGTCGGCGGAGCCATTCCACTTGCGGCAGCTCCATCGTGCGGCCCAGGGCGAAAAAGTGAATCACCCCGCCGTGTTCTTTGACCCGTTGGGCGGCCTCGACCGCGTAACGGATCGTTGCGGCGTCCAGCAGCCCTTTGGCGTAGTCCCATTCCCGCATCCCGCGCCGCGGATAATGGCGGCTCATCTCCAGGTCCATGCTGATGACCACCAGGGCCTTGCGCGGCGGAGCGGCCCGGTGAGCCGAAACCGCCGGCAACCCCAGTGCAGCTCCGGCCGCTGCTTGCAGTAACCGGCGCCGGGAGAGGGCCGGTTCCGACGTTTTCCGGTCACTGCGCCGGGAAGAGGAGAAGCGCATCGTCTTGTCTCCGCCGGTTTGATGCCTGGGGGCAAGCAATCTTGACAACAGGTTTGTCTTTCGCAGCAAGCACACGCTTGCTGGCTACATCTGTATCTGTCACCGGGGCGGAAACTCCCAACGAGTGCCCACACCGCCGGCATATCCCCGACCCGGTGCTACGGAGCTACGCTTTCCACCTGAATCCACGAACACTGCGTTACCAGCACTTTCATCGAGGCGCGCGAGACGGCCGTTTGCGTCGGGCCGGCCGGGGAGCGATTGGCCGGAAACGTGGCCAGCGTGGCGTCGGCCACCAGAAACACGTTGAAATCCCGCCGCAGATTCTCGTAGCCGGCCGTGGTGTTGCAAACGCACATGTCCGTGGCGTAGCCGCAAAGCAGCACGTGCCGCACGCCCTGGGAGCGAAGGAACTCCCGCAACGCAGCGTAGCCCTGGCGATCGTAAAGCACCACGTCGTCCTCGTGGTAGGTGATCTCCCGCACCAGCGGAATCGGCAGGTCCCAAAATCCCGGGCCGTTGAACCGCTGAGCGTCCAGGCCGGGCAACTGCTTAAAATAATCCACCACCGGCAAACGGCTGCTGAGCTTCATCTGCTGCGGCACTGCCGGTCCCTGGTAACGGTGCTTGCGCAACACCTGGAGCAGACGCCGGTAGCCGGCCTGACGCTCGGCAAGGGAAGGGCGATACTCCGTGGAACGGTACACCTGGCGGCGCAGCGGATCCAGCCCGCCGGGCAGGCTGTAGAGCACCACGCGCACATGGGGACGCAGGCGCTTCAGCAGCGGATCGAGCACTTGCCGCACATGTCGGCGGTAGATCTGGTTCTTTTCCGGCGTGCAGAAGAAGGCGGTCCCGGCCGGATCAGGACTGCGCCATCCCTGGCCGTCGTCGATTCCCCAAGGATGCACCACCACCAGGGCGGTTTGCCGCCCGTCCAGGTGGTTGTCCATCTCGACGATCCCCCGCGTGTGGTAACTGTAACGCCAGGCCCGAACGCGCAGCGTGGCCTGCGGGTCGCGCACCAGCGGCGGGGCGCTCCAGCGCCGTTCGAACTCAAGCGGAGCCACAAACTGGGGCCAGTCCGCCAGCACCGGCTGCGGGTCCTTGACCGGTTGCAGACGATGCAGGTAGCTGCGCTGCTGGGCCGAAAGCCCTCCGGGGGTCAACACCAAAACCAGCCAAAGCAGGCTGCTGCCGGGTCCGCGGTGGAAAAACGCAAGACGAACCATTTGCTCTCCTTCCCCGAACGGCAAACCGGGACAACGTCCAATACAGTCAGGTGACACCTGCCGCCCATCATGTCCCCCGGTTCGGCCCGGGGTAAGCGAGGGTAAATGACCTCTCAATCTTGCCAAGTTCGAAGGGCTTGGGCAATTCGGGATGAAACTGCTGGGGCGATCTGGTGGACCTTTTCCGTTCCGGATGCGGACTCAGCCATGTTCCTACAGCTTGTCTGGCTGCGGCTCCTGCAACAGATTCCAGATTCGCGATCCTGGGAGGGTCGGCGTCACTTGGTGAGAGCCATGCTGGTCCCGCTGGCTAGCTGACTGTGGTGTGGCGAACCAACCTCCCGAGTGAACCTACCCTTCCGTCAGGCTTTGTGGGATGAAAAAAGCTGGGTTCGCCCCTAGGAAGAAGGACCTACGTCCACAGCGAGTTCCGACGGCTCTTCCACGCCGGGCTGCGATGGCCGGAGCAAGCTCCCCGCCGAGGATACAGCTCCGGCGCCGCATCCCAGGTGGCTAGACCGGGAACAGGGTAGCCCTTAGGATGACCGGTATCGCCTGCCTGGGAGCCACCACGGGAATGCAACGGATGTCCGCCTGGGAACAACAAGCCCTGCAACGGGTGCTGGGATATTTGAACTTTTCCTCCGGCACGCCGGAGCCGCAGATCCGCCGCGATGTGAACCAGCTCTACGCGGCCTGCGCCGTCCGGGAGGAACGCCCCTGGCGTGCCTTGGCCGACCGGCTCCAAGCCGCCCTGGAGCAGCTCCACCGGGAACAGGAAGCCTTTGCCGACGTGGAGCAGGCTCGGGCCGTGCTGCACATCTCCTTCGAGCATGTGCTGCCCGGCTATCGTCGGTTCCATCGCGATCTGCTGGCCCACTTGTCCGAACAGGAGATGTTCACTCCCTTTTTCGTGGCCAAGGTGCTGGAAGCGGTGCTCCGGCAGCAAGGCCCCTGGTCCCAGCCGGAACAAGTGGCCGAGGGGGCCATCGCCGAACTGAACTCCTTCATCGGCTACCGGCCCGTGGCCGTACTGGAAAACGGGCGGCAGATGGAACCCTATGCCCACGAATGGGTCTGCCCCATCCCGCTCTACTTCCGCCAGGTGGGCGTTGCCTGGGGACCGGCTCAGGCCGTGGTCGAAAAAGCACTGGAAATCCTAGCCGATACCTCGCCGGAACTGCTCGAAGAAGCCTGCTTCTCCCTGGACCGCCTGGACGAGCTGGCCGTGGACCCCCGGGCGTTCGACTTCGAACATCCCGTCTCCCGCAGGCTCAATTATCAGTTCGGCCAATGGGACCCCCACTGCATCGACTCCCGCGGCTATTACCGGCGATACGTAGTCACCGACATCACGATACGGGGGCTGATGAAGCGGCTCCAACAACGGGGCAACCCGGACGAACTGCTGTTTGAATCTGCGGCCGTGCTGGCCGGGACGATTCTGATGGGTTCGATGACCACCGGCTGGGGGCCGGGATGTTACGATTCGAGCGTTACCCTGCACTCGCTGGTGCCGCGGATCGCCCGGCTGCGCGACTTGTTCTACGAGCAATTGCTGCGGCGGGTCAAAGGGCGCCACGGCCAGCGCCTGCGCCGCGAAGCCCGCGAGCGACACCAGCCGTTCGCCTCGGCCCGGCAGGGCTTCAACCTGACGCTGATGCAGGAACGGGCCGAACAGTTGGAACGGTCGTTCCTGGCCCGGTTGTTCAGCCGCATGGGCTACCCGGAAGCCAGTCGGCGGCAGTGGGAACGCATCCGCCCGGCCACCGCCCGGATGAGAGGTCAGTTGGACTCGCTGCTCACTTCGGCCGAGCTGGCCCTGGACAAGCGGCAACTGGACCGGGCCTGGGAGATGCTGCAAGAGTGCGAAGACCTGCTGCATCGGGCTATCGAGTGCGGGGCGCTGATGGACCCCTGGAACGTGCTGGGGTTCGGCGGGCAGTTCCCGCTGTTTCACTCGCCCGATAGCGCCATGTACGACTTTCGCATCGACCAACTGGTCGATCTGCTCGAAGGGCTCTTCGGCCTGCTGGCCCGCTTGGAAAGCGAAGCGGCCGTGGCCAACCGGCAGCAGTTGCAGCAGCAGGCTTCCGGCCGCCTGCACGCTTTGGCCGCATGGTGGGACCAGTTTGCCACCAGCAGCGTGCAGCAAGTGCCTTCGTTTTCGGGACGCGAGGCGGCCGAATCGGCCGATCAGGTGGCCGCCGCGCTGGCCGCCTGGTACGGGGCCGGAAGCGCCGCCGGCGACGTGGCCTTCTGGCGCGAACACGTGCAGGAGTTCCGCTCGCCCAAGGCCTACGCCCGCGTGGTCAAAACGCTGCTGGACCACGGCGACTTGCAGGCTTCGATGGCCCTGCTGGTCCACTGGCTCAGCCAGGAGGAGGTGCCGCTGCACGAAGGCGAGTTCGCCTTCACCCCGCTGGCCTTTTACTGGATGAACCAGTTGCGCAAACAGCAACAGGCCGACGCCGAGCAGCGCTGGCGCCAGGTGGTGCGGTTTTTCGACTTCCTGGCGGCCAACGGGGAGCATCGGGCCGTGCTGCCCGAGCTGGCCGAAACGATGGAACCCGCCCAGGGGGAAAAACGCACCGGCGCGGAACCCTCGCCGGAGGAGGGCGAGGAGGACGACGGGCTGTTTGCTGCCGCTTACGAGGGAATGGTGTTTCGCGATTCGGCCTGGGACGGCGTGGAAGGAGACGTCGATCCCGGGGCCGAAGCGGCCGCCCCCGGCGAGCTGGAACTGGAACGGCTAGCCGACCAGATTCGCCACGCCCTGGTTTTCTTCGGCACCATGGCCGAGCTGTGGAGCCTGGGCGCCACGGTGGCCTGCCGCGACGGCGTACACGAAGCCCAGGACCACGTCGCTGCCTGGCTGGAACAAGCCGAACGGTTCCACGAGCAGCTCAACCGGCTGATTGACCAGTTGGCGCAGTATCCCATCCCGCGGCCTTCCTCGGTGGATCCCCTGGCCATGATCGAATACGACCGCCATCAGTCCATCCGCCAGGGGCTGCTGGACCAGGTAATCCAGGTCCAGGTGATGATGCAGTGG
The DNA here is from genome assembly GCA_015488215.1 of Planctomycetales bacterium. Lineage (GTDB taxonomy): Bacteria > Planctomycetota > Planctomycetia > Pirellulales > S012-138 > S012-138. The sequence goes on from WFOE01000219.1 coordinate 11,033, forward strand.
GCGTTAATCAAACTGCGGGCCATTCCCGGCGTGGGCTCGGGGCCGGAACAGTTGCCTCCCTGGCAACGGGAAGCCACCAACGTGGTGCGGCTGGTCAACGCCGTCGATGCGGTCAAGGTGCGCAAAGCCATGCCCCGGCTGCGCCGCGAACTGGGCAAGCTGCCGCTGTTGTACTTGCCGCTGGAACGGGACGGCGACCCGCACGAACTGGTGCGTGTGCGGTTGCTGCATGGGCTGCTGCGTTCCCTGTTGATGGCCCTGCCGCGGTTGGGGCTGATTGGCGAAGCGTGCCAGGTGCTGGAGATGGCCAAGGCCATGGAAGGGAACAGCCTGCCCGGACGCGGAGCCATCAGCGAGTTCGACCGCCTGTTCACCTTCGGTTGCCAGGCGATTGTGGAAGCGGTGATTCGAGCCGGCGAGAACCAGCGCGGCAAAAGGACGCCCCCGCCGGTGGAAGAGTCGCCACTGCTCGATTGCCTGGACGAGCTGACCGAACGGCTGATGAAGCTCTGGCTCCCCCATGCCCAAACGCTGCGCATCTCGGTCCTGGAAGCCCTGGAAGTGCTGACCGGCTGGGACGACCTGGTGCGGTTCATCAAGCGGTACGGCGGCGACTTGTTCACGCCCATGTTCCTAAGCGACGGCAACCTGCGGGCGGTGGCTCGCCAAGGAACCCGAAGCTACCTCCGCCAATTGCGCCAACTGGCCCAGGAGGGAGAACCGGACCTGCCCCGGCTGGCCCAGGCCCTGGACCGGGAAATCCCGTTGGAAGAAGCCGCTTCGATCCTGGAACTGATTGTCCACGCCGTACTGGAGAACTACGCGGAGTACAACGACTACAACCACACCACCACGCAGTCGGATCGGGGCGAGCTGTTCTACACCTTCCTGGACTTCCTGCGGTTGAAAGTCGCCTACCAGCGCGAAGCCTGGAACCTGACCCCCCTGGTGATTGTTCACCAGGTGCTGGTCCAGTGCCGCCAGCATGAACTGGCTCGCTGGTGGCGCAACCAGGTGGTCCAGCGGACCGAGGACTCCGCCAACACGTATCGCCAGTGGTACGAAGAGCTGGTGCAGGAACACGGGATGCGGCTAGCCAGCATTGAAGAACAAATCAACGAACGCTTCGTGGCGCCCATGGAAATCGACCAGGTGGCCGCCTTGCTGCCCCCACTGCTGGACCCTGAAGCGGACCCGGAAGAAAAAGAACAACTGCTCCGCGAGTTCGAAGAACAGGTGGGCCAACTGATGCAAACGCACCGGGGCACCGGGCTGGAGCTTCCCCACTGGGCGGTCACGCTGGAACAGGAGCTGGAACGCGTGCGCATGGACCAGATGCCCGAGCTGGCGCATCGCCGCCTGGAAGATATCCCCTGGCAGAAAGTCTCCTTCCGGCAAGTGTGCCGTGAGGTGAACCGCTGGAATCCCCAAGCGGACTGATGCGGGTGGTTCCCTGTAACGGAAAGAAAACGCCCCGAACCTCCCTCATAGAAAAAAACACCAACCCATCAGCGGCTACTTCCGCGTCCGGCTGGAGGGCCGTTGCAACCCGTGGCTCGAGTATTCCCTTGGCCGGCGATGATTGTACTGATCGACAACTACGATTCGTTCACTTACAACCTGGTCCAACGCCTGGGTGAGCTGGACCCCCAGGTGCCGTTGCGCGTCTTTCGTAACGACCAGGTTACGCTGGAAGAGCTGGAACGTTTGGCTCCTTCCCACCTGATTATTTCGCCGGGGCCCTGCACCCCGAACGAGGCGGGCATCTCGGTGGCCGCCGTCCGGCACTTTGCCGGTCGGGTGCCGCTGTTGGGCGTGTGCCTGGGGCATCAGAGCATTGCTCAGGCGTTCGGCGGGCGGATTGTCCGCGCCGGCCGGTTGATGCACGGCAAGACCGACCTGATCCACCACGACGGCCGCGGGCTGTTTCAGGGGCTTCCCAACCCGCTGGAAGCCACGCGTTACCACAGCTTGATCCTGCATCCGGACACGGTGCCGCCGGAGTTCGAAGTCTGCGCTTGGAGCACCGCCCCGGACGGCACGCGGGAAATCATGGGTATCCGCCACCGCCGCTGGGAAGTGCACGGGGTGCAGTTCCACCCGGAAAGTTTCCTCACCCCCAGCGGCCACGACCTGCTGCGTAACTTCCTGGCCCTGGGCTCGGCTCACTCCTACCAAGCCCCTTCCTCCGACTGAAGCCGAAGAAAAACGCTTGTTCATTGTGTCTTGCTCCGGGAGCTGACGTCCCCGGCTCGCCGAGTGTGAAAATCGGCGCTTGTTCTTGCATTGGAGCGGAAGCTCCCAGTCGCACACGGCCGTGCCGTGCTCCGCCGACTAAAAGTCGGCGGCTTGCCGGTTGCGAGAATTGGCGGTTGTTC
>WFOE01000220.1 GCA_015488215.1 Planctomycetales bacterium
ACTTCGAGGAATCCGCATCCGGGGAAAGCAAAGCCGGGGCTTTTCTCCTGCCAGGTTACCCGCCTTCCCCGGATGCGGATTCCTCGAAGTACCGGCTCACCTGCTCCACGATGTCGCCGCCGGTCCCCTTTTCCCGCACCGGAATCTCGGCATAGGCGTCGTGTTCCTGGTCGGCCAGTCGGGCCGCCACGTTGATCCGCGTTTGCAGGTCCCGCACCAGGGTTTTGAGCCGAGCCAGATGGCTTTCGTCGAACTGGTACTGGTTCATCGTCTCGGCCGCTTTGACCATCTCCAGTTGCGCCGCCAGATTCTCCACTTCCAGCCGCAGTTGCTCCCGGGCGGCAATCATTCCCTGGAGCTGCTTGCCCAGGGCGTCCAGCGACCGCTTGCGGGCCTGGTACACCTTGCGCAAGTGGTCCAGCGTCGATTGGTTGGTTTTGAACCGCTGGAACCGCTGCTCCAGGTCCTGGCGTACTTCCTGGGCCGTGTAAGTGCGTCCGGCGTACACGTAACGGTCCCGCCCTTCGGCCAGGTCGTCGCGGAGCATGAGGATTTCGGCCTGGTCGCGGCGCAGCTTTTCTTCCATGCGGGCGATGCGGTTGGCCAGTTGTTCCAGCCGCACTTCTTCTTCCACCATGCGACGCCGGTTCTGGCGAATGACCGGTTCCAATTCGGCCAGCATCTGCCGAGCCCGGCGCAGCTCAAACTCGGTGGGCACTTGCTCCCGGACCGCCTGCCGCACGTCGTTCAGCGCCGTGCTCAGGTAGCTCAGTCCGTCGCGGCCGAAGACCGCTCCCAGCAACAGCAGGCCCCCCAGTCCATACAATACGGTTTTGCGCAACATGGTTCCGTCACTCCTGTACCCGAGGGAAGTGGAACAAACCGCACCAGCCACCCCGTCCCAGCCCGAGCCGACCTCTCACACTGGCCCGCGGGCAGCGCGCCTGAATCGGGGTGTCCACCAGAGGATTCGCCGCTTGGGGGCAGATATTGAACCTCCGCGGCAATTTTTTCGCCCTGGCCCCCATTTTCTGGCACGAAGTCCGGTTTCCGGTTAGGCTCTCCGAAGGAGGTGCAGCGCGGAATGCCCCCCGGTGCTCCCGCTCCAAGCGGGAAACCGCTTGCGCCTTGCGCGGGAGCTACCGCTCCGATGCGAGAACAAACGCCGATTCTTGCAATCGGCGAGCCCCGAGCTTCAGCTCGGGGAGGAAAAACAACAGCAAGCAATTTCCTCCGGATCTCCCCGGACTGAAGTCCGGGGCTCGCTGAGCGTAAAGACTTACCGACACGTTGGGATTCAAGATTCGGCCGCGACTTTCCGGTTCAAAAGGCGATTTGGATATGGCCCAGTTCAGCGTCATTCTGCCGGCAGCCGGGTCCAGTCGACGATTCGGCGACCTGTACACCAAAAAGCAGTACGCTTCGCTGGACGGCCGAGCCGTCTGGCTCCACACGGTCGAACGGTTCCTCAATCGGCCCGACGTGGTGCAGACCATCCTGGTCATCGCTGCGGAGGACAAAGAGCTGTTCCAGACGAAATTCGCTCCGGACGTGGCCTTCCTGGGGGTTCGTGTGGTAACCGGGGGAGCCAGCCGGGCCGAGTCGGTTCGCCGCGGGCTGGAAGCGGTGGCCGAAAAGGCCACGCACGTGTGTATTCACGACGCGGTGCGCCCCTGCCTGGCTCAAGCCTGGATTGACCGCGTGTTCCAGAAGGCCCAAGAAACCGGAGCCGCCGTACTGGCCGTGCCGGTGGCCGATACGCTCAAACGCGTCCAGGGACACGTAATCCAGCAGACCGTCTCCCGTCAGGGGCTCTGGGCAGCCCAGACCCCCCAAGTTTTTGAAAAGCAGCTCCTGCTGGACGCCTATGCCCGGCTGCAAAATGCGGATGTGACCGACGATGCCCAGGTGGTCGAGCTGGCCGGCCACCCGGTGGAGGTGGTGCTGGGCTCGCCGCTGAATCTGAAGATTACCACCCGGGACGATCTGAAGCTGGCCCAAGCCATCCTGAAAGTGCTCCCCCGCCCTCGCGGCCAAGGACCGCTGCATCCCTTTGCCGGGGATGAACTCTGGCGGTAGCCGGGCGCGCAGCTCCCTTGCCGATTTGCCCGGATGGTTTCCTCTGCCGTTTTGCCTGCACGCGGGACCGTTCTTCCGCTTGCCACAGCGCGGTTCCCGGCGGGAACGGTCACTTACGGCGTGCTTTTTTCCTCCGGTTCACCGCAGGCCAATGGCCGCGTTAGGCATGGGCGTGAAAGTGGTTCACCGTCCAGCGGCGGAGTAAATCCGGCCGCGGCTCGGTGCCGGTGCCGGGGGCTTCAAGCGGGCAAGCCACCGGCCGGCCGGAAGTGTCCCGGTCCAGCACCAGCGGAGGATCACCCAGGTCTTCCTCGTAAAACCGGTCCGAAGGAAAGATATCGGCCGGATAGTCCATCCCCGGCAGGGTGCCCAAGGCCACGCAGTGCCGTGCCCCCAGGGCGCTTTCCAGCATCCCGCCCACCCAGCAGGGAACGCCGTGCTCGGCGGCCAGTTGCAGCACCTCCCGGGCCACGGTCAGCCCACCCACCCGGCCCGGCTTGATGTTGATCCACCGGCAGCTTCCCAAGGCCAGGGCCTGCCGGGCCAGGTGAAGCGACCGGACCGATTCGTCCAGGCAAACGGGCGTTTGCACCCGACGTTGCAACTGGGCGTGTTCCCACAGGTCGTCGTAGCCCAAGGGCTGTTCAAACATGGCCAGGCGGAAGCGGTCCAGTTGCTCGAACAGCTCGGCGTCCCGAAGCGTGTAGCCGGCGTTGCAGTCGATGTGCAGCACGAGTTCCGGAAAGCGCTGGCGCACCGCCTGGACCACCGGCAGGTCCCAGCCGGGGCGGAACTTCAGCTTCACCCGCGGGAACCCCTGGGCAACGGCTTCTTCCACCAGGGGGAGCAGCTCCTCGGGGTGGTCCATCACGCCGAAATCGGCTCCCACGGGCACTTGTTCCCGGGTGCCGCCTAGCAGTTGGTAAAGCGGTTTTTGTTGAGCTCGTGCCGCGGCGTCCCACCAGGCCAGATCCAGGGCCGCCTTGGCGAACGTGTTGCCCTTGACGAAGGCCATCGCCTGCTGCAGCTCTTCCGGCGAGCCGAAGCTACGGCCCAACACCGCCGGCACCAGGCACTGTTGCAGGCACAAGAATGCGGCGGCGGACCACTGCTCCACGTAATGGGGCTGGGGCAGCGGCGAGCTTTCGCCCCAGCCGATCCCTTCGGAAGTCTCCAGCCGCAGCAGGATGGTTTCGATGGTGTGGTCTTCGCCGTAGGCGGTGCGCCAGGGGTATTTCAGCGGCATGGCCACCTGGTACACGTCCACGGCCAGGATTCGGGGCATGGCACCATCCGGGGAGTGTGGCTAGCAGTATAAGCAGCGTACGGTCTTGAAGATGTCGTCCTGGTGCTGCTTTTCGGTCATGGCAAAGTTAATCAGGCAACGCAGCGCCTTGGACTCGTCGGGCAGATTGTACTGCGTAGCCATTTGTTTGAGAAACTCGTACTGTTCGGGTTTCAGATGCACGGTGAACTCCAGGTTCGCGCTCATCGGGTGCGTGCCTCGAAAAAGAGTTGCTTCCTCCCCCGGATGGTTCTCCTGCCCCCAGTTGGCTGGCTGGCCCGGCAAGGAAAAACCCCTGGTCTTGAATCCCAGTTGCAAAGCCCCAAGCCGCCGGATCAGAAGAGAACCGCGGCCCCGCTACAGCGGCACAATATCCTAGCGATTTCCGGCACTGGGAAAAGGGGGAGTTTCCCCTCTTTGGGACAAAACTCTACTTCTGGGGGGAATCCTCTTTGCCCGAGCGATAGGCAATCACCTGCACCTTCTCCAGCGTGATGAACCCTTCGGAAATCATCTGGTCCAACTGGGGGAGAAACTGCCCGATGCGGTCTTCCCGATCTACGATTTCCACCACCATGGGCAAATCTTCCGAAAGCCGCAGGATCTTGGCCGTATGAATGCGGCAGTGGGCCCCGTAGCCCAACACCCCGCGCAGCACCGTGGCCCCAGCCAGCCCCTCTTCGCGGGCCCGCTGTACGATTGCTTCGTAAAGCGGCTGGCCCTGGTACTGATCACTCTCGCCGATGAAGATGCGCAGCAGTTGGGCTTCGGCTTGAAGTTTCATCAGGAAGGATTCCTCTTTTTCTGGAAACACAAGAGAGGGCCAATCGGCCGGCTTCCTGACGCCCACCTTGGACGATTCCCTCCCCCGAGGCAAGAGCCTCTGCGGCGGCAAGTGTTCCCCTGCCCCGTTGCGGCGCGTGCCGGGGCGTTGCCGGCTTGAAAGTTGCGGACGCCGTGGAGGCTACGCCTGGGGGCTGTTCAAAATCGGGTGGTTGTGGCGGATATGGTGCGAGAGCAGCCGCCGGGCTTTGCCCTTCTGGCCGCGTAGCATCGCCTGGAGAATGGCCCGGTGCTGGCGAATCGTCTGCACGGCGATGTGGCGCTGCTGGTCTTCCCAGCGGAACAGCAGCATGTAGTACGGGCCGTGACGGCGGAAGAAATCGCGGATGTAGTCGTTGTCGGCCTTCTGGATAAGGTATTCGTGCAACGATTCGTCCACCTGGAACCGCGTTTCGTCGCGTCGCGGCAGCCGGTTGCGACGCAGAATCTGCTTCAACTCCTGCGGCTCAAGTCGCGGCCAGGCCAGTTCCAGGGCTTTCAGCTCCAGCGCCTCGCGCACTTCCAGGAACGCCTGCATCTGCTCCCGGCAAAACGGGCGCAGCCGCCAGCCCCGGCGGGGCACGTGTTCCACCAGTCCCGAGCCGGCCAGATGCTGAAGCATGTTCCGCATCGCCCAGCGGCTTACGCCGTAGCGGGCGGCGGTGGCTTCTTCGCGAAGGAAGACCGGCTCCCCTTCCAGGCTCCGCTGCACCAGATCGGCCGTTAATTGCTGAAGCACCGCCTGGGACCGTTCGGCCGGTCCGGGAAGCAGCGCCGGTGTTTTTTCGCTCCGGGTGCGGACCCGCCGGGCGACCACCCGCAGCCGCCGGTCAGGTCCCCGAGCAAGCAGCCCCTGGGCCACCAGCCCGTCCACCGCCTGGCGTACCGGGGTAAGGCTCACCTGGTAATGTCGGGCCAGGGCCGCAAGCGTGAGCGGCTCGGGCACTTCCCGCCCGCTGCGAAGCCGAGCGGCCAGATCCTGCTGAATATACGTGGCCAGATGCACTGCCGGATGCCCTTACGAGGAAAAACGAACGACTGGGGCGATTTTACTTGCTTTTGGCAACAAAGACAAATACATTGTTGTCAATGTAAAACCAAGGGAACCGCACGACCGTTTTGCCAGTCGCTATCCAAGGAGCCGTTTGCCATGTTCCAATCTGCTTCCCAGGTGCCTGCTTCCTCCTCTCGGAACCGGTCGCCGAAGATTTCCCGGCGCGCCCTGGTCGGTTCGGGGGCCGCGGCCGCCGCGGCGACGTTCTTCCGCACCCAGGTGGCCCAGGCCGTACCGAAGTCCAAGCGAATCCGGATTGGGGTGGTGGGAGGCCGTTTCGGCGCCGCGTTCTACTGGCACGAACACCCCAACTGCACCGTCGCTGCTGTAACCGATCTGCGGCCTGAACGACGCGAACGGCTCCGCCGCGTCTATCGCTGCGACAACGTGTTCGACTCCATGGAGGAGATGATCCGCAAGTACGGCAAGCATCTCGACGCGCTGGCCATCTTCACCGAAGCCCCCAACCACGTCCGCCACAGCGTGATGGCCATGGAGGCCGGCCTGCATGTCTGCTGCGCCGTGCCGGCCGCAATGACGCTGGAGGAATGCGAACGCCTTATCGAAACCACCCGCCGCACGGGGCTTACCTTCATGATGGCCGAAACCAGCTACTGGCAGCAGCACACAATCACCGCCCGCAAGCTTTACCAAGAGGGAGCCTTCGGCCATTTGTACGCGGCCTATTCGATGTACCGCCACCCGGGGCTGGAGGTGCTGTTCTTCGAAGGCGGCAAGCCCACCTGGCGGCACGGATTTCCGCCGATGCACTATCCCACCCACTGCACTGCCCACCTGATTGGCGTTACCGGCGAACGGCTCACCGAGGTGGTGTGCCACGGCTGGGGCGACCGCTCCCCGGCCCTGGTGGGCAATCCCTACAACAATCCGTTCTGGAACGAAACGGCCCAGTTCAAAACCGACCGGGGCAACACGTTCCGGGTGGAAGTATGGTGGGCCGGAGCCCATCGCGGCTGCGAACGGGCCGAGTGGTACGGTAGCAAGCTCAGCTTTTTCTGCGCCACCCCTTACGGCACGCCGCCGCTTATCGTTCGCGCCGGCAAGCAGCGGGAACTGGACGACGGCGGGTTTGTGCGGGCCGCCCCCGCCGTGGAACGCTACAAGCAAGTCGAGTGGTGGCGGACCGATATGCTGCCTGAGCCTCTTCGCCATCCCAGCGGCCACCACGGCTCGCACACCTTCATCACCCACGAGTTCGTCCAGGCGCTTGTGGAAGGGCGCCGTCCCGCCGTGGACGTTTACGAAGCGGTGGCCTACACCGCCCCGGGCATCGTGGCCCACCAGTCGGCGCTCAAGGGGGGCGAGCTGCTCAAGGTGCCCGACTTCGGCCGGGCCAAGGACTAACTGGGAGCGATTCGTTGCTTGGGTAAACCCAAGGTGCTGCCTGACGGCGAGCTGCCGACTTGGGTAGGCGTGGGGGCTTGGAGGCGTGGGGGGATGAGGCGGAGCTTCCGCTCCAACGCAAGAACTAACGCCGATTCTCGCAATCGGCGAGCCGCCAGCTTTAACTGGCGGAGGAGAAACAACGAGCAAACGTTTCTACTTGCC
>WFOE01000221.1 GCA_015488215.1 Planctomycetales bacterium
GGCGGCTCGGCCCCCGGCGCGTGCTGGCTCCGCGGACGGTCGAAGTGATGACTCGCCCCTACCGGGTTTCGGCCGGTTTGCGAGCCCTGGGCTGGGATAAGCTCAGCCCCTATTCGTCCAACCGAGGCGAGCTGATGACCCCGCGGGCGTTTGGCCACGGCGGGTTCACCGGCACCGGAATGTGGATTGACCCCGGGCTGGACCTGTACGTCATCTTCCTGAGCAATCGCTTGCATCCGGACGGGCGCGGCTCGGTCAATCGGCTCATCGGCCGCATCGGTTCGCTGGCCGCAGCGGCGGTGCAGCAGCCGCCCGAACCGGCCCCTCAGCTCGGCCAAGCGGCGGAGTCGGCCGCTTCCCCATCGGAGCGGAGCAAAGAGCCGGCCCGACGGATTGCCCGCGTCCTGTGTGGCGTGGACGTGCTTCAGCGGCAGCAGATGCGGTTGCTCTGGGACAAACGGGTGGGACTGATTACCAACCACACCGGCCGCAACGCCGCGGGGGTGAGCACGCTACGGCTGCTGCACGAACATCCCCGGGTGAAACTCGTGGCCGTCTTCAGCCCCGAGCACGGACTGCACGGCAAGCTGGACGTGCCCCGGATAGACGACACCACGGACCAGGAAACAGGCCTGCGCGTTTACAGCCTTTACGGCAAAACGCGCAAGCCCACCCCGGAGATGCTCCGCCAAGTCGATGTGCTGGTGTTCGACATTCAGGATATCGGCACGCGATTCTACACGTACATTTCCACCATGAAACTGGCCATGGAGGCGGCCGCCCAGCACGGCAAAGCATTCGTGGTGCTGGACCGGCCCAACCCCATCGGCGGCCTGGCCGTCGAGGGGCCGGTGCTGGACCCGGGCCGGGAATCCTTCGTCGGCTGCCATCGGCTGCCGGTGCGGCACGGCCTCACCGCCGGCGAGCTGGCCCGGCTGTTTCAGCGCGAGATGGGCTGGTCTTCCCTCCGGCTGACCGTCGTTCCGGTAGAACACTGGCAGCGCGCCATGTACTGGGACCAGACGCTGCTGGAGTGGGTCAACCCTTCGCCCAACATGCGTTCGCCCTATCAGGCGCTTTTGTATCCGGGCATCGGCCTGCTGGAGACGACGAACCTTTCGGTGGGCCGGGGGACCGACACGCCTTTCGAGCTGATTGGTGCCCCCTGGCTCGATGCTTCGGCCCTGGCCGAGCATCTGGCTCGACAGGGCCACCCGGGCCTGGGATTTGTACCCGTGCGGTTCACGCCCACGGCCAGCAAGTACAAGGGGCAGGAATGCCGCGGCGTGCGTTTTCTGGTGCGCAATCCGCAGCTTATCCAGCCGGTGCGGCTGGGCTTGGCCGTGGCCCTGTGGCTGCGGCGGCACCACGCCAAGCAATGGGACACACGGCGTTTGCCGGTCCTGGTCGGTTCGCGGCGAATCGAGCAGGGAATCCTGAACGGGGAAAAACTCGACGTGCTATGGCACGCCTGCCGGGAACAGGCCGAACAGTTCCGCCGTCGCCGAGCCGCCGTGCTGCTTTACCGCTGAAAGCCTGCCGGGAACCGACGCCCTCGGTTCGCCCAAACGCCGGGTAGGGTCGTGCTCAAAGCTATTGGCTGGGCACTTGAACCGATTCCACGAGTCATAAGGATTCGCCCTGCCCGGAAAGCGGAAATTGCTTGTGTTTGTTGAAACGAATTGTTACAAGACCTTGCGGCGTCGCTTCAATTTTCGGGTGTGGCGTCCGTGGTCGGAAGTTTTGCAACGGCCTCTGACAAAAGTGGCCTGCTTTTCGGAACGGGGGAAACATTTCGCTTGCTCACTTCGGGAGGTCTGGTCATGGGCTGGTTCGGCGCTGCGCTGGTACTGCTTTGTGGGCAGGGGGGACCACTGGTCGCCCCGGAACCTTCGTTCACTCCGGCCGGAATCCATGAGGCGCAGGACGTTCAGCTTCAAGTGCGCCGCCTGGTGGCCGCATGCCGGGGAAACAAGCATCCGCCCCAGTATCTAATCCGACGGATGCTGGCTACCTGGCGCCAAGTGGAACAGGCCCCGCGGCTTACTCCGCGGCGCCGGATGGAGCTGCAA
>WFOE01000222.1 GCA_015488215.1 Planctomycetales bacterium
GGCTTAGGGGCGTGGGGGGATGGAGGCGTCGGGGGATGGCGCGAGAGCTTCTACACCGGGCACGAATCGACTTGCGGCTTGCGACCTGCGGAGGAGCTCCCGCTCCAATGGAAAAAACAAACGCCGATTCTCACACTCGGCGAGCCGGGGACTTCAGTCCCCGGAGGAAAAGAACGAACAAGCGTTTTTCTCCGGTTGCTTCGGCTCTCCCCGGACTGAAGTCCGGGTCTCGCCTAATTACATGCCCAGCAACCGCCGACAATCTTGCTGCGGCGCGCCGTGGGCAATCGCCGCGAGTTCCTGGCCGCCCAAGACGCAGGATGCAAGCCCCAAGACCTTTTGGTCCGGGGCTCGCCGCAGTGCCGAGTAGGGTCACTGCTGGTGTGCTTGTAAAAACTATCGGCGGAGTGCTCAAAGGCACTCAAACAGCTAATCCAGTCAGGCCGACCTGCCCTCTGCCGGCGGGGAGTGGACCGTCACCTGGAGTTCCCGCTGCGGGTCGCCGGCCAGATAGAGCGTCTGGGTGGGGAAGGCGAACTCCACGCCCAGGGTTTCCAGCTCCTGCATGATCCGCAGATTGAGCCGCTGGCCGTGCTCCAGGTAGTCCCAATAGGCGGGCGGGTGGAACCAGTAGATGACGCGCACGTTGAGGTTGTCGGCGTTGAAATCGGTGAAATAGACCCGTGGGGCGTACTCGTCCTGGCCCACCTTGAAGTGCAACGGCTCGCGGAACTCGGGCTCCTGGAGGATTTCCCGCAGGCGCTCCACCACTTGCCGGATTTTTTCCGGCGGGGTGTCGTAGGTGAGCCCGATGTCCAGAATCCGGCGAATCGAAGGCCGCTGGCTGATGTTTTCCACCGGGCTGTTGACGATGGTGGAGTTGGGAATGGTAACCAGGTGGCCGGTCAGGGTGCGCATCTTCACCGAGCGGAAGCCCACCTCTTCGATCACCCCGTCGTATCCGGCATAGACGATCCGGTCCCCGACGGCAAACGGCTGATCCAGGATAATCGTCAGCGAGCCGAACAGGTTTTTCAGCGAGTCCTGGGCCGCTAGCGAAACGGCCAGCCCGGCGATCCCCAGCCCGGCCAGCCACGCCCCGATGTCCCACTGGAACACCGAATCCACCACAAACAAAACGCCCACCACCACCACGAACAGCCGCAGCGATTTGCGGATCAGCGGCACCAGTTGGTCGTCCAGCTTGGAAGCGGTGCGGGCCGTCAGCCGCCGCAGCGGGATGTCCAGCACGCCCACCAGGTTGTACGCGTACCAGAACACGGCAATCGCATAGAGCAAAAGCAGCGTGCGGCCGCTGAACTCCTGCAACAGGGGGCTGAGCTTCAAGTTGGCCACGCCCACGGCTAGCCCCAGGCTGATAAGCCCCAGATGCAGCGGTCCGGCCAGGTCGGAAAAGAACCGGCCGCGGACTTCCCAGCCCTTTTTCTCCCAGCGGGAACCGATTCCCCGCAGGATCACCGCCGCCAGCTTGCCCAGCACCATCCCGGCCAGGATGCACCCGGCCAGAATGGCCCATTCCAGGTAGCTGTTCTCCCGCCAGAGCGTGGAAAGCTCCAGGCGCTGCCAGAAGGACTGCACGTTTTCCTGGAAAGAGGGGCGCGAGGCTGGTGGTTCTTCTCCTTGCTGTTTGGCGGCCGCTTCTTCAGCACCGGGCAAGCCCGGCAACTGGCCCCACGCTTGCACGCCGTAACCCAGGCACAACCAGCAGAGGATGGCCAGCGGGAGAATCCCGGCAGCTTTCCGCAACGGGTACGTGCCCCCTCCGGGCAAGCGCAGCCTTCCCTTCGACACCATCGCGCAGTTCCCTCCGTGTGGTCAGATGGCAAGAGGAAAAGCGGTTTTTCCTGTTGAGGTGGCTTCCTGTCACGCCAAGCAGCAACGGCTACGGCTCAGGCCGCCGAATCGAAACCCGCTCCGGTGGCCAGTTCAACGCTTGGGCCACCTGTTCAATGTAGTCCCAGCGGCCCGACTGGGGCGAGATCAGTTCCACCCGCACTCCTCGCCCGGCCACCAGAGCCACCGCCTGCGGGATGTCGAGCACCCGCAGCACGTTCAGCAGATAAGGGCCGTGCATGTGCGAAGCCGGCAGGTGCTCCAGTTCCAAGGCGGCGATACGTTTGCCGGAGTACATCGCCGCCGCGTAGAGGGCCATTCCGGCCTCCTGCCCCCGGCCGGCAATCACCAGGCGCCAATCCTCGGCCAGTTTCGCGCCGCAGGAGGCCAACAGCTTCTGGCCCTGGGCGCTTTCCAGCACCCGCACGGCTTGCAGCACGTCCCAGGTGCGCATGCCGTCCCAGGTTTGGCCCAACAGGTAGAACCGCCGCAAAATCTGGATATGGTGCCGCTCTTCCGGGGTCCAGGCCGTGGGACCCACGCCGCGCGGGATGACAAACGCCGTCGGCCCTTGTTTGGCAAACCAGCGCTGGAGAGCTTTCCAGGCGGTCTGGTCGGGCTGGGCAGGGGCGAAGGCGAAGCGGTCGAACCATCCTTGCAAGCGTTTCCACTGCTCGGGCCCGACCACTTCCAGACGCAGCCGGGAAACTTGCTGTTTTGCCGGTAGAAACAGAAGCAGCGGCACCCGATCCACTCCTTCCGGCCCGCCGTATTCCAAAGCCACCACACGGACGTTCTCCCGGGCGGCGTTGAAATTGACCCGCACGTGGGGTTTTTCGCTCCGGGGCCAGCCGCCGAAAGTCTTTTCCCGCAGTTGGACCAGCCACCGCCGGCAGATTTGTTCCCAGTGCTTTCGGTCTTTGGGCACCGGGGGCTGGGGGCGGCGGATGAACAGTTCATCTACGCGGGTATTGATCTGGTCCGAGGGCAGCTCCTTGAAGACCTTGAGTTCTTCCGGGGCGAACAGCTTTTCGGCCACTTGAGGCACGGGCCGGGTGTCGTTTTTCAGGTGCCGGTTGAACCAGCGGAACGCGGCCACTTGCAGTTCCTGGATGTCCCGGTGCGGGCCTTCGGAAATCTGCAACCCCACCCGGTCCAGCGCCCCCAGCAGCGTATAGACGCGCCGCACGCGGTTGTACACGTTCACCACGCCCCGCAGGGGGAAGATGCTGTCCTTGTCCGTGTTGGCGATGAGCAACGGTCGCGGGGCTACCAGGGCGGCCACCTGCGGGTAGTCCCAGCGGTAGGTGTTCACCATGAACATGCAGTCGCAGTGGCCTTCCACCGTGCCGTGCACCACGTGGTCTTCCAGGTCGGTAATCCCGGCCACGGGCACGGCCGCCCGGATGCGCGGGTCGATTGCCGCGATCCACCAACTGTAGGCCCCGCCGCCGCTGCGGCCCGTGACGCCCAGGCGCTTGGGGTCCACTTCGGGACGGCTTTGCAGGTAGTCCAGCGCGCGGGTGCAGTTCCAGGCTTCCACGCCCGCGGGCGTGTAGCCCAACGAAAACCACCACCAGCGGTAGTGCCATTTGCCGTCGCGGCGCAGGCCGTACGTGCCGTGGTGGATGCCTTCGATTTCGCCCAGTTGCAACGAGTCAATTGTCAGGCAAACGTAGCCGTTGCGGGCAAACCAGATGCCGTGATGCTGATAGGCCACCTTGTTGCCGTAGCTGATACCGTTTTTCTTCACCCGGGCGTGGCCGCACACGTAGAGGATCGCCGGGAAAGGCCCTCGGCCCTTGGGCACGTAGAGGTTGCCCGTGACGTACAGCCCCGGCATGGACTGGAAGTGCAGCTTTTCCACGGTGAAGTCGTCGTGCCGGATTTTTCCGGTCACGGTGGCCCGAAGCGGCGTGCGAGGCGGCAGGGGCCAAAGTCCCAGCATGTCGAGCAACTGGCGGCGGTACTTTTCGCGCAGCCGGGGCCAGTCTTCCGCGCGTTGGACTTCTTGCAGGCACCGTTGCGCCAGCCGCTGGGTTTCCCGGCGGAAGTACTCTTGGATCATCGACTCGCCGGGATACTGCTGGGCCAGCGCCGTGCCAAGGGCCGGCACGACCGTCCCCAGGGCCACCGCAACCAGAAGACCGATTCTCTTCACGGCTTTTCCTCCTCCGGAGCCTGGACTGGGCGGCGGTTCTTTTCCGCGCCGGTTGTACCTTTGGGCCGGTTATTCCTTGCGCCGGCTATTTCCCGGCGGCTGCGGCCAGCAGCGGACGCAACGCGCGGCCGGTGTGGCTTTGCGGGCAGGCGGCAATCCGTTCCGGCGGGCCTTCGGCCACCAGGTGCCCACCGGCCTGGCCACCTTCGGGGCCCAGGTCGATTACCCAATCGGCCCGCTTGATTACGTCCAGGTGGTGTTCAATCACGATGACCGTGTTGCCCCGGTCCACCAGTTCTTCCAGCACGCCCAGCAGCCGGGCCACGTCGTCCAAGTGCAAGCCGGTAGTCGGTTCGTCCAGCAGGTAGAGCGTGTTGCCGGTGGCGGTTTTGCCCAGTTCGGTGGCCAGTTTGACTCGCTGGGCCTCGCCCCCTGAGAGCGTGGCCGACGGCTGTCCCAGATGCAAGTAGCCCAGGCCCACTTTTTCCAGGGCCTGAAGCTGCCGGGTGATAACGGGAAACTCGGAGAAGAACTTCAGGGCCTCTTCCACAGTCATGTCCAGCACGTCGGCGATGGTGTGGCCGCGATAGCGCACCTGGAGCGTCTGCTGGTTGAACCGCCGCCCGCGACACACCGGACAGGTGACCAGCAGATCGGGCAGGAAGTTCATTTCGATCCGCTGTACCCCCTGGCCTTGGCAGTGCGGGCAGCGTCCTTCGGCCACGTTGAAGCTGAATCGGGCCACGCTGTAGCCCCGCAGCCGGGCCTGGGCGGTGGAGGCGAACACCCGGCGAATGTGATCGAACACGCCGGTGTACGTGGCCGGATTGCTCCGCGAGGTGCGGCCAATGGGGCTCTGGTCCACCTGGACGAACTTGTCGATCCATTCCAGCCCACGCAGGCGGCGGAACGGGCCGGGCCGCACCCGGGCACCGTAGAGTTCGCGCCGCAGGGCCGGGGCCAGTGTTTCCAGCAGCAGCGAGCTTTTGCCCGACCCGCTCACCCCCGTCACGCAAATCAGACAGCCCAGCGGAAAACGCACCGTGATTTCTTTCAGGTTGTGCGTGCGTACCCCCTCCAGCACCAGGTGTTGCCGCAACCGGGCCTGGCGGCGCTGCCGAGGCAGGGGAATGCTTCGCTCCCCGCGCAGATAGGCTCCGGTGAGCGACTCCGGGCAGGCGGCTATCCGTTCCGGTGGGCCTTCGGCCACCACCTGGCCGCCGTGTTGTCCGGCCCCGGGGCCCAGGTCCACTACCCAGTCGGCCTGGCGAATGACCGTCTCGTCGTGTTCCACCACCAGGATGGTGTTGTCCAGGCTTTGAAGCTGCCGCAGCGAATCAATCAGCCGCAGATTGTCCCGGGGATGCAGGCCAATGGTCGGCTCATCCAGCACGTAGCAGACGCCTACCAGGCCGGTACCAATCCCGGCGGCCAGTCGCACCCGCTGGGCTTCGCCCCCGGAAAGACTGGCCAGAGGGCGGTCCAGCGTCAGGTAGCCCAGCCCCACTTTCTGCAGGAACGTAAGCCGGTGCAACACATGGGGCACGATGCGTTGGGCCACCGGGACTTTCCGCGGCGGGAACTGCAACTGGCCGAAGAAGGCCAGCGCCTCCTCAATGCTCATCGCGCACACCTGGTCGATGCTGCGGCCGCCGACGCGGGCGGCGCGCGACTCCGGCCGCAATCTTCCCCCACCGCAAGCCGGACACGGGGCCGGAGTGCGGTACAGGGCAAGCTGCCGTTCCAGCTCGGTCCCCTGGGCGTGCTGGTATTGTTGTTCCAACAGCTCCAGCAGCCCGGGAAACTTCCCGTCGCCGTAAAGCAGCCGCTTGCGCCCGGCGGCCGAAAGCCGCTTCAGCGGTGTGTTCCAGCGGATGCCTTCGCTGCGGCAAAACGGGGCCAGACGGCGGCGCACTTTGTCCAGCGCTGCACGACTCAGATGTTCCCAGGGCAGCACCGCCCCGGTGGAGAAGGAACGATCCCACTGGACGACCAGCTCCGGGTCGAACCCCGCCTGAACGCCCGTGCCGCTACACGCCGGGCAGGCCCCGTAAGGACTGTTGAAGCTGAAGTGGTGCGGGTCCATGCGGCCGAAGCTCTGGCCGCACTTGGGACAGGCAAACAGCGTGCTATAGAGCCGTTCTTGCCAGCGCTGGCGGCGGCGATCCGCCGGAGTTTGCACCAGCACCAGCAGCAGGCCCTGGCCCAACTCCAGAGCCAGTCGGGCCGATTCGGCCAGGCGGTCCTCCTTGCCCGGGGCCACCGCCAGGCGATCGACCACCGCTTCGATGTCGTGCCGCCGCTGGGGGACCAGTTCCGGCGGGGAGTCCAGCTCATAAATCTCCCCGTCAATCCGCACGCGCAGCAGCCCTTTCTTGCGCAACTGCTCCAGCACTTCCCGGTGGCGGCCCCGGCGGCCGCGAACCAGGGGGGCCAACAGCATCAGCCGGGTTCGCTCGGGCAGTTGGGCCAGCTCGCGGAGGATTTCCTCGGGCGACTGCTGGCCGATTGGCTCTCCGCAGCCGGGGCAAACCATCTCTGCGGCCCGGGCAAACAGCAGCCGCAGATAGTCGTGTATCTCCGTCACGGTGGCCACGGTGCTGCGCGGGTTAGTGGAAAGAGGCCGCTGGTCGATGGCCACCGTGGGCGGCAAGCCGGAAATGCTGTCCACTTCCGGCCGTTCCATCTGCTGCAAGTACTGGCGGGCGTAAGCCGAGAGGCTTTCCACGTACTGGCGGTGCCCCTCGGCGTAGATGGTGTCGAAGGCCAGCGAGCTTTTGCCCGATCCGCTGGGACCGGTCACCACGATCAGGCGGCCCAACGGCAGGTCCAGGTCGATGTTCTTCAGATTGTGCACGCGCACGCCGCGAAGCCGCAGCAGCTCGTCGCTTGCGGTTTCGGCCGCAGCGTCCGGCCGGCGCGTGGCAGGAGATACGGGAGCTTCCATCGGTGCTTCTCATCGCAGGAAGAGTAACCTTTACAGGCTAACAGACGCTCTCCGGCTGGCTCAAGTCGGGGCGGCACGACCTCAGGGCCTATGACTTTTTCGCTCCACGGGGTCTGGATAAGAGCGCATCCACGCGATAGGTGCCGGTTCGCAACGCTCCGGTGATGTTCTCCACCCCTTGCACCCGGAGTAGATCGCCGCGTTACGAAACGCAACAAACAATCGCGCCAGGTGCGGCATGCGAATGCGGCAGCAATCTTTGTCCCCACGACCGCAGCATCAGCTTGGTGGTCGAGCCGACCGAAGACCGACCCAGCACACAGCCGCTTTGCTGGTCCAGCAGGGCCAGTAGATGCAGCCCTCGGCCGTGCCTTCCCAGTGTGCTGTCCAGGCTCTTGCCGTCCAGCGACACTCCGCGAAGTTTGCTCGGTTCTTGCTCCAGTCCCAGGCACGCCTTGACCCACTGGGTGAGCCAGCGTTCAAACGCCCCCGGGTCCAAGGCCAGCAGCAGTTTGCGAAATGCACCAGCCTTGACGGACGGCGGAGGTAGCCCAGGGCGTGCCAGATTTCGCGCGGCTGGGCGTGAAGCCATTGGGCGATAGCGGTCACCCCGCGGGCACCACACAGCCCGGCGGCGACGACCGTGGCCAGCATGGCGGCCACCCGGTGGCGTCGGTCCCGGCGAGAACGAGCCTGGGAAATCTGCTCCAGGGCCTGCAACCAACTGTGGGCTGAGCGGAAATGGCCAGGTCCTCCGTCAAGAACAAGCAAGAAGGTCCGTATTTCTATTCAAATGGCCCAACCCCATCGAGCTTGACAAGATGGAAAAGTGATTTGCCCTGGGGAGCCCATGCCGCCGAGGGGAGCAAGCCTCGGGAGCACGGGCCTCGAATCACCGCCGGCCTGCCGAAGCAATAGCCGCTGGCACGATTCGCGGGGAACTTTTCGTTCCCTTGGGGCGTCGTATCGGTGTACGATAAACAGCGGCCAAGGCGGGCTCCCGGTGCGCGGATGCCGGGGCGGACTGGTCCGCATATCCTAACTGCTTGCAGCTCAAAAGGTTACTATGCGTACTGCCATTTCCTGGCTTGTCGGACTGGCCGTGGCCGGCAGTGTGCTGGCCGTGGCCTGGTTCCGGCCCGAGTGGATTGTGCCTGCTGCTTCTTCGGTTCAGGGGAACCCTTCCTCGGTGGCGGTTTCCCCGGTGCCTGAGGTTTCCCCCGGCACGGTGCCCGAGGCGGTTTCGTCCCTGTTGGAGCCGGGCGATCTGATTGGCTCGGGCCGGGCAATTGCCCATCCGCACGGGGAGCAGGTCTGTGCCTCCGGCTGTGCGGCCAGCCGCCATCCCACGCCGCCGCTGACCTGGGCCAAGTTCCAGCAGTTGCTGGCCCGGTGGCAACAGGAACCTCTGGGCGAACCGACCCCGGCTCTGGAAGAGCTGCTCTTCTACGGGCGGCAATCGCTGGTGTATCTGCGCCGCGTGTCCGAGAAAGCCTTGGACGAAAAACGCCGCCGGTTCCTGGAAGAACAACTCCGCCGCACCCACGTGGTGGTGAGCTTTCGGGTGGTGGACGAGCATGGGGTGGTGCGGGTCTTTCTGCCCCCGACCCGGGTCCCCCTGGACATCCGCCACGAGTACCTGATGGACACCCACGACTTGCAGCCGCTTGTCACCAGCGGCACGGTCAAGCGGGTGGGTCTTTACCACCTGTGGCAGCGGATATGACTGGAGGGGGTCCACTGTGTGGCCGGACCGTGGTTCGCGGTCCTTCGCTCCGGAGGGGATTGGCAAACGCTGGATCGGATTACCTTGAGCAACGGTCGTCGGACCGACAGGGCGGTGGTGCAAAGCCGCATCTGGTTCGCCGACCAAGCCCCCGAGCAACTGCCGCTCCAGGCGGGCGACAGCGTGGCGGTCGATCCTCGCTGGTTCGCTTCGCCTGCCGTGGCTCGGAAACCGACGCAGTCTGCGACAAAGCGCGCGGTGGCCGGAGGCGGCACCCTTTCGCACGACGGTAACTGACGACAACGCCTCCCTCAATAAAGGAGAGTACCCAATGCGTTCTCGTGCTCGTGCCCTACCCGTGGTATTGCTAGGGCTGTGGGGCCTGCTCGGAGCGGAAGTCTCGCCAGTGCAGGCCGACCCTTGCGGGATGGTCCCTCCGGTCTATATCCAGCAGCCGGATGCCATCACTCGGATCGGGGACCAGATGACCTTTGTGTTTTTCAAGGACGGGGTGGAGACGTTCGTCATCCGCCCGGGCTTTCGCGGCAAGGTGGAAGAGTTCGGCATGTTGATTCCGTTCCCCACCCCGCCGGCAATCCGCAAGATGCCGGACAATATCTTCCAACACATCCAGGCGGCCATCGATCCACCCGAGGTGGTCATCAACCTGCGCATCCAGTTTGAAGCAAAAGCGGCGCGTCGCCGCGGTATGGTTGCTGACGCGGCAGCGGCGCCAGGGCTGGCTCTACGCAAAGACGAAGTTCGCGTCATTCGGGAAGAAGCCGTGGGGATGTACGAGGTCGCGGTGCTGGAAGCCGGCTCGGCCGCGGCGTTGAAACGCTGGATGACCGAGCACAAGTACCGCTACCCCAACGGCATGGACAAGGTGTGCGACGAGTACATCGA
>WFOE01000223.1 GCA_015488215.1 Planctomycetales bacterium
GGGTGGGGGGAGAGCTTCCGCTCCGGGCGGAGATGGGCTTGCGACCTGCGCCTTGCGCCTGGAGCTTCCGCTCCAGCGGACAAACAACGCTCGTACTCGTACTCCTACTCGTGCTCGTAATCGATTCGTCATCGGCAGCTTGTTTTCGCTAATCGCAATTCAGCAAATCGACGTGTCTGCTGGTCGGCTCAAAGACGGTTGACTGGGGTACTTAAAAGGCAGGGCGACAACTTCCCAAAAACCGATACCGCCGGAAAAACCGCAGCTGCATCGCGGGAAAATCACCCTTGGTCGCTCGGCCGGGCCGGGCGTATAATAGGGCGTGTCGAGGATTCCCCTCGCAGGGCGCGTCCGAGTGATGTTTGCCGTTGCCTATCGAGGAAATCGAACGTGTTGTCGGTACGCCCCAAGGTGGCCGAGCTGGTCTTCCAGCTCTACCAGAAGCCACTGCACCCGGAGCTGTTCGACGTGTTCGCCCAGCGCCGGGTGGAGCGGGGCTCCTATAGTGCCACGGTGCAAATTACCTCGGCCGGCCACGTAATCACCTGGCAGTGCGGCTCGCTGACCCTGTGCGAAGTGGCCGCCAGCGCCCATCAGGTGTTGCCGCAGCGGAAGCGGCTCTTTTCCCATCGGCTCAAAGGCCAGCGCAGCGAGCAGCGCGAGCTGCGCCGCGGCATCCACTACCAGAGTTCTTTCCAACTGGAGCCGGTCGATCCGGAAGTGTTCTGGACCTTCCAGGAAGAACTGCGGCAGGACGGCCAGCACGAGGGACTGCTGTACCACTTCCGCTCCAGCGGCCGGATGAGCCTGGGAGCCATCAGCTACATCCACGTGGAAACTCGCAACCGCCTCTTTCTGGTCCAGGCGTTTCACACCTTCCCGGACGACTACGCCATCGTCAAAAGCCAGTCGCTGTTCGAAATCGGCCAGTAGCCGCGCCGGGAAACCAGTCCCTCTTTCCTGCATGTGCATCGGGCCTCCCGGAAATGCCCGCTTCGTTTGAACAAGTCGGCTGGGATGAGCAGACGGCCGAATGTTGCCTGCGGCTGGTGCAGGCGGCCGTGGCCGAAGACCTGGACTGCGGAGCGGACTGGACCACGCTGGCCGTGCTGCCCGAAGACCGCCCCGGCCGGGCTCGCCTGGTGGCCCGGCAGCAAGGCGTGCTGGCCGGTTTGCCGGCCGTGCCGCTGGTGCTGCGGGAGTTCGACCCCCGGCTGCTTTGGCATCCGCTGGTCGAAGAAGGCCAGGGGCTGGCGCCGGGGACGGTGATTGGCCTGGTGGAAGGCTCGGCCCGATCCCTGCTGGCTGCCGAGCGGACGCTGCTGAATCTGCTTTCGCGTCTTTGCGGGGTGGCGACGCTCACGCGGCGGTTCGTTCAAGCGGTGGAAGGGACCTCCGCCCGGATCTTCGACACCCGCAAGACCACCCCCGGCTGGCGGCGGCTGGAAAAGTACGCCGTGGCCGTCGGCGGCGGCTGCAACCATCGGCTGGGGTTGTTCGACGCCGTGCTAATCAAAGACAACCACCGGGCGCTTTGGGCCGCAGGCGCCCCCCAAGCCGACCTGGCCCAACTGGTGCGGCAAGCCCGGGCGTTCCTGCACCGCCTGGCCCGGCAGCGTTCCGACGCCCCCCAAGTGCTGGAAATCGAAGTCGATACCCTGGAACAACTGGCCCAGGTGTTGCCCGCCGGTCCGGACATCGTGCTGCTGGACAACTTTTCCCTGGAACAGCTCCGGCAGGCCGTTGTGCTTCGTAACCGGCAGGCTCCCGGCGTGGTGTTGGAAGCCTCCGGCGGCATCACCTTGCAGACCGTGCACCGAGTGGCCGAAACCGGCGTGGACCGCATCAGCGTAGGGGTGCTGACCCATGCCGCCCCCGCTTTGGACCTGGCCCTGGACTGGGAAACCCCCGGGCCGTAAACCCCCGGCACACCGTGCGACTCAAGCAACGTGTTTGCAGGTCGACTACACCAGTCGGGCCAGGTGGTCCAAACACTGGTCCACTTGGGCGTCGGTGCCCACGGTGATTCGCAGTCCCGGCGGCCAGCCCCGGTACTCCAGGTACCGCACCAGGATGCGTGCCCGTTTCAGTTCTTCGTAGAGCCGGCGGGCCGCGTGTTCGGGATGGTGGCACCAGAGGAAGTTGGCCTGCGAGGGGGTCACTTCAAACCCCAGCTTTTTCAACCGCTCGGCCATCCGCTGCCGCGTGGCCAGGATGCGGCTGCGGGTCTGCTGCAGCCACGCCTGGTCCCGGATGGCCGCAGTGGCTCCGGCAATGGAAAGGGCGTCGCAGTTATAGGAATCCTTCACCTTGGCCAGTTGGGCGATCAGCCGGGGCTGAGCCACCACGAACCCGAACCGCAGCCCCGCCAGCGCGTACGATTTGCTCATCGAACGGCTGACCAACACGTTTTCGTGCTCCCGCACCAGTTCCAGGCAGTTGGTTTCGGCAAAGTCGGCGTAGGCCTCGTCGAT
>WFOE01000224.1 GCA_015488215.1 Planctomycetales bacterium
AATTCCAGCTCGGAGCGGAAGCTCTTCCCCCATCCCCCCAAGCCTCCAAGCCCCCACGCCCACCAAAGTCGGCGGCTCGCCGGGGAACTATGCCGCCCGCGCTTGCTCAAAGACGGAGGGTCACGCGCTTAGTATTCCTGAATGCCCCAGTTGCGCAGCACGTCCTGCCACCCGGGAGTAAGCCGCCGCACTTTGTCGGCGATGACGGATTTTTCGGCCTCACTGGCCGACTGGAGCTTGCGGTACAGCCGACGGAGCTTTTCCCGACGGTGGCGACGACGGCGAATTTCGCGTTTTCGTTCGCTGATACCCACGGTTGGCCCACTCCCAATCAACTTGCAAGTCGCTTGCGAAAGCGGCCCAAATCGGCGCCGCATTCTCCCACGGAAGCGGCGATGCGTTTACCTGCACCGGGAAACCGCATCACCCCTGGCTTGAAAATCTCATATCTACCACCGCAGGCCCGGCATCGTCAATCGGGGCCGGACGGAAAAATCGCGTAATCCGTCCCGAGGAGTGGGTGCCGGGGAGGCCTCTTTCAGCCCGAGTCGGCCTGTCCGGTGCGTATCTTGACCGATTGTTCCACAGGGATGACGAAGATGCGTCCGTCGCCGGGATTGCCGGTTCGGGCATGGCGGCCGATGGCCTGCACCACCTGGCCAGCCACCTGGTCCGGGACGACCACTTCCAGCTTGAGCCGCCGGCAGGGAGGCGTTTCCGCGTCGGCGATGCTGATCCCTTGCACTTCCGAGACGGTGATCGCCGGCAGATGGTCGATCTGCCGTAGGGCCTCAACCACCGCGTCGAGCATGAACGGCTGGATGACGGCTTTGATTTCCTTCACGGCTCGGCTCTCCTCTGCCTGGGACAAAAGGGCGCACCGGCCCGGCAAACGCTCCTAACCGGCGGCGACTTGCCCGGTCAGCGTACCGGCCAGCCGGGACGCAGACGCCGAATTACACTTCCACTTCCCTCACTTCCGGTTCGAACCAGCGATACACCGCCGGAAGCACCACCAGCGTAAGCAGGCTGGAGGTGATTACGCCGCCGATGACCACGGTGGCCAGCGGCCGCTGCACTTCGGCCCCGGAACTGGTGGAGATGGCCATGGGCAAAAAGCCCAGGGCGTCGGTCGTGGCGGTCATCAACACCGGCCGCAAGCGGTCCATGGCCCCTTGATAGACCGCCTCGGTGGTCGAGGCCATGGTGCGTCGCAGCTCGCAGATGTGTTCCACTAGCACCACGCCGTTCATCACGGCGATGCCGAACAGGGCGATGAAGCCCACCCCGGCGGAGATTGAGATCGGCATCCCCCGCAGCCACAGGGCCAGAATGCCCCCGGTGGCCGCCACCGGCACGTTGAGAAAAATGAGCACGGTGAGCCGAGCCGAGCCGAAAGTGAGATAAAGCAGCGCGAAAATCAGCAACAAGGCCACCGGCACGGCAATCATCAGCCGGCGCGAGGCTTCCTGGAAGTTCTTGAACTGGCCGCCCCAGGTCAGATAATACCCCGGCGGAAGTTTCACCTGCCGCTCGACCGCTTGTTGGGCTTCGCGGACGAAACCGGCCAGATCGCGCCCCCGGACATTGGCTTCCACCAGCAGTCGCCGGGAAATCGATTCGCGGTTTATCATCGCCGGACCGCTTTCCACGCTCAGTTGGGCCAGTTGGTCCAGGGGGATCTGGCGTCCCTGCGGGTCGGCAATCTTCAGCAGCCGCAGCTTGTCCAGGCTGTCGCGGTACGGGAAAGCGAACCGCACCTGCAGCGGAAACCGCTTCTGGCCTTCGAACACCTGGCCCACCACGTTGCCGCCCAGGCAGCGGACCGCGTCGAGCACGTCGCTGGCGTTGATGCCGTAGCGGGCGATGGCTGAACGGTCGATGCGGATTCTGACTGTGGGCAATCCGGCCACCTGCTGGGCTCGCACGTCGGCCGCTCCCGGCACCCGGGAAACCACCCGCTGGATCTGCTGGCCCAGTTCCACCAGTGTGTCCAGGTCTGGCCCGTAGATGCTAATGCCGATGTCGCTCCGCACGCCGGCGATGAGTTCCTGGAACCGGAGCTCAATAGGCTGGGAAAAGCTGAACGAGTTGCCCGGCACGTACTGGTTGAGCAGGTAATCCATAAGAAAGACCAGGCGGTCCTTCTCGCTTTCCAGGAACCGGCTCTCCATGGCCTGGAAGATGGCTTCGGCCCGTTTTTGCAACCGGCGATGCTCTTCCGCAGAAAGCCGCTCCTTGCCCGTGACGGCCCGTTCCACTTTGACCATCACCTCCAGCAGGTTTTGCGGGCTGTTGTCCGTGGGCCAGCGGTCCTCCGGCGGCGAAAGCACGCCCACCCAAGTAAGCGGCACCAGGAACGGGTTCATTGTCTCCCGGCGGCGGAGGATTACCCACAGGTCCGAAAGCTCCACGCCCATCGGATCCGTGGCCAGCTCGGGCCGCCCGGTCTTGGAAACCACGGTGGTTACTTCGGGGAACTGGGTGAGCACCCGTTCGATAAGCGTGGTGCTGCGGATCGACTCTTCCAACGAGACGCTGGGCAGCCGCGCAGCCTGGATAGCCAGGTCGCCTTCGTCCAGTTCGGGGATGAACGTGCCGCCCAGCCCCAACGCCACCACCACGCTGGCGGCAAACGCGCCCAGGGCCGCGGCGAACGTGATTCGCGGATGGCGCATCACCCGGCGAAGCAGCGGCCCATAGCCCCGCTTGACCCACCGCACCAGAAATGTTTCCCGGGTCGAAAGCCGCCGGGCCAGAAACAGCGAGGCGGCTACGGGCATCACCGTCACCGAAAGCACCAGTGCCCCAATCAACGCCGAGGAAAACGTAAAGGCCATCGGGCGGAACATTTTCCCCTCGATGCCCTGGAGGGTGAAAATGGGCAGAAAGACGATGATGACAATCAAGCTGGCAAAGACGATGGGCCGGCCCACCTCGTGCCCCGCTCGGCGGAACTCCGCCAGCGGCACGCTCTTCCGGTCCGGGTGTTGCTGCAAGTACAGCGAGCCGCGGCGGATGCAGTTTTCCACCATCACCACGGCCCCGTCGACGATGATGCCGAAGTCGATTGCCCCCAGGCTCATCAGGTTGCCCGAGATGCCGAATGCCCGCATGGCCGAAACCATCACCAGGGCCGAAAGCGGAATGGCTGAAGCGACAATCAGCCCCGCTCGCAGATCGCCCACCAGCACCAGCAGCATCAGAATCACCAGCACGGCCCCGGTGCTGATGTTCTCGCTGACCGTCTCCACGGTACGATCGACCAGGTCGGTGCGGTCGTAGAAGGGTTCGATGACTACGTCCTCGGGCAGGGAGCGGCGGATTTCCTCGATCCGCTGTTTGACCGCGTGGACCACCGCCCGGCCGTTTTCGCCCCAGAGCATCATCACGATGCCGATGGGCACTTCGCCCCGGCCGTCGCGGGTGACGGCCCCCTGGCGAATCATCGGGGCGAACCGCACCTGGGCCACGTCCTTCACGTAGATGGGCGTGCCGTCCTCGCGGCTGTCCAGGACGATGTGGGCCACGTCGTCCAGCGATTCGATGAGCCCTTCGCCGCGGATGATTTGCTGCTCGCCGGAGTGGATCAGGTAGCCGCCCCCGGCGTTGGCGTTGTTGCGGCGCAGGGCTTCGAAGACGCGAGCGATGGGAATGCGGTAGTTGACCAAGGCGTTGGGATCCAGAGCCACTTCGTAGGTTTTGAGCTGCCCGCCCCAGGTGTTCACTTCCACCACGCCAGGCACCTTGCGCAGTTGAAAGGCAATGTCCCAGTCCAAAATGGCCCGCAGTTTCATCAGCTTCTGCGGATCGCGGTCCAGGGGCGAGCCGGGCCGGGCGCGCACTTCGAACTGGTAGATTTCGCCCAGGCCGGTGGAGATGGGCCCGATTTCCGGCGAACCGAACCCCGGCGGGATGGCGGCCCGGGCCGCAGGAAGCCGTTCCAGAATCATCTGCCTCGCCCAGTAGATGTCGGTCCCTTCCTCGAACACGACCGTAATGGCCGAAAGACCGAACCGGGTCACCGAGCGGATTTCGGCCACGCGGGGAATGCCGCTCATGGCCGCTTCGATGGGGAAGGTGACGTACTGCTCCACCTCCACGGGAGCAAGACCCGGAGCCTGGGTCAGCACCTGCACCTGCACGTTGGTAATGTCCGGCAACGCATCGACCGGCAACTGGACGGCCGACCACACGCCCAGCACCACCAGCACCACCAGGGCCACCAGGACCAGAAAGCGGTTGTCCAGCGAAGCGTCGATTATCCGGTCGATCATCGCGGGAAATGGCTTCAAACGGGGGGAAAGTCGTCGGCCGGGGGAACGTCGTGCCGCCCCGGAACGGCGGCAAGGCGGGCGTTTGGGCGGGCTAATCTTCGGCTTCGATGCCGCCCAGCTCGCGCACCAGTTCGCTCTTGAGGGCAAAGGCCCCTTTCACCACCACGGCTTCGCCGGGACGCAGGCCCTGGCGCACTTCGACCAGTCCGTTCCGGGCCGGCCCCACTTCGACCAGCCGCCGCTCGAACCGGTCCGGGCCTACCCGCACGAACACGAAGCGGTGTCCCTGGTATTCCTGCACCGCTTCGGCCGGAAGCAGCAGCACTTCGCGCCCTGTGCCGGAGGGGATGCCCACCTGGACGAACATCCCGGCTTTGAGCACGCGTTGAGAGTTATCGACCTGGGCCAGCAGGCGCAGCGTGCGGGTATTTTCGTCCAGCAGCTCGCCGGTAAAGAAGACGGTGGCCCGGTACTCTTCATCATCCGGCGGAGCCCGGAAGCGAATTTGCTTTCCCCGCAGCGAGCGCACCAACGGCAGGTGTTTCTGGTAAATGTCCGCCTGCACCCACAAGGTGGACAGGTCGGCCAGACGGAACATCTGGGTGTTGGGGCCCACCCGTTCGTCGATGACCACGTCCTTGCTGATGACCGTGGCGTCGAAGGGGGCTCGCACGGCGTAGTGAGCCACGGCACGTCCTTCGGCGGCCGGGTCGAGCGAGGCCAGCTCCTCGTCCGAGTAACCGAGAATGTGCAGCCTCGCCCGGCTTTCGGCCAGCGCGGCCTGCGCCCGGTCCAGTTCCTGCTTGGCTTTCAGGGCGTTTTGCAACACGGTGAACGAGGTCTGTTCCAGCAGGGCCTTGAGGATGGCCTGAGCTCGTTCCAGTTCGGTTTTGGCCGCCAGAATATCTTTACCTCGCACGACGGTGGTCAGGGTCTTGA
The DNA here is from genome assembly GCA_015488215.1 of Planctomycetales bacterium. Lineage (GTDB taxonomy): Bacteria > Planctomycetota > Planctomycetia > Pirellulales > S012-138 > S012-138. Next base: position 5,217 of record WFOE01000224.1, read on the forward strand.
CCCGGTCGTAGTCGATTCGCGCCTTTTGCAAATTGGCGTAGGCTGTAATCAGCTCGGCCCGGTACTGCCCCATCGGCCGCCCGTGGAACCGCTTGTCCAGTTCGGCCACAGGCACTTCCTGCCGGATGGCCTGGATCAGCTCCTGGGTGTTCCGGCGGATTGTCTCGGCCCATTCGTGGTTGACCCGGGCAATCTGCGTGGCGATGCGATTGCGGACGAAGGCCAGCTTGGCTTCGCCCACCTGGGGGCTGTCGATTACCGCAAGCACCTGGCCGGCTTTCACCTCCTGGCCGAAGCGGACTTCGACGCGAAAGACGCGCCCTTCCACCAGCGGGTGCACATGGGCCAGGCGATCTTCGTTGAGCACCAGCTTGCCGGTAACCCAAAGCTCCTCCTGCACCGTGCGGCGGCGGAGCTTTTCGGTCTGCACACCGGCGGCGGCCAGCTTCGATGGCGGCACGACCAGGTGGGTCAGGGTTTCAAACGTCGGCTCCGGCTCGCCGGCGGCCTGGTTTTCTCCCGGCGGGGCACCGCCCCCCGGCGGCACCGCGGGCGCAAACCACCATCGCCCCAACAACACACCGGCGGCCAGCAACCCGGCCGCACACGCAGCGAAGAGTCCCCCCTGGCTCAATCGCCGCCAAAGCGGCGGGGGACCGGCTGGGCGGTCCATCGACTCTTCCCTCTCTGGAAAAGGCGGGCAAAAAAACCGACTTGCGCTAGAACGCAGCGGCATGGAAGCACGATGCTTCCGCGGCAGGCAGGGCCTTTCCGGCCCGGAAAACACCATTACCAAGTTTAACCCGCATGCCGTCCCCGGACCAGTAAATGCAACGGAGTTTGCTGTTCCGCCCGGTTGCCTCAGACGATGGGTTTCTTCGCAGCGGGCGCTGTTTCACCGATGCAGGAAGCACGCAAACTCCCAGGCTTTTGCGCGCGACGGCAGACGCCCCGGCTCGCTGATTGCAAGAATCGGCGGTTGTTCTCGCACTGGTGCGGAAGCACCACGCAAGTCGCACAGCGCAAGCCGCAAGCCGACTTTAGCTCGGCGAGCCTCGGACTTCAGTCCGGGTAGGTAAGAAGACGCTTTTCGGTGATTTCTTTTCCGGGAACTGAAGTTCCCGGCTCCGCCGTTTGCGAGAATCGGCGTTTATTGTCGCCCCGGTGCGGAAGCTCCCGCTTCGTCCCCCAAGCCCTGCCTGCCGGTGGATGGCTGGCGGGCTTGCCAGGGGGTGGGCTACACTGAGAGCGTATCTTCTCCTGTGCCGCGAGAAACCGCCTGCTGGGATGAGCACAATCACCAGTTTCCAGAACCCGCGATTCAAACGCGTACGCAAACTGCACGAAAGCCGCCATCGGCGCAAGCTGAGGCTGTTTCTGATCGAGGGCGTACGCCCCTTGCGGCTGGCGATGGAGAATCGCTTTCGCCTGGAGGAAGTGTTCGTCTGCCAGGGGCACCCGCTTTCGCCTGCGGCTCGAGAGCTGCTCCTGGAGCTGGATCGCCGGGGAGTGCCGCTGGTGGAAGTGCGCCGCGGCATTTTCCGCAAGATGCTCATCGGCCAGCGCAACGAAGGGTTGCTGGCCGTAGTGCACACCCCGAAGCGCTCGCTGGAATCGATGCCTCTGCCGCCCCGGCCTCTGGTGGCGGTGCTTCAGGGAGTGGAAAAGCCGGGAAACGTCGGCGCCGTGTTCCGCACGGCCGACGCGGCCGGAGTCGGCGCCGTGGTGCTGGCCGATCCGCGGACCGATCTGTTCAATCCCCATACCATTCATGCCAGCCTGGGCGCGGTGCTGGCCATGCCCTGCGCGGTGGCTACCAGCCAGGAGGTAAAAGACTACCTGCAACAACACCACCTGGCCTGCTACGCCGCCCGTGTGGACGCTTCGCAAGAATACACCCAGGTGGATTGGACCGCTCCGGCGGCGGTGGTGCTGGGGAGCGAAGCCCACGGGCTGGCCCCACTCTGGCTGCAGGAAGATGTGCCCGGCGTGCGGCTACCGATGCTGGGCCGGGTGGATTCGCTCAATGTTTCGGTCACCGCGGCGGTGATTTTTTACGAAGCCCTGCGGCAGCGACAGCACGGGGGTGAGCAGGTGGCTGGAAGCTCTTAACCCACGGCCCCAAGCCGGTCCGGGAGCGCTTGCCGTAGCCGAAACTGCTCCCCTACCGCGCCCCCCTGAGCAAAGGACCACATGGGAACATTCCTCAATCTAATTACCCAGCCAATGACTCTTTGAGCATGCCCAGAAATGATCTCTATTCAGCTCAGCGCTTCGGCGAGCTCCGGACTTCAGTCCGGGAAAGTCCGGTGAAGAACGCTGGCTGTTGTCTTTTCTCCCTGAGCTAAAGCTCGGGGCTCGCCGTTTCCTAGAATCTGCGTTTTTTCTTGTCAGTGCGGAAGCACCTCCGCACACCTCCCATCTCCCCACGCTTCCAAGCCTCCACGCCCTCCTCAAGTCGGCGACTCGCCGGCGTGCTGACACTGGGCTTGCTCCAAAATAACAGGCTGTCACAAAACCTCCGGCCACTTGTGCCACGCCTGAGGATTGGAGCAAGACCGGAAGGTTTTGTCACACTGTTAGCAACCTAGCGGGACAACTTGCACAGTCTTTCATTTGCCACCGGTGAGTTACTGCTTGCCCCCCCGTTCGGGTATAATCCAAGGTAAGCCGCTGTGGCGAGACGGTTTGTTTTCCTCCAGTATGTGGGTCGCTCCGATGACCGATCCTGCCTCCTCACGTCCCGGCAAGCCCAACCGGCCCGATACTTCCCGACCCCATGAAATCGAACCCACAGTCGAGCTTACCGATCCACACCGCGCGGAAACCGAGCTACCCCTGGATTGCACGATTGAATCGCAAAATGCGGGAACACCGGGGGCTGTTTCGAAAAGCACAGGTGTTCCCATGCCGGGAGAAACGGCCGACCAAGCTGGCCCACTTGCCGTCGTCGGCCACTTCGAGCTCTACCAGCAAATCGGCCAAGGGGGGATGGGCACCGTGTATCGGGCCTTCGATACGCGACTGCGTCGTGATGTTGCCGTGAAAATTCTCACGGCCATCGAAGACAAGTCCGTCTCCTCCCAGGGCAAGCAGCGTTTTATCAAAGAGGCCCAAATCACTGGCCAGCTTCAACACCCGGGCATTCCTCCGGTCCACGAACTGGGCACGCTCGAAGACGGACGCCCCTTCCTGGCCATGAAACTGGTCAAGGGCCGCACGCTGCACGAGCTGCTCCGGCGGCGCAGCAGCCCGGCCGAAGAACTTTCCCGCTACATTGCCATCTTCGAACAAATCTGCCACGCCATCGGTTACGCGCACAGTCACCGTGTCCTGCACCGGGACCTCAAGCCGTCCAACGTCATGGTGGGGGCCCACGGCGAAGTGCAAGTGATGGACTGGGGACTAGCCAAGGTCCTCACGGAACAGCCGCAGGAAGAGCCCCACCCCCAGGACGATGCCGACGAGGTGCTCCCCACCCTCTCACTGGCTACAAAGATTGACACGGCCGACCAGGCCGATTCGGCCACGCGGACCGGCCAGGTGCTCGGCACGCCCGCCTATATGGCTCCCGAGCAAGCGGCAGGCGAGATCGACAAGTTGGACCAGCGGTCAGACGTTTTTGGCCTGGGAGCTATCCTATGCGAAATCCTCACGGGCAAACCGCCCTACTCCGGCAAGAACGTTCATGAAGTGCTGCTGAAAGCCGTTCGAGGTGAACTGGACGAGGCCTACAAACGGCTCGACGCGTGCGCCGAGGAGCCGGAACTGGTGGCCCTTTGCCGACGCTGCCTGGCGTTCGATCAGGCCGACCGGCCCCCGGACGGCAACGCCGTAGCGGCGGAAGTGACGCGAATTCGCGAGGCGGCGGAAGCACGGGCACGCCGGGCCGAACTGGAAAAGGCCGAAGCCTTGGTCCGGGAAGCCGAGCAGCGCAAACGCCGCCGCCAGGTGCTCCTGGCCGCGGCCGTGGTCGTGGTGGTGCTGGCCATCGGGGCAGTGGGCACCACCCTCGGCATGTGGCAGGCCCAGCGCAGTCGCCGCGAAGCTGAACAAGCCCGCCAAATCGCTCTGCGGAAACAACAGGAGGCCCTGGCCGAACGGGACGCCAAGGCCCAGGCGCTAGCCCAGTTGGAGGTGGCATTGAAGGCCGAGCAGGAAGCCAAGGCGTTGGAGCAAGAGGCGCGCACCCAGGCGATGGCCGCGCTTCGGTTCATGACCGATGATGCGATCAAGCACTTGTTGGCTGAAGGCAAGTCGCACTTGTCGCGGAAGAAACGGGAGTATCTCAAGCGGGTTGTCGAGTTCTACGAAGGGTTTGCCCGAATCCGCGGTCAAGGCGCCCAAGCTTTGGCGATCCGGGCCGAAGGACTCTACCGGGTGGGCAAGTTGCAGTTTTATTTGGGCGAGCTGGATGCCGCTCGGCAGAACTTGCAAAGGGCCGCGGATATTTATCGTCGGCTGGTCCAAGTACATCCCGATGAGCCAGAACCCCGACGCGAGTTGGCCCAGGTACTGAACTGGTTGTCGTGGGTGCTCATGCGAGCTGCTAGCGACTACGAGACAGCGGCCCGCGTGACCAGGGAAGCAATTGCGATCGGACGAGCGCTTGTTGAACGGTTTCCTGAAACACCCGAGTACCAGAATGTCTTGGCCACCAGCCATACCTACTTGGCGTACGTGTACCAGCAGATCAGCCAGTATTCCGAAGCGGAGAAAGAGTTCGCCAAAGCTATCGTCATACAAAAGAAGCTGGTGGAACAGTTCCCCGAAATGCGAGAGTACCAAAATCTCCTAGCTCGCAGCTACAGTAGCATAGCCACTGTGTATAAAGCGACCAACCGCTACGCCGAAGCGGAGGAAGCGTACAAAAAAGCGATCGCGATCCAGACGAAGCTTGCCCACCGGTTTCCTGACATCCCTGAGTATCAAAGTGCCCTGGCAGCGTGGTACAACAATTTGGCTCTGTTATACAAGGCTACTGGCAACGACGCCAAGGCAGAGGAGGAGTTCACAAAGGCACTCTCTATACAAAAAGGACTTGCTCAACACTTTTCTGAGGTGCCGGAGTACCAAAGAGCCTTGGCCACAACTTGGAACAACCTGGCGATCCTCTACAGAAAGACCAGCCGCTACACCGAGGCGGAAGCAGCATACAAGAAAGCGATCGCTCTTCAAGAAAAACTCGTCCAACAGTTCCCCGAAGTGGCGGAGTACCAAGGCGTGCTGGCCACGAACCACAACAACTTGGCGTTCCTCTATAAAAAGACCGGCCGCTATGCCGAGGCGGAAGAGGAACACGTAAAGGCAATCGCCATACGGAAGAAACTCGCCGAACAGTTTCCCGAGGTACCCGAGTATCGAAACGCCCTGGCCGCAAGTTACAACAATCTGGCGGTTCTTTACAAAGTTACCGGTCGTTATACCGAAGCGGAGGAAGCATACAAGAAAGCGATTGCTATCCAACAGCAACTCGTGCAACAGTTTCCTGAAGTAGTGAAATACCAAGGCGTGCTGGCCACGACCTGGAACAACCTAGCATTCCTTTACAAAAGGACCGGCCGCTACGTCGAGGCAGAAGAAGCATACAATAAGGCGATTGCCATACGAAAGAAACTCGCCGAACAGTTTCCGAAGTTGGAGGCCTACCAAACGGCCTTGGCTCGCAATTACCGCAACCTGGCAACCTTCTACCGGACTACTAACCGCCACTCTGAGGCCGTGGAACAATACAAGAAAGAAATCGCCGTACACAAAAATCTCACTGTGCAATTTCCTGGTGTAGCTAGGCACCGCAGCAGCTTGGCGAAGCGCTTTTACTTTTTAGGCGCTTTTTATGATTACATAGGCCGCTACGAAGAAGCAGCAGAGCAGTACCGCCAGGCTGCGGAACTCCGAGAACAGCTCGTCAAGCAATTCCCCGAGAGTACGCAACATCGAAGCGATTTGTCGTTGTGTTACCATAGCCTAGGTCGTGTGAAACAAAAGACCCGGCAGTACGATGAGGCCGAGAAGTTTTTAAAAAAGGCGATCGAGCTGCGAGAACAGCTTGTGCAAGAATCCCCCGGGGCAGCAGAGTTTATTGCCGAGTTGGCCCGCAGCCGGCGAAGGCTTGGCGACGTTTACAAGCACACCAAGCGATACGATAAAGCACAAGTCGAGTATAAGAAGGCACTCCATCTGGCGGAAAAGCTGCTCCGGGAATTTCCCGCCACGGATTCGGATAGGAAATGGCTCGCCATCCAATGGCCCAGGGAACGCCTCGTCCGCGTTCTTGTCTGGAACAGGCGGTACAACGAGGCCAAGGCTCTTTCGGACGCCGCCCTGGCCGACTGCCAGAGGAAGTTGAAGGTTATGCCCGAATCCAAAACCTATCAGCGAGGGCTGGCGATGCACCTGGTACCGCGTACGCTGCTGCTGGCGGCCCTGGGCCGCCAGTCAGAGGCCTTGGCCACAGCCGAACGCCTGGCCGCGCTCAAATACGACCCGAAAGAAGCTGCTGCCTGGGCCGCCAAAGGACTGTCGCTGGCGGTCCGAGGAGTTGCGGAAAACGAAAGTCTGGACGAAGCGGTCCGCCGACAGTCGGCCGAAACTTTTGCCCAGCGGGCAATCGCTATGCTCAGGCTGGCTATCCAGCGCGGATACCGCAACGTCGAGGAACTGCGGACCGATCCCGACTTCGACCCTATCCGCAAGCGGAAAGACTTCCAGGAGATCGTCAAGCAGCTTTCCGGCACTGCGTCCAACCGCACCGGCCCGTGACTGCGGGGGACACATCGCGCGTTCCGGCGGATTTTCTTCTCCAGGAAATAACGTTCCCGGCTCACCGGATGCGAAGAGAAAAGCTTATTCTTGCATTGGAGCGGAAGCTCCTAGTGGCTGCGGCCCTGCCGCCTCCGGGAGCTTACGCCCCCAGCACACCGGTTGCCGATTGCAGATAACAACGAGTTGCCGATTACGAGTACGAGTACGAGCACGAACGCTTGTTTTTTTCCGTCGGAGCGGCAGCTTCTGCTCAAGACCCAAGACACAAGACGCAAGACCTCCCGGAGCGGAAGCTCCACTCGCAAGCCGCAAGCCGATTCCGTTACTTGCGGACCGGATGCGCGGTGCGGCCTGCCTGGCGTACCGGCACGTGGCGTGTGTTGGCCAGGAAGTTTTCGACCCGGGACTGGTCGAGCATGGCGGCGAACTCGGCGGCCATCGCCCGGCGGAGCTTCTTTTCGTAGATATCCTCTTGCAGGATGTCCCGCACTTCGTCCAACGACACCTGCTGTGGCTTGGTGTAGCCTTCGCAGAACAGGATGACGTACTTGTCTTTGAGCTGGATGATGCCGGAGATTTCGCCCGGCTTGAGCGAAAAGGCTTCTTTTTCCAGCGTGGGCCGGCCACCGTGACGGCCGATGGGCGGAATCTCGCCGTTGAGCGTGCGCAGGTTCGCGTCGATGGAATACTTGCTGGAAAGCTGGCCGAAGTAGATGGGGTCGGGGTTTTTGCGGGCCTGTTCCCAGACGATTTGGGCCGTGCGGGGGTTGTTCACCACGATGGCCCGGCATTTGACCCGCGGGCCGTAGTTGGCTTCGAAGGCTTTGCGCAGGTCGTCTTCGGTCACTTGGACTTCGCGCGGGCGGCGTTTGAGCACCAGTTTTTTCAGCGCGACGGTGGGCCAGACGATTTCCCGCAGATAGCGCTCCCGGGAAAGTCCTTGCTGTTCCTGGACCATCTTGAACCAACGGTCCAGGTCGGCCTGGCCGTTGCTGTCGGTAACGCCCATCGCCTTGGCCGCGCGGACGACTTCCTGGTGGATGTCCTCGTGGGTGACCACGATGCCTTCGCGGCGGATTTGCTGGAACAGCACCAGGCGGTTAATCATGCCGTCGAGCACTTCCACGCCGTGGCGTTCCAGGCAGGCTTGGGCCAGTTGCTGGGTGGTGATTTGCTGCCGGTTGACGATGGCGGCCACGCCCGGATATTGCTTTTCGCGTTCGGGGTGGCCGAACACTTCCAGCACCCGGGCTTGTTTGCGTAGTTGCTGGAATACGCGGGAAGCCACCAGCGGCTCTTTCTTATCGCGGACCATTTCTTCCAGTTGCTTGCGCACCTTTTCCAGCGGGAACTGGTCCATGCGGCTGGGGATGTGCCGCACGCACTTGAGGATGACGAACCCGCCGTCGATGGGCACCACGGGGGAAATCTGTCCCGGCTTCAGGGCGAACGCCGCCTGTTCCAGCTTGGGATCCCCCAGGTGTTTGCGCACCGGGGGGATTCGCCCGCCGTAGCCGGCACTGACCGGGTCGGCCGAGTAAGTGCGAGCCAGTTTTTCGAACTCTTCGGGCCGGGCCTGGGCCATGCGGTGCACTTTTTCGGCTTGTTCGCGCGTTTTGCACAGGATCATGCGCACTTCCACGGCCGGGCCGTACTGCGTTTCGTAGGCCGCCTGAAGCTCCTTGGGGGTAACTTCCAGCAGTTTGGCGGCCACGCGGCGCAGGGCCAGTTGGGGCCAGACGATGTCGCTGGCGTATTGCTCGGGCCGGATGCCCCGTTCCTTTTCCAGCAGCTTGAGCCACTGATCCACCGTCATGTGAAACCGCCGGGCCATTCGGGCGATTTCGGCCTGGACTTCTTGGCGAGTGACCTGGATTCCGTGCCGCCGACAGTATTCCAGGATGAGCTGCTTGTTAATCAGGCTTTCCAGCACGTCCTTGCCGTAGCGGAGCATGCACTCCCGGGCCAGTTGCTCGCGGGTGATCTGCTCCCCGTTGACGATGGCCATGACTTTGAGCGAGCCGGGGGCAGGCCGTTTTGGTTCAACTTTCCGGGGTTGCGTGCTGCGGCTCGGCGTGCGGCGAGCAGGACCAGTAGCCGACGGGCGAGTCTGAGCCTCGGCTTTGGGAGCAGGTTGCTGTTGCCGCAACAGCACCGCGGCGGATATCACGCCCGCGGCCAGAACCGCCAGGACCAGCACGCGCTTTGCCACTCGACCACGAGCCGGCGCCGCTTCGTTTTGCAACCGAGCCATCGCCCTCTCCATCATCGTGTTGGGGAATGGGGGCCTGCCTTCGGCAGGACGTTCCTCCTGACTTGCGCCCGACAAGGGCAGGCACTATAGGAGGGGGCTTTTTTCCGGGTCAAGGTCGCCCGAGGAGGCACGCGATGGCACCGCTGGCACGGACTGCCTCGGAGAGGGTAATCCCTCTTGCCGCTCACGGAGCCGGGGCTTATGGTTCTCCGCGTTTTGGCCGACTCCGTGGCCTCCTGGTCCCGGCAAACGAAGTTCCTGCCGAGACGGGAAGCGACAATCTCCCGCGGCCCGGACGAACAAGCGAACCCATCGACCTATCCCGGCAATGCCCGACGTGTTGACCAGCGTCCTGCTGACCCGACTGCAGCACCGGCCAGCTCCGCCTCGGCCAAGGCGGAAGCCGGCAGAGGCGTCTGCTTGCCGGATGTGCTTCGGTGGCTCGGGAACGGCCGGAACGGGCATTTCGTCCCGATGTGCCCCCCGGTGGAACGGGCCAGCGGGCGCGTTGCTGCTAGCGCTTTTGGTGGTCGCTTGGGCGCCCGGCTGTGCCGCCGTGTTGCCCTGGCGGCTGGAACAGGATTCGGAAACCACCGCCACCGAGCAAGCAGACGTCGAGGGAGCGAAAGCCACCGCTTCGGCCACCAGTCCTGGGCCGGAACAAAGCTCCGCCGGAAAACCGGATTCGGGCACTCCCGCCCCCGGGCAGACGTCCGAGGCGGAACAAGCTTCGTCGGAGCAGGATGAACTGGAACAAGTGCTCCAGCGGCTGGAACGCCAGGGGCGGCTCTCGCCCCAGCAACGGGAAAAGCTGGCCCAGGACCTGGCTCTGGTGGACCGTTCGGCCTGGCCAATCCTGATTCAGTATTTTCTGGCAAGCGCCCAATGGACCCAGCCGGGAGCCGAATCGTCGCAGCCGGACAAACGAACCGGCTCCCCGGCTACCTCGACCCGGACGAGCTGGCCTGGCCCCGCTGGTGCGAAGGGCAAGGCGTCTTCGGCCACCTCGCCCGCTACCAAAGGGCACTCTGCTCCGCCGGGTGGTCCGCGAGGAACAAAGGGGGCCGAGTCGGTCTCTCCGGGGGCCATTTCGGGCGGGAAACAAACCGCGGCGGCGACAAGCCAGGATGGCCAGGCGGCTAACTCCGGGCAAACGACCGTTCCGTCTGGTTCCGGCGCTGCGGCAAGCGTTTCCTCGACGGCGGCCTCCGACACTGGGAAAACCCAACCACAAAAACCCCCTTCGCCGCAGGAGCAACTTGAGCGGGTAATCGCCGCCCTGGAACAGCAGACCCAGGGACCGGCCCGTTCGCTGGAAGAGCTTCAGCGGCACGTTTATTTGCGGATGCTCTATCTGGCTGCCGGGCGGCGCGAGCAAGCCCTGGAGCCGATTCCCGGCATTCCCGCCCACCAGCAGCAGTATTGGACTAACCAGTTCTACGCCCTGGCGGTGTACTTGGACGGGAAAGCGATTCCCCATTCAGCTCGCCGGGCCACCGAGGCCAAGGTGCATCTGGACCAGGCGGTGTACCACCTGGGTGCAGCGGCCAACCTGGTGGTGAAGAACCTGGCGCTGTGTACGGCGGTGCGGAGCTACGGCGTGATTGGCCGGTTTGAAAAAGACGAGTTCCGGCCCGGCCAGGTGGTTCTGCTTTACGCCGAGCTGGAGAATTTTTCGGTGGAGGAAACCCCGCAGGGGTACGTAACCACGCTGCGAGGCAGCTACCAGATCTACGACGCCCGCGGCAACCAGGTGGCAAGCGAGGAGTTGCCCGTGGTGGAAGACAAGTGCGACAATCGCCGCCGGGACTTCTTTGTCAGCTACCGGATTCAGTTACCTGAGCGGATTTACCCGGGACGCCACAAACTGCAACTGACCATCGAAGACGTCAAGAGCCAGCGGATGGCCACCGGCACACTGGAGTTCACCGTGGTCAAGTAGGCGACCTCGGGTCTGCCGGCAAAGAGAGCCCTTGTCAGGCTGCGTAGCACCTGTACCGATAAACGGGAACGTATCGAAAGAACGGGCGGCGAAGCGGGCGGGAACCCTCGGGCGTTCTCCGGTTGTTGCACTTTGCAATCTATTCTTATAATGGCCCGCACCTTGGATGGTTCTCCCTTGAATTGGACCACCCTTCCCCCATTGGAAGACGACGTGCCCGCCGGTCCCTGGTTTCGTCGCGGGCCGGGTGAGCCAACTTGCCAATCCTTTTCCCTGGAGGAGACATCGCCGTGGCCAAGGGTCGCTACTTGTTTACCAGCGAATCGGTCAGCATGGGCCATCCGGACAAGCTGGCCGACCAGATATCCGACGCGGTGCTGGACGCCCATCTGGCCCAGGACCCCCAGGCCCGTGTCGCCTGCGAAACGCTGCTTTGTCGCGGCATGGCTCTGGTGGCCGGAGAGATTACCAGCCAGGCCACGGTCGATTACCAAAAGGTCGTCCGCGATACGATCCGCCAGGTGGGATACGTGGACGACCAGATGGGCATCGCAGCCGACACCTGTGCGGTGCTGGTCTGCGTGGGCCAGCAAAGCCCCGAGATTGCCCAAGCCGTGCTGGAAGACCAGCAGCGGGGCAAGGAGCTGGGAGCGGGCGACCAGGGGCTGATGTTCGGCTACGCCTGCGATCATACGCCGGAGTTGATGCCGCTGCCGATTGCCTTGGCTCACCGCATCCTGCATCGGCTCACCCAGGCCCGGCAGCAGGGGGAAGTGCCCTGGCTGCGTCCCGACAGCAAAAGCCAGGTGACGGTGGAGTTCGAAGACGACCGTCCGGTGCGGCTGGACACCGTGGTCGTTTCCACCCAGCACGAGCCCACCGTGAGCCAGTCGGAAATCAAACAGTTCATCATCGACCAGGTGCTGCCCGACTGTCTGCCCCCGGAACTGGATACCACGGGGATCAAGCACCACATCAACCCCTCGGGCAGTTTTATCGTGGGCGGTCCGCACGGCGACTGCGGCCTGACCGGGCGGAAGATCATCGTGGATACCTACGGCGGCTGGAGTCGCCACGGCGGGGGAGCGTTCAGCGGCAAGGACCCGACCAAGGTGGATCGCAGCGCCGCGTACATGGCCCGGCACGTGGCCAAGACGATTGTGGCGGCCGGGCTGGCCAAAAGTTGCGAAGTGCAACTCTCCTATGCCATCGGCGTGGCCGAGCCGGTCAGCATCCACATCGACACGGCCGGCACCGGCAAGGTGGCCGAGGAGGAACTCTGCCGCGTGGTGCGCGAGCTGTTCCCCCTGAGCCCCGGCGGCATTATCGACTATCTGCAACTGCGGCGGCCCATCTACCAGAAGACCGCCTCGGGCGGGCACTTCGGCCGCAGCGAGGAAGAGTTCACCTGGGAGCGGACCGACCGGGCCGGCGAGCTGCTCGAAGCGCTGGGGCTGGCCGCCACGGCCGAATCGCCCTAAGCACCACCCGGAGAACAGCTCCTCCCGGAAAGAACGCCTTCCGGGCGGCAAACGGTTCCCGGCCGCAGCGGAAACGCGGCAGAAGCCCTGCTTCCCCGGAAAGGCCTGCTGGTTCGAGGGACTTTTAAGGCGTGGAACGCACAGCGGCCCTGGTCATTCGCCTGGTCCCCTGGAGCGAGGCCAGCTACGTGGTGGAGCTGTTCACTCGCCGCTTCGGCAAGGTAGAAGCGGTGGCCAAGGGGGCCCGGCGAGCCAAAAACGCGTTCGATACGGCTATGGAGCTGTTGGCCGTAAGCGACGTGGTGCTGCTGCGCAAGCGGAGCGACGCGCTGGACGTGGTGGCCGAAGCCAAGCTGGAGTTCCGCTTTCGCCCCCCGGGGGCTGCGCTGCCGAATCTCTACGCCGCTTACTATGTGGCCGAGATGCTGCACGTGCTCACCGAGCCGGAAGACGCCCAGCCGAGCCTGTTCGACGCGGCCGTGGCCGTACTCCGCCAGTGGCGCCGCCGGGAAATCAACCCCTGGATGGTGTTTCGCTGGGAAACCGCGGCGCTGAAGCTGCTGGGCGTGCATCCTTCGCTGACCCACTGCGTGGAATGCGGGACGGCGGTGGTACCCCGGGGACGGGTGGCTTTCGGTCCGGTTCACGGCGGGGTGCTGTGTCCCGGCTGCCGCCGGGGCAAGCGGCCGCTGGTGACGCTTTCGGCCCCCACCTGGAAAGCCTGGCTGGCCCTGGCCCGCGAACCGCTGCAAAAGCTCACTAGCCCTCGGCCGCTGGAGTTTGGTTCTTCCGGCGAGTTGCGGGCGGTGATGAACCAGTACCTGGCTCATCTGCGCGGCTCGCCCTGGCGGATGCACCCGCTGCTGCCCCGCTGATGGTGGCGCAGGCAGTGCTGGCGGCAAGTATGGCGACAGCGGGATTGTTCTTTTCTCCGAACGGGGGTTTGTGTATCTACCACCTGACCGTGGTGTGCAGACGCTCCTCCCCTTGTGCATCCCAGGATTCGCCGTGGATTGTTCGGCCATGCCTCTTCCGGCAGATCGCAACTCCAGGCCCCGCTGCACGGGGTGTCCGCTACAGGCCGCGGCAAAGGAATCGGCCGTGGGCGTTTTGCGGCCCTCGCTTCGCCTTGCGGTGGTGCTTTGGCTGCTGGTGGCGCTTGCGGGGCCCCAAGCGGCCCGGGCCCAGAGCTTCGGCCGGGGCGGGATCGGTCCGCCCAGCACCCCGCCGCCCCCGCGTCCCGACGCCGAGCAGTTTGACGAACCGGACCCGCTGACCACCGCCGTGGTCAACTGGTGGCAGCGTCTTTCCCGCGGCGGCAAAGACCCCAGCCGCAAGCGGGCCATGGAGCTTTTCGCCCAGGGGGACCGGTTGTTCCTCCAGGGGCGATATGCCGAGGCACGCAAAAAGTACAAAGCGGCCGCGCTCTGGTGGCCTGACTCCCCCTTGGAAGAAGACGCCCTGCTGATGCAGGCCGAGTGCTATTTCTTCGAGGACAACTACCGCAAGGCGTTCGATGTGTACAACGAGCTGCTCAAGGAACACGAGCATACGCGGCACATGGATCGGGTCACGCGGCGGTTGTATGCCATCGCCCAGTACTGGCTGCAACTGAACAAGGTGAGTCCGCATCGCACGCTGGTGCCCAGCTTCGACACCCGGCGGCCGATGTTCGACACCGAGGGCCACGCCCTGAAAGCCCTGGAGCTGATCTGGCTCAAGGACCCCACCGGTCCCCTGGCCGATGCGGCCATCTTCCTGGTGGCGAACACCCACTTTGCCCGTGGCCGCTGGCGCAACGCCGACCAGTTCTACACCCAACTGCGGCAGGACTATCCCAACAGCCGCTTTCTGGTGTACGCCTACGTGCTGGGGCTGCAAGCCAAGCTGCAAACCTACCAGGGGCCCGGCTACGACAAAACGCCGCTTGAGGAAGCCGAAAAACTGGCCGAAGTCCTGCTGACCCAGTTCCGCGACGAACTGGGCGACCAGTGGCAGCGCGTGGTGCGCACGCGGCGGCGGATAGAAGTGCTGAAGGCCCAGCGGGACTTCGAAATGGCCGAGTTCTACGCCCGCGGAGGCCACTACGGGGCCGCCCGCTACTACTACCAGCAAGTGGTGCGCAAGTTTCCCAACACCCCCTACGTCCAACTGGCCCAAAAACGGATGCAACAATACGCCAACGAACCGGAAAATCCGCCGCAGCGGTTCCAGTGGCTGGCCCGACTGTTCCCGGAACGCAAAACCGGGCCGCGTCCCATTAACCAGCCCTCCGGCGTTCCCGGCGGCCAGACTCCGGAAGTGTTGGCCAACCAGCCCGGTAGAGCAGGAGCCAAACGGTGAACCGCCCGTGGGAACCCCCGGTCTTGATCGACCACGGCCGCCCAGCGCTAGCGCGCGTGCTCGCCGCGGAACTGTTGGTTCTGGCTCTGGCGGGCGGGTGTGCCGGGTATCGTTTCGGCACCGCCGGACTTTACCGGCAGGACGTGCGCACGGTCTATGTGCCGGTGTTCGAGTCGCGCACCTATCGCCGCGACCTGGGCGAACGGCTCACCGAGGCGGTCGTCAAAGAGCTGCACCGCCGCACGCCGTTTCGCGTTTCCGATTCCCCCAACGCCGATTCGGTGCTCCGCGGCCGCATCCTCAGCCAGACCAAACGGGTGCTGGTTGAAAACCCCTTCGACGAACCGCGCGAACTAGGCGTGGACATGGTGGTACAGGTCCAGTGGGTGCATCGGGACGGCACCGTGCTGGGCCAGCGCACGCTCAACGTGCCGCAGGTGCTGGTGGATTTGCACCAGCAGTCGCGTCTGGTGCCTGAGGCCGGACAGTCGCTGGCCACCGCCCAGCAACAGGCCATTGGGCAACTAGCGGCCCAAATCGTCGATCTGATGGAACTGCCCTGGGAAGAAGCAGCCGGGATGCCGGTGGCTCCGGCCGAAGTAATCCCCCGGCCCGTTCCTTGACGGCCCGTTGCTGAACCAGGCCCGGAGCCGCTGAGCCCCTGCGTACCGGGATCGGGAGGGTTTGGCCTGGGCCGTTTCGTATCTGCGTGGCGCTGGCCCCGGCGAACGGTCAGTCTGGAGGCCGGTTCGCTCCCCGTGGGGGATCAGGCCAGGATTTCCTTCACCACGCGGCACGGTTTGCCGTCGGTCAGGGTTTCTTTCCGCGCGTTGCGCTCGAAGCTCAGGTGCTGGTGATCCAGCCCGAACAAGTGCAGCAGCGTGGCGTGGTAATCGTGGTGGGTCACTTTGTTTTCCACCGCCTTGTGGCCGAACTCGTCGGTGGCTCCGTAAACGCAGCCGCCCCGGAATCCTCCGCCGGCCAGCCACATGCTGAACCCATACGTGTTGTGGTCCCGGCCCACCCGGTCCGGTCCTTCGTCGTACTGGATTACCGGCAGCCGGCCCATCTCTCCGCCCCAATGGACTACGGTGGTGTCCAGCAGGCCGCGGGCCTTCAGGTCCAGCACCAAGGCGGCCGAGGGCCGATCCACCTTGCGGCAGGCCGCAGGCAGCGATTTGCGAATCCCGCGGTGGTGGTCCCAGAACTGGTTCTGCGTGTAAACCTGCACGAACCGCACGCCGCGTTCGATCAGCCGCCGGGCGATAAGGCATCGGGTGCCGAAGTCGCGCGTGGCCGGATCGTCGATTCCGTACAGCTTCAGCGTGGCTTTGCTCTCTTTGCTGATGTCCAACGCCTCGTGGGCGGCCAACTGCATCCGCGCAGCCAGCTCGTAGCTGGCCACCCGGGCCGGCAGGTCCAGATGGCCCGGATGCTGCTCCATGTGGCGCTGGTTCAGCCGGCCCAGGAGTTCCAGGGCCTGTTGTTGTGGTTTTCCTTTGAGATGGGCCGGCGGGTGGAGGTTCGGGATACGCGGCTCGCGCGGCTGGATGACCGTCCCCTGGTAAAGCGAGGGGAGCCAGCCGTTGGACCAGTTTTCCACGCCCAGCACGGGCAACTGGCCCGGGTCGATCAGCGCCACAAAGGCCGGCAGGCTCTGCGACATGCTGCCCAACCCGTAGGTGAGCCAACTGCCCAGGGTGGGCCGGCCGGGCACCACCGCTCCGGTCTGCAAGGCCCGGATCGACTGGCCGTGGTTGTTCACGCCGGTGACCATCGAGCGAATGAGCGTAATCTCGTCGGCCACCTGGCCCAGGTGCGGAAGCAGCTCGGAAAGCTCCATGCCCGACTCGCCGCAGCGGCGGAACTTCCAAGGGCTGGGCAGCAGGCGGCGGCTAGCATGGGCCGGGTCGTCGTACTTCACTTCGCCCGGGTATTCCTTGTATTTGGCCAGCGCCGGCTTGGGATCAAACAGGTCCAGATGGCTCGGTCCCCCCTGCATCCACAGCGAAATCATCGCCCGGGCCCGGGGGCGGAACTCCGGCGGCTTGGGCCGCAGGTCGTAGCTCTTGGTCTTCAGCTCCGGCCGGGAAGGAGCTGCCGGCAGCAGCCCTTCTTCCTGCAACAGCCACACCAGCCCCAGCGAAGCCAGGTTCCACACGCCGGAAGCCAGAAAGTGCCGCCGGGTACAGCAGCCCGGGTGCCCGGCTCGCCGCCCGGGAACGCCTGCCGCTCGGGTCGTATTCGAGTGCATGGGTTCGCTTGCTCCCTGGATTAATCCACGTACAAAAACTCGTTGGAACCAAGCAACACCTGGCACAAGCTGGCCAGGGCCATTTGTTTCGGGTCGGTAATCGTATGGACCTTGGAATCGGAAGTGCGCACCTGGGCTTTGCGGCCGCGAAGTACTTCGGCCTGGCGGCGGAGGAACTCCACGGCCCAGGCTGTTTCTTGCGCATCGGGTTCCCGGCCGTAGGCCAGCAGCCACGCCCGTTTCACCTGGTCCTGCGGCTCCGCGCCCGCTTCCCGCTCCACGCGCTGGGCGAAGAAATGGGCATGGTTGATTAGGAACTCGTTGTTCATCAGCATCAGCGCCTGGGTGGAAACCGTGGAGCTTGCACGCCGGGGGCAGTTGGGTTCCATGGCTGGGTAGTCGAACGCCTTGAGTACGGCCAGCGGCCGGCTGCGCCGGGCCTGCACGTACACGCTGCGGCGGTACTCGCGGCCGTGCAGGGGGATGCGCGGCCCAGGCCGCCCGGCGTTTAGGTTTTCAATCCCCAGCACGAACTGGCCCACCCGGTCGGCCATCACCGGCACCGGTTCGCCGAACATCTCCAGGTTCAGCTTGCCCGAGACGGCTAGCACGCCGTCCCGCAATGCCTCGGCGTCCAGCCGCCGCAAGGGCATGTGGGAAAGCAAGCGGTTGTCCGGATCGATTCGTTGGGCCTGGGGGCTGATGCGGCTTTGTTGCCGGTAAACGGTGGAAGTGACAATCAGCCGGTGCAGCCGCTTCAAGCTCCAGCCGCTGCGTACCAGCTCGTCGGCCAGGAAGTCGAGCAATTCCGGGTGCGAGGGCCGAGCGCCCAGGTGGCCGAAATCTTCCGGCGTGGCGACAATCCCCCGGCCGAAGTAATGCATCCACACGCGATTGACCAGCACGCGGGCCACCAGCGGATGCCGCCCGCTGGTCAGCCAACGCGCATAGGCCAGGCGACGGCCGGTGGTGGGCAGTTTGGGATCGTCCACCGGCACCGGATTGGGAGCATCGCCGGGCAACAGCACCCGCAGTGGGCCAGGACGGACCGCCTGGCGAGGCTGGCGGTAATCACCCCGGTAGAACACCACCGTTTGCGGCACCTGGCCGGGCACTTCGGTCAGTGCGCGGACGAACTCTTCCTTGGGCTTGGTGTCCCGAATCTTCTTGGCCTGCTCGGCCAGTTTCTTCAACTCGTCGGCGGCTTTGCGGTCGTAAAGATACAAGCTGCCCGGGGTCAATCGCCCGACTTTCGGGTACTTCTTCAGCAGCTCCTTCTGCTCCTTGGTCCGCTTGGCCGCCGGGGTATTATAGGCTGTACGTAGCGGCTCGCGCAGCTCTTCGGGCAGTTTGGCCAACTCGCGCTCGAGCGTCTGCTGGATTAGCTCCTTTTGCCGCTGGAGCCGCTTGCGGTCGAGCTGTTTGGCCTGCTGTTCGATTTGTTGGGCCTTTTCGCGGTCGGCCTGAGTGTAAAGCGAAATGAGCCGCTGCGGCGGGGTGCGCCAGTGCTTGGGATCGTAAGCCGGCTCGAAAATGGCCCGCAGCCGGTAGTAATCTTCCTGCGGGATGGGATCGTACTTGTGATCGTGACATTCGGCGCAGCCGACGGTAAGCCCCAGCAGAGCCGAAGAGACGATTTTAATCGTTTCGGAAATCACGGCGTTGCGGGCAAGCGGCGGATCCGGCGCCCGGGCCGTGCCGTCGGGTGCCATCCGCAGGAACCCCGTGGCCGCCAGCAGTTCGGCTTCCCGGGACGAAAGGTCCTTGTAAGGCGGCTGCACCAACTCGTCCCCGGCCAGTTGTTCCACGATGAACTGGTCCAGCGGCTTGTCCTGGTTCAGCGAACGGATCACATAGTCCCGGTACTTCCAGGCCCAGGGGCGTACCGGGTCCTCGTTGGTGTAGCCTTCGCTGTCGGCATAGCCGGCCACGTCGAGCCAGTGCCGCGCCCACCGTTCGCCGTACTGAGGCGAGGCCAGCAACCGATCCACCAGGCGCCGGTAAGCCTGTGGCGAAGGGTCTTCGACAAACCGTTTGACCTCCTCCGGCCGAGGCGGCAGCCCCAGCAGATCGAAATACAACCGGCGGATCAGCGTGCGGCGATCGGCATCCGGGGCGAACGTGAGCCCGGCTTGTTCCAACCGGGCCAGCACGAACGCATCGATTGGCGTGCGCACCCGATGGGCGGCTTTCACCCGCGGGGGCTTGGGACGCCGCGGAGGCCGAAAGGCCCAAAACTGCCGCTCGGCTTCGGTGATGATGGGCCCGGGGCCCACCTCTTTCGGCTCCGGGCCTGCCGTGGGCGCCCCTTGGGCAATCCACCGCCGCAGCAACGCCACCTGTTCCTTGGGCATTCGAGGGGCATCGCCCGGGGGCATCTCGCCCGCTTCGATTCGCTCGATCAGGTAGCTGGCCTCCGGGTCGCCGGGTTCGATGGCCGGGCCGGAATCGCCCCCTTGGACCATCAACCACCGCAGCCGCAGATCCAGTCCGCCTTCTTTCTCGCCGGCTTCGCCGTGGCAGTGGGTGCAGTGAACCTTGAGAATGGGCCGGATGTCGTGCTCGAACGTGAGCCGCTTTTTGTTGGGGGCTTCCTCGCCCCGGACCGCCGGAGTCAACAGCACCAGCAACGCCAGCACGGACCAGAGCAACCGGCACGAACAGTTCACGGCTTGGACTCGCTTTGCAGGCGGGAACGATACACGGCAGGATGCGGCCACCGAAGGTAGGAAACGACATCGGGCCAAAACCCGAGCCGCTTATCCATTTATATCGGCTGATGCATTCTCACGCAACAAAAAGCACTGAGAAGGGAGTGAGGGTTTGGGGGTTGGAAGGAGCGGGGGTATGCGGGAGATGCTGAAATGTCCGCACCGCAGTTTTGAGCAAGCGAGAGAGCTTCCGTCCCAGTGCGAGAGGAAACGCCGGGGCCTTTCCCGGCGAGCAGTCGGCATTGCTCCCAACGAAAAAACAACGGCAAACGCTTCTTGTTGCCTTCGCGCAGTGCAATCCAACGCTTCACGAAAGACCGGGAGCACGTTTCCCAAGCGGAAACGCAGCTTCTCGCCCCCGATTGCGGGATACGTTGCCGGGGGGTGAGCAAGCCGCCCCGTAGTGAAAAGCCGCCGATTAGTTTGGCTGTGCCTGGAGCAGTTTCAGGTAATCCACCGTGATGGCCAGCACTTCGTCGAGGTAGTAGTCCCGCTTGACCACGTGGCCGTCCTCGGGCTGCTGGTCTTCTTCGTTGAAGATGTCTTCCAGCTTGGTGTCCTGCTTGCGCAGGGCCATGAACTCCTGTTCGTTCAGCGGGACCGCTTTGCGTTCCTTTTGCTTTTTGTAGTGGGCGATGCGTTGGAGTTCTTTCTGGAACTCGGGACTGGCCGCCACGCGCTGGGCCGATTTCTGCCGCAGTAGGGCCACTATCTGCGGGGTGACCAGGTTCAAGGGCCGGAACGCCGCGGGCCGCACCTGGTCGAACTTCAGCGCGTAGTCCAGGTCCCGTTCGCCAATCTCCAGATGGGTGGTAATCGAGGGAAGCTCGATGTCCGAAAGCACCCCTCGCAACTGGGTGCTGTTTCCCCCGGGCAGATAGAACTGCTGGATGGTGAGTTTCAGCGCGCCCAGCTTCGGTCCGCCGCCGAAGCGGAACAACCGCCGCGAAAGGTCCATCAACACCTGTACGGTCCCCTTGCCGTGCGTGGCGTGGTCGCCCACGACCAGCCCGCGACGGTAATCCTGAATCGCTCCGGCAAAAATCTCCGAAGCGCTTGCACTGAACTTACTCACCAGCACCACCAAGGGCCCGCTCCAGGCCACGCCCGGTTCGGTGTCCTCGAACAGCTCCACCTGGCCGTCGGCGTCTTTGATTTGGACCACCGGCCCGCGGTCGATAAACAGTCCGGTCAGCGCCACTGCTTCGGAGAGCGAGCCGCCGCCGTTTCGGCGCAGGTCCATCACCACGGCGTCCACACCCTGACGGCGGAACTGCTGAAGAATCTTCCGCACGTCGCGGCTGGAGCTTTTGTAGTCGGGCAGATTGAGCCGCGCAGCCTGCATGTCCAGGTAGAAGCTGGGCAGGTCGATTACCCCGATGCGATACGGCGTCCCGCTGGGTTTGCGACCCACGGTGATGACTTCCCCGCGGGCTTCGCTGTCCTTCAGTTCAATTTTGGCCCGGGTGATTTTATAGACCCGCGGCTCGCCTCCGGCGGCGGGAATTACCTTCAGCCGCACGACGGTGCCCCGCTTGCCGCGGATGAGCTTCACCGCGTCGGAAAGTTTCATGTTGACCACATCGACCCACGGGCCGTCTTCGCCCTGGCCCACGGCGATAATCTGGTCCTTGGGCTTGAGCCGCCCGTCCTTGTCCGCCGCTCCACCGGGGACGATTTTCACCACGCGGATTACTCCGTCTTCGTCCTGGCGCAACGAGGCCCCGATCCCTTCCAGCTCCAGCCGCATGGAGATTTCGAAGTTGGTCAACGTGCTGGGCGAAAGGTAGCTGGTGTGCGGGTCCAGCGAGTTGGTGACGGAGTTGAGGAACATCTCCAGCAGCTCGTCGCCGTCGGTCTGGTGCATCCGCCGGGCGAAGGCGCGGTAGCGTTTGCGCAGGGTTTCGCGGGCTTCGGCCAGCGACTTGCCTTCCAGCTTCTGGTTGAGCAGGTCGTACTTGATCCGCTTGCGCCACCGTTCGTCCAGTTCGGCCACAGTGCGGGCAAAGGGGAGGTCTTCGCGGTCGACGACGAACTCCTCTCGCACCGTAAAGTCGTGCTTGGCGTCCAGCCACCGCTGGGCCACCTGCACCCGCTGGTCGATCCGCTCCAGGAAACGGTTGAAGATACGGTAAACGGGGGCCATGTCGCCCTTGGTTACCAGATCGTCGATCTGGCGCCGCAACGGTTCGAACTCGTCGATGTCCGCTTGGAGGAAATAGAGGCGGTTCGGGTCCAACGCGTCGATGAACATCTTGAACGCCCGCTGGGAAATCTCGTCATCCAGTTTGTGGCGGGCGATGTGTTCCCGTTGCAGCAGCACGGCCACCGACTGCAAAATCCAGCGGTCGGTAGGACGGGGCTGCTTCAGTTCGGCCACCGCAGGGGCCGGGACCACCAGCGAACCGGCCAGCAGGAGAACCGTTGCCATCCAGAGCCGAGGCTTGGCGCAAGAAGAAGATTTCATCTGCGGGTTCCTTCTTGTGGCTCGCCGGGAAAAGACGCGCTTCGGACAAGCTGGCGAGCCGGATCGGGGGCTGCACGGACGGCCAAAAAACGCTGTGCCGCAAAGCAAAGCGGGCAGCAGACCGCCCTCACTCCACGAACAATCCTATCCCTCGCCCAAACGGCGGACAAGATCAACCTACCGGTCCGGTTCGCCGCCGGCCGCTTCGAGCCGTTCCAGGCGCTCCAACTCCTGGAGCAGCACGCGCAGGAAAGGCTCCACGTCGGTAACCACCCCGGTGGTCTGGAACGAGCCGCGATCCATCAGCTTGATTACCGTCGAGGGGTTGATGTCCACGCAGGCCACCGGCACCCACGCCGGCAGCAGATTGCCTACGGCAATGGAGTGCAATGTGGTGGCCAGCATCAGGCAAAAGCCCACGCCGCGCAGCTCCTGGCGCATCAGGCGTTGGGCTTCCACGGCGTCGGTCACCACTTCGGGCAACGGGCCGTCGTCGCGGATGCTGCCGGCCAGCAGCAGCTTCACGCCGTGGCGGTGGCAGTGGTAGCAGATGCCCTGGCGGAGCACCCCTTGTTCCACGGCCTGGGCGATCCCACCCAGACGGCGAATCGTGTTGATGGCCCTCAAGTGGTGCTCGTGCCCGTGCTCGACCACCTCACCGCGGTCCAGACGCACGCCCAGGCTGGTGCCGAACAGGGCCTGTTCGATGTCGTGGGCGGCCAGGGCGTTGCCGGCGAAGAGTTTTTGCACATAGCCCTGGCGGATGAGTTGGCAGAGGTGTTCGCCGCTACCGGTGTGAACCACCGCCGGACCAGCCACCAGCACGACCGGCTCGCCGCGGCGGCGGCATCGGTACATGGCCTGGGCAATCTGGCGAACGGCCACTCCCTTGGGTTTTTCGGTGGAGACGGAAGAACTCATAAACTCGAACAGGGAGCTCCCCTGCTGCTCCCGAGGCTGGGGGAACACCCGCACACCCGCATGGCCCACTACGAACTGCTGGCCCGGTTCCACTTCGATCATGGGCACGCAGCGGGCCCGGGGCACCTCCGGCTCCACACAGATGCCGCAGTCCATCTCCTGGTCTTCCACGGGAATCCAGTGCCCGCCGACGCGGACCTCGGTCCGCTGGTTGGTGGTGCTGTAGAACCCTTCGGGAAACGCCCCGGCGCAATCGGCCGCCACCAGGCGGCAATCGGTGGCGGTGACGGGTACCGCCCCGTGGTCGGAAATCTGGTCCAGAATCTGCTGGAGTTGCTCTTCGCTTGGGGCCTGGACCTGGATCAGCGCGTAACTGGGATCGGTGCGATGGTGGCCGATGGTGACTTGCTTCAGCTCGAACGAGCCGCCCAGGGCGGTGATTAGATCCAGCACCTTGGGCAGCAACAGGCTGTCGATGATGTGGCCGGAAAGCTCTACGTCCTCGACGAACGCGTCGGAGGAAGCCGCACCCATCAGATAACCCTCCCTGGAAAAGCCGCACCGGCGGTAACCGAACCCGTGCCCAGTTCAAACCCGTAATGCACCAGGAACGCCGTTTTGTCATACTATACAGGACGCGGATGGCAAAACCAGAACACACGGCCGTGGCGCAAGCGGCAAGCGGTTGCTCCTGCTCCCGGCGCCCCGGCCTGTGCGACGTGTGTCCCTTGCGGAGACCTGCGATGAATTGCCGCTGCCGTGACCCCGTCTGGCAACTGCTCGTGTTGGCCTGCGCGCTGGCTTTAGGATGTGGGGGAAAAGTACAAGCCCCCTCGGCCGCCGCCGAGCCCACCGGGGCCGGAAAACGTGCTGCCCAGGATGTTCTCACCGCCCAGAAAGCTGGGGAAAAATCAGAAACTTCCGAACCGGAGGGTGTGCGCGTGGCCCAACAACCTCTGCCCCCTCGGGGAGCCGGGGAGGCAAAGCACCCGTTTCCTCGGCGAGTGAAAGCCCCGCCTCTGACCGGCGGTGTGGAGTGGCTCAACACGGCCGGACCGCTTGAGCTTCGGGACCTGCGGGGCAAGTTCGTGTTGCTGGACTTCTGGACCTACTGCTGCATCAACTGCATGCACATTCTGCCGGAACTGAAGAAGCTGGAGCGAGCCTACCCGAACGAAATTGTCGTCATCGGCGTCCACTCGGCCAAGTTCGACACGGAGAAGGATTCGCAGAACATCCGCGAGGCGATTCTCCGCTACGAGATCGAGCATCCGGTGGTCAACGACGCCAACCATGTCATCTGGCAGCGGTACCAGGTGACCAGTTGGCCTTCGCTGCGGGTCATCGACCCGGAGGGGTATCTCATCGCCGGGGACAGCGGCGAAGTGACCTTCGAGGTGCTGGACCAGTTTTTCAAAAAGGCCATCCCCTACTACAAACGCAAAGGGGTTCTGGACCTGCGGCCGTTGCACTTCCGCCTGGAGCGGGAAAAGCTCAAGCCCACCCCGCTTCGCTTTCCCGGCAAAGTGCTGGCTGACGAAAAGAGCCGCCGCCTGTTCATCGCCGACAGCAATCACAACCGCATCGTGGTCGCCACGCTGGAAGGCAAGCTGCTGGAAGTGATTGGCACGGGAGAACAGGGGGCCCGCAACGGCTCCTACGACCAGGCCACGTTCAACCACCCGCAAGGGATGGTGTTGCACGGCGACGTGCTCTACGTGGCCGATACGGAAAACCACCTGATCCGCAAAGTGGACCTGAAAAGCCGCCATGTGAGCACCGTGGCCGGCACCGGCCGCCAGGCGATGAATCCCTGGCCGGGGCTGCGTTTCGACCGCACGGGCCGACCGGTGCTGCCGCGCCGCTACGTGGGCAAACCGCGTAGCACGCCACTGAACAGCCCGTGGGCGCTTTGGGTACACAAAGGCTATCTCTACATCGCCATGGCCGGACCGCATCAGATTTGGCGGATGGACCTGGAACACCGGCAGATTGGCCCCTGGGCCGGCAACGGCCGGGAAGACATCGTCGATGGTCCCCTGCTGCCGCGGCAGCCGTATGCCCTGGGTTTCTGCTCGTTTGCCCAGCCAAGCGGCCTCACCTCCGACGGCCAATGGCTCTACGTGGCCGACAGCGAAGGCAGCTCCATCCGCGCCGTGCCGTTTACGGCCGACAAGGAAGTGTGGACCGTGCTGGGTACCTCCAAGCTGCCCTATGCCCGGCTGTTTACCTTCGGCGACGTGGACGGTCCGGTGGACAAAGCCCGGCTGCAACACCCGCTGGGGGTGGCCTATCGCCAGGGCAAGCTCTACATCGCCGACACGTACAACTGCAAAATCAAAGAGCTGGACCTGCAAAAGAAGGTCATTCGCACCATCGCCGGCACGGGAGAACACGGCCGCAGCGACTCGCCGGCCCAGTTCGACGAACCCGGCGGGGTGAGCATCGCCTTGGGCAAGCTCTACGTGGCCGATACGAACAACCACCTGATTCGCGTAATCGACCTGGAAAACGGCTACCGCACCAGCACGCTGACGATCCAAGGGCTGGAACCGCCCAAGCCGCCCCGGCCCAAGCCTCAGCCGCTGCGTCCACTGCCGGGAGCCAAGATCTACCGGCCCTCGGCTGCAACCGTGTCCCCGAAAGACGGCGTAATTCAGCTTGAGGTCGTGCTGAAGCTGCCTGCGGGCTGGAAGCTCAACGCCGACGCTCCGCTGCGTTACCGCCTGGTGTGGAACCCCGCTTCCGGCAGCAAGAAAACGCCGGAAACCGCATCGTGGCAGCACGTGAACCCGCCGCAGGCCCGGTTTACCGTCCCGCTCAAGCTCCCCCCGGAGGACTCGTCGCGGTTGGAGCTTTGGGTCACCTATTACTACTGCCAGGCGAAAGAAACCGGACTTTGCAAGGTGGGCCAGGCCATCTGGCATCTGCGGTTCAACAAAGCCGACCAAGGCCGGAGCACGCTTCGCCTGGAGCACGTGGTGGAACCGTAATCTGTAGGTATCCAGTCCGGAAGCGGCAAGGCCGCGCAGCCACTGGGGGCTTCCGCTCGGAAAGTCTTGCGTCATGGGTCTTGGGTCTTGAGCAGGAGCTTCCGCTCCGGGCGGGAATCGGCTTGCGGCTTGCGACCTGCGCCTTGCGTAAGGAGCTTCCGCTCCGAGGGAAAAACGAGCACCCGTTCTTTCAAAATTCACGACGAACTACTGAATACTGCCGGTAATTTGCCGCGGCGCCAAACAACGAACTTGGCGTGTGTTCACGGCCACCCAAGACCCAAGACACAAGACGCAGGACCTTTTCGTCCGAGGTTTGACCGAAGCGCCGAGCAGGACTTTCTGCTGGTCCATGCAAAGACTGTGGACTGGGGCTCTTAGCTTTTCGTCCCGATGTGGTATCTTGAGAGCACTTGGCTTTCGGCCGCAACTGTGTCGCGTTTGCCAGTGGTTCCCGAGGGACTTCCATGCCAGCCAGAGAAAAAAGCGAGCAAGCGTTCCAGCGAGCCTTGAAGCTCATTCCCGGCGGGGTGAACAGCCCGGCCCGAGCCTTCGGCGCCGTGGGCGGTACGCCGGTGTTCTTCCAGCGGGGCGAAGGCCCCTACCTGTGGGACATCGACGGCAACCGCTACATCGACTACGTGGCTTCCTGGGGGCCGATGATTCTGGGCCACGCCCATCCGCGGGTAGTGGAAGCCGTCTGCCAGGCTGCATCGCGGGGGACGAGCTTCGGCGCCCCGACACTGGCCGAAACGGAACTGGCCGAGCTGATCTGCGAAGCGGTCCCTTCGGTGGAAAAAGTGCGGCTGGTCAACTCCGGCACCGAAGCCACCATGAGCGCCATCCGCCTGGCCCGCGGCTACACCGGCCGGAACAAAATTATCAAGTTCGCCGGCAATTACCACGGGCACGTAGATAGCCTGCTGGTGGCCGCCGGCAGTTCGGCCGCCACGCTTGCCGTGCCCAACTCCCCCGGGGTTACTCCCGGCACGGTGCAGGATACGCTGGTGCTGCCTTATAACAATCCGCAGGCTCTGGAAGACGCCTTTGCCCGGCACGGGGACCAGATTGCCGCGGTCATCTTCGAGCCGGTGGCCGGGAACATGGGCTGCGTGCTGCCCCGCGAGGAGTTCCTCGAAGCGCTTCAGCGGCTTGCCCGGCATCACGGGGCGTTGCTCATCTGCGACGAGGTGATGACCGGCTTTCGTGTCGCCTGGGGCGGAGCGCAGAGCCTGTTCAAGCTGGAGCCGGACCTGACCACCCTGGGCAAGATTGTCGGCGGGGGGCTGCCCGTGGGCGCCTACGGCGGCCGGGCCGAAGTGATGGACCACGTGCTGCCCGCCGGCAAGGTGTTCCAGGCCGGCACGCTGAGCGGCAACCCGCTGGCCACGGCGGCCGGAATCGCCACCTTGCAGGAACTGAAAGAAAACCCACCCTACCAGCGGCTAGAAGAGCTTTCCGCCCGGCTGGCCCAGGGGCTTTCCGAAGCGGCGGCCGCCTCGGGCATCCCGCACACCGTGGCCCGCTGCGGCAGTATGCTCACGTTGTTCTTCAGCCCGGAGCCGGTGGTGGATTGGGACACCGCTTCGCGCTGCGACACGAAGCGTTTTGCCGCGTATTTCTGGGGGCTAATCCAACGCGGGGTCTATATGCCCTGCAGCCAGTTCGAGGCGCTGTTCGTCTCCGCCGCCCATACGCCCGAGCTAATCGACCAGACGATTGAGGCAGCCCGGGACACTCTGGCCCAACTGGCCTCCGAAGGCTGAACCGCTCCGGCGATGGAAGGGCGGGCGCGGCGAGGCGGAATTTTCTCGCGGCCCCTTCGCTTTTCGCTCGCTCTAGCTAGCAGACTTTGGGCGAGGAGCAACCCGCAATCTGTCCGAGAATGCGGTCCGTTGACCCAAGGCGCGTAGGTAGCTGAAACTCGCAAAAGCAGGGCAAACCCGGCTCTTGCCCGCAGCAAAACGCAGTTAGTCCGGTTCATAGGTGCCGGTGCCGACTTTGTATGCGGCGGCCACCGCCAAGAGAAAAGCCAGGCCGTCGAAGGGGCTGAGAAAGTGGACGAAATCCACCCCTTCGTACACTTGGAACCCGCCTTCTTTGGCGAGCTCGTCCAGTATCTCCTGGAGCATCTGCCGGGCACATTGCTTCTGCCAGGCGCGGCGCTGCTCGGGAGAGAACTGCCGCCAGCGCTGCCAGGCTTGTTGCATGACCTCCGGGGGGATGTGATTTTTCTGAGGGAGCTCCTGCCGGGCGGGGTTGCGTTGGCCTTCTTGCTGCCGCTGGCGGAGGATTTGCCGGGCCAGCTCGCGGACGGCCAGCTCTTCATCGACAAAGGAGTGGTCGTTTTCCTCCTCGACTAGCGCAGGTCCAAGCTCGATGGTTTTGGTGTTGGCCTGGCGATAGCCGATCCAGCCCAAGTAAAAGGCCAACGCCATGAAGATGGCTGCCAGCCCCCCGGCCAGGATCCCTTCGCGTTGGCATTCGTCCTTGTGGGCCAGATAACCACCGAATCGTACTCCCACGGCCGTGGCAAAGCCCACGAACCATAACATGATCGCCCGCGAAAGGTATCCGCGTGCAAAGCCGACCGTAGGAGCAATTTCCATGAGGCTTACCACTGCCCCAAACACCAACGCGGCCAGGGTGCCGGCGACAAGGCCACCCAGAAGATGGAATCGCACCGTTCCGCCCTCGTAGCAACGTGGTCTCGTCGGTGGCCGGCTTTTTCCGGCCCGGAGCCCGGCGGAAGTTCGTCAGAGTGGCTTTTGTGCGGTCGGATTTGCGCTCCACGCCTAGCGATTGACTCCCCGCAGCAGGGTTCCGCCGAGGACTACCGGTTGCAGCTCGCGACGGCCATTGGGGGCCTGAAGCACGCGGAGCCCCATCACCACTCCGAGTACCAGCAGGTGATCGTTAGGCTGGGGGACTTTGTCCGTGAGCACGAGGAGCACAGCTCGGGTCCCCTGCACCCGGCACGTCAGTTCGTGAATCGAGCCGACGGGTCGTACGCGGAGCACCTGCACGAAGCAGAAAAACCCTTCGCGTTTGCCACCGAAGCGGACGGTCTGGTTAAGGGCCTGTCGGCAAATCCGATCGCGCTGGTTCAGGGGCCACCGGCGTTGGGAGAGTTTCTGCTGGATTTGCTGAACTCCCTCCTGGAACTTCCTTCGGGTTTGCTCGTCCAGGTCCTTGTCCCGCGACAGAGCATGCAAGGCGGTGGCCAGCATGGCAATGTTCTGCAACACTTCGTACTGGTCCGGCGAGGACGGACTCCAGCCGAAGGAATCGGCCGCTTGGATTAGTTCCTGCATGGCCCCCAGGAAGAGTTGGGCAAAGCGGAACAGTTCTTCCCGCGTCTTGTCCCGGCGGTATTTTTTCAAGGGTTCCACCTGAGCCAGGCGTTTCTGCTGGATCATCGCCCGCAGAAACTTCACGTGGATGGCAAAGCCGCCCTTGATTCGCCGGTCGATCCAACTGTTGACCCCGATCACTTGCCCCTGGCTGTTGAACAGCGGACCGCCGCTGTTTCCCGGCTCGATGTCCGCATCGTGCAGGATCCAGCGGTGGTTGGGCAGACTACTTCCCGAAGGATATTCTGCTTGGAGCGATTTGCGTATTTCCTCCGGCAGCCGGTCCGTGTTGGTCACGCTGTTGACGATGCCGCGGGTGACGCGGAACTCGTACCCGTGAGGGTGGCCGATGGCGAACACAGGACTTCCCACTTTGGGGTCCTGATCGCTGAACAGCGTGACCACTTTCATCTGGTTGGGGAGGCGTTCCAGTTGGAGCACAGCCAGATCCGCCTCGGGCCACAGGGCCACGTAGCCTTTGATCGGATAGCGATTTCCGTCAGGGAAGATCGCCTCGGCCCGTATCGCCTCGGCCACCACGTGGTAGTTGGTGGCAATCCACCCCTGCCGGTCGATGATAAAACCGGACCCGAAGCCGAGCATGTTCCCCTGTTCATCGAACACTTCGATCTTGACCACGCTGGGTTTGACGTGTTCGATCACGTCGGCCAGCGTGGCGTTGGGCGGCAGCGTCGTTTGCTCCCCGCCGCCGAGACCGGAAGTATTGGTCGAAGTGCCAGGGGATGCCGGATTGGGGGCGTTTGTCGGCGTTACCGAGGAATTCGGCCCCGCACTGGTCGACGGAGTATTCCGGCCCTTGGAGGAGCTCGGGCGGGAAGGGACGCCCTTGGGCGTTTGGTTTCCAGTCGTGGTGACGACGGGCCGGTCGTCTCGGCCAGAAGAGTTCACCAGCGATATGGCGATAATGCCCACCAGCACCATCAATCCGGCCAACACGCCTCCGCCCACGGCCAGCCATACCCACACGGGCGTACCTTCCGAAGCTCGTTGCGGGGCTGGTCCGCCGTAGGCCGGTGCGGCCGGATAGCCCATCGCGCCTCCGGCCGGTGCCGGGGCAGGTCCCATGCCGGTTGCCGCCGGCCCCACGTTGGGCATCCCTGGCGAGGCCACCGGTCCCATGGCCGGTCCTAGGGCTGGTCCGACTGCCGGGCCGAGCCCCTGGTTGGGGTCAGGCATTGTGGGCCCAAGCTGCTGTTCTAGATTGTCCAACGCCCCATAGAGCCCAGAAGATGCTGGAGCCGAACTCGACCTGACCGGTGCGGTGTCCGAGGTTTGGGTGGGTACTTGGATCACTTCCCCACACTTAGGACACTTTCCTTTGCGGCCGGCCAGATGGTCTTTAGCGTGAAAGACGCTCCGACAGTGACGACACGCAACGCGAATCGGCATGGCAACGCCCCTGCTTGCAGAACGTGACTGCCGCGTGCGGGCAGCGTAACCCCTCTCCTCCAGTGACGAGAGCCGACAACTTCAAGCGATATGATATCTTCGGGCAGCAACTGGCGTTTTTCGGAAGTTTGACTCGGCCGATTTATTGGGCCATCGTAATCAAGCAGACCGGGCTAGCGCTGGAGTTTCGAACATTACTCGCATTGTAGAAACTGCCGCCGCCTGCTGCAACCAAAACTGCCGTAAGTCCCGGAGCAGATTACTTTACTCGCTCCGTGGATCGGGGTGTTCAACTCATGGCGGTTCCACAGGGAACAAAGGGCCCTCTTCGGGATTGTCTTTCGTATGAGGGCCAAGTCTGTGCAGACGGGAACACAATTGACCCTGGGAGAAAATGCCGAAGAATTGTAGTAGTTGCCGCCCGTGCAACCTAGGATGGTAAAGAGGAATCCACTTCTGGGGTTTTCGAGGATCGTGCCGATACCTCTTGGCGCCCCTTTCGAAGCCGGGCCGCACCCCAATGAAGCTTTCGCACACCGAAGGATAGCGCGTCGATGGAGCCTCGCCCGGACAATTCCAAACGGTCTCCCTCGGATCCTTCCAAACGAGCCCCGCGTTCCCAGGGGGGAAACGCCCTGCTGTACATCATTCTGCTGGCCGTGGGCACGCTGTTGTTGATCAGCTACCTGATCAATCAAAGCGGGGTGGAAATCCCTTATCTGAAGCTGGTCGAGCTGATCGAAAAAGGTAAAGGGAGCAACGAGGCGGTCAAAGTCACTCTGCCCGACGGACGTGTGGCCCATTACTCCAATCTGCGTTCGTTGCGGGTAAGCAACACGGAAGTAACCGGCAAGGTGACGCTGAGCATCAGCCACCCGAACAACCCCGACGCCTCCAGCCCCCCCCGGGAAGTCTCGTTCCGCTCCCCGCGCAGCGGCTTCGAGTACGACAACAACTTCCTGTTGAACCTGCTGCGCGAAAAAGGCTTCGACGACGTAGCGGCCAGCAGCCCGCCCAGCGGATGGCGCTATTACATGCCCATGCTGGTGATGAGCGGCCTGTTGGTGTTTTTGTTCTTTCTGATGCTGCGGCGGATTGGCGGAGCCGGTTCCCCGATGGCCTTCGGTCGCAGTCGCGGCAAGTTGTACTTCCAGGAAGACATCGGCGTTACCTTCGACGACGTGGCCGGCATCGACGAAGCCGTGGAGGAGCTGCGCGAAGTGGTCGAGTTCCTCCGCCAGCCGGAAAAGTACCAGGCCCTGGGTGGCCGCATTCCCAAGGGCGTGCTGCTGGTGGGGCCGCCGGGCACGGGCAAGACGCTGCTGGCCAAGGCCATCGCCGGCGAAGCGGGGGTGCCGTTCTTCAGCCTTTCCGGTTCGGACTTCGTGGAGATGTTCGTCGGCGTGGGAGCGGCCCGCGTGCGCGACATGTTCCAACAGGCCGAAGGAAAAGCCCCCTGCATCATCTTCATCGACGAGCTGGACGCCCTGGGCAAAACCCGCGGCACCAGCATCGTGGGCGGGCACGACGAACGGGAACAGACGCTCAACGCCCTGCTGGTGGAGATGGACGGCTTCGACTCCAACGCCGGAATCATCGTGCTGGGAGCCACCAACCGGCCCGAGACGCTCGACCCGGCCTTGCTGCGGCCCGGCCGCTTCGACCGGCACGTGCTGGTCGACCGGCCCGACATCCAGGGCCGCGAGGCAATCCTCCGCGTCCACGTGCGGAAAGTCAAACTGGCCGACGACGTGGACATCAAGCAGATTGCGGCCATGACGCCCGGGTTCGTCGGCGCGGACCTGGCCAACCTGGTCAACGAAGCGGCTCTGCTGGCCGCCCGGGCGGGCAAAGAAGCCGTTGGCATGGAGGAGTTCAACGAAGGGGTCGAACGGGTGGTGGCCGGGCTGGAGAAAAAGAAACGCGTGCTCAGCCAGGAACTGAAATACCGCGTGGCCGTTCACGAAAGCGGCCACGCCCTGGTGGCCTACGTGTTGCCCAACACCGACCCGGTGCACAAGGTGTCCATCATCCCCCGCGGATTGGCCGCCTTGGGCTACACGATGCAGCGGCCTGAGGAAGACCAGTACCTGCTCACGCAATCGGAACTGGAAGCCCGCATCCAGGTGCTGCTGGCCGGCACGTTGGCCGAAGAGCTGATTCTGGAGGACATCTCTACCGGGGACCAGGACGACCTGAAACGGGCGACCGCTCTGGCCCGCAGCATGGTGGTCGAATACGGCATGAGCCGCCTGGGCCGCATCCATCTGGACAACGGCCAGCGGAGCACCTTCCTGGGCAAGGAGGACCTGCTGGTCGGACGCAGCGTAAGCGAACAGACGATGCGGGAAATCGACCAGGAGGTGCAGCGGATTCTGAACGAATCGCTGGAGAAGGTGCGGCATATTCTCAGTACGCGCCGCCAGGCGCTGGAAGCCGTGGCCGCCCGGCTGATGGAAAAAGAAACCATCACCGGCGAGGAGCTGCGCGAGGTGATCGAAGCCAACCTCTCCAGCCCGCTCATCGTCCCGGGTACCGAGGAGCCCCTTGCTCGCAAGTCCGCCAACAAACCGGGGGCGGAACAGGATTCGTCCGGAGCCGAGCCCGCCGCGGGCACTTCGTAGGGGCCCGTTCGCACGTGGGGTAGCGGTCCGGCCCGCGGGGTTCTTGTCCGCTCGGTGGGGCTATGGCACCATCGAAGCATCTTCGGCTGCAACGGTGCGCCGAAAGTGTGCTTTCACGAAGGATGTACCGCCCATGTTACGAATAGCGACCTTCTGCTCTGTGTTGCTGGCAAGTCTGCTGCCAGCCCTTGCGGCCCCCCGGGGCGAGAACCGCCCGCCCAACATCCTGCTGCTGGTGACCGACGACCAGCGTTGGGACGCCCTGGGAGCAGCGGGCAATCCGATTATCCGCACCCCGCACCTGGATGGTCTGGCCGCCCGCGGGGTATTGTTTACCCATTGCTTTTGCACCACGTCCATCTGTGCCACCAGCCGGGCCAGTTTGCTTTCGGGCCAATGGGCCCGGCGGCATGGAATCCACGATTTTGCCACTTCGTTTACTCCCCAGCAGTGGCGGCAGACTTTTCCGGCCGTGCTTCGTCGCCACGGCTATCGGGTCGGTTTCGTGGGCAAATGGGGCGTGGGGCGCACGCTCCCCCGGGAACAATACGACTACTTTGCCGGATTTGCCGGACAGGGGCGCTATTTCGACCCCCGCCGCAAACAGCACATGACCGACCATCTGGCCGACCAGGCGGTGAAGTTCCTGGAAAGCTGCACCGCCGAGCAGCCGTTCTGCTTGCAGGTGAGCTTCAAGGCGGCCCATTGCCAGGACGGCCAGCCGTGGCGGTTGCAGTTCCAGCCGGCCCGGCGTTACGCCTCGCTGTACCGCGATGTGACCATTCCCCCGGTGCCCGCGGCCCGGGAGGAGTTCTTCCGCCGCCTGCCCCCGTTTCTGCAAATCAGCGAAGCCCGCCGCCGCTGGAAAGTGCGGTTCGCCAACCCGGAAATGTACCAGTATTCGGTCAAGAACTACTACCGGCTGCTTACCGGGGTGGACGACGCCGTGGGCCGGATGCTGGCCGTGCTGCAACGCCGCGGGCTGGCCGACAACACGGTGGTCATCTTCACTTCGGACAACGGATTCTACCTGGGCGACTACGGTCTGGCGGGCAAGTGGTTCATGCATGAGCCTTCAATCCGCCTGCCGCTGGTGATTTACGACCCGCGGCTCCCTTCGGCTCTGGCCGGGCGGCGGCTGGACCCGATGGTGCTGACCGTGGACCTGGCTCCGACAATCCTCCACCTGGCCGGCGTGCCGATTCCTTCGGCCATGCAGGGCAAGAGCCTGGTGCCGCTGTTGCAAGGCCGCTGTACCGCCTGGCGGCAGGACTTCTTCTACGAACACTTGTTCCGCCACCGGCGCATCCCGCAAAGCGAAGGCGTGCGGACGCGGCGCTGGAAGTACGTGAGGTATCTGCTGCCCGAGGGCCGCTACGAACAACTGTTCGACCTGGCCGGCGACCCGCTGGAAGTGAACGATCTGGCCCGCAATCCGCAGCATCAAAACCTGCTGCGGCTGCTGCGTCGCCGCTGCGACGAGCTGGCCCGGCAATTGCGCTGAGACGCCGAGCCGCTTCCTCGGCATTCGGCTGCCAGGACGTCTTTTGGCTGAGAGGGCCGCCAAACCGGAGCGACTTGCGTTGACCGCGACAGCTTCCCGCCCGTACACTGGGCACACTCGCTCGGCTTTACAGAAGCGGCTCTCACCAACCGGGCCAGGCGGAAAGGACCACGGATGGCGCGTCTGGTATGTGTGCTGGGCACTCGGCCCGAGGCCGTCAAAATGGCCCCGGTGGTCCACGCGCTGCGCCGCCGCTCCTGGGCCGAAGTGCTGGTACTTTCCACCGGCCAGCATCGCCGCCTGTTAGATGAAGTACTCCCCTGGCTCCACCTGGTCCCGGACGCCGACCTGGCCCTGATGCAGCCCGGGGCCGGATTGGCCGAACAGTTGGGCCGCATGGTTCAAGAACTAGACCACCTGTTCCGGCTCTGGCAGCCCGATGCGGTTCTGGTCCAGGGCGATACCACCACCGCCTGGGCCGCGGCTCAAGCGAGCTTCTACCAGCAAATCGCCCTGGGACACATCGAAGCGGGTCTGCGCACCGGAACACTGGCCCAACCGTTTCCGGAGGAGTTCCACCGTCGGGCCGTGGCCCTGGTGGCCCGATGGCACTTCGCTCCCACGCCGCAGTCCCGCGCCAATCTGCTGGCCGAAGGCGTTCCGCCGCAGCGGATCTTCCTGACCGGAAACACGGTCATCGACGCACTGCAACGCTTCGTTCCGGACCAACTGCCCGATCTGCTCGGTCTGTCGCGGACAACCCCTCTGGTGCTGATTACGTTGCACCGCCGCGAACAATTGCAGCAGCGCGTGGTTCAGGTGGCCCAGGCCGCCCGGAAACTGCTGGCCCGATGCCCTCAGGCCGTGGTCGCCTGGGTTGAGCATCCGCACCCAGGGATTGCTGAGCGATTGAACGAGGCACTGCCGGCTCACCCGCGGCTGTTCCGTCTGCCGTCGCTTGAGTACCCGGTGTTCTTAGGTCTGCTGGCCCGCTGCCGGGTCGTCTGGACCGATTCCGGAGGCGTGCAGGAGGAAGCCGCGGCACTGCGGCGGCCCTGCCTGGTGCTACGCGACCGGACCGAACGCACCGAAGGGCTGCAAAGCGGTGCGGCGCAACTGGCCGGTTGCGATCCGGAAACGCTGCTGGCTCTAACAGA
The DNA here is from genome assembly GCA_015488215.1 of Planctomycetales bacterium. Classification (GTDB taxonomy): domain Bacteria; phylum Planctomycetota; class Planctomycetia; order Pirellulales; family S012-138; genus S012-138. Next base: position 41,396 of record WFOE01000224.1, read on the forward strand.
CCCGCTGCTTGAAGCCCCTTTGCCCGGGCAAGCCGGCCGTGGGGTCCCCTGCCCCTACGGCGACGGCCGGGCCGCGGAGCGGATTGCCGACGTGCTGGAAGCGGAACTGGTTACCGGAAGGCCCAAGCCGCTTCGGGAGGGCGTGGAGGCATGAAGGCGTGAGGTCGTGAAGGAGACCACAAGCCCCATACGACAGTACGGGGAGCATGGTGGGTGCAGGTCTTGTGTCTGGCGCCTTGACCAAGGCGCTTCGGCACCGGAGTGGAATCGGCTTGCGCCCTGCGCTGTTGCGCAGGAAGCTTCCGCTCCGGGAAGTCTTGCGCCTTGGGTCTTGAGCGGGAGGCTGCTGCACGACCGCGGGAATCGGCTTGCGACTGGGGCTTCCGCTTCCGGAGGGCGTGGGGCTTGGAAGGGTGGGGGATGTGAGGAGCTTCTGCTCCAGTGCAGGAATCAGCGCTGATTCTTGCAGCCGGCGAGTGCCCGACTTTACTCCGGGGAGGAAGAGAATAACTGCGAGCATTTTACGGCTCCTGGCTTACACGGGCAAAAAGGCTACATTGAGTGGGGCTTCGGGCAGCAAGGTGCGGAACCGGCCGGAAAGGTGGCATGCTTCCGGACAAGGCTTGCCCGGGGCCGTTGCCGCCGGAAGCGGTTCTTTTCGGGAGGAACTTGCCGGTGCTTGATCCCCTGGGACGCCTGTACGCCGACCGCCTGAGCTTGCTTACGGACCTCTACCAGTTGACCATGGCCTACGGCTACTGGCGAACCGGACTGGCCCAGCGTCAGGCGGTGTTCCACTTGTTCTTTCGGCGTTTGCCTTTCGGGGGCGGCTTTGCCGTCGCCTGCGGCGTGCAGACGGCTGTGGAGTACCTGAGCCGCTGCCGCTTCCGCAGCGACGATTTGGACTACCTGGCCACGCTGACCGGAAACGACCGGCAGCCGTTGTTTCCCGAGGAGTTCCTTCGCTACCTGGAACAGTTGCGCTGGGAGTGCGACATCTGGGCCGTGGCCGAAGGGGAACTGGTGTTTCCCCGCCAACCGCTTTTGCGGGTCCAAGGGCCGCTGCTTCAATGCCAGTTGCTGGAAACCCCGCTGTTGAACCTGATCAACTTTCCCACGCTGGTGGCTACCAAAGCGGCTCGCTGTTACCTGGCTGCCCGCGGCGGTCCCGTGCTGGAGTTCGGCCTGCGGCGAGCCCAGGGGCCCGATGGCGGCGTGACGGCTGCCCGAGCCGCCTACGTGGGCGGCTGCGCCGGCACAAGCAACGTGCTGGCCGGCAAGCTGTACGGTATTCCGGTCCGCGGCACCCACGCCCACAGTTGGGTCATGGCCTTCGACACCGAGCTGGAAGCGTTCCGCTCCTACGCCCAGGCTTTGCCCAACAACTCTATCTTGCTGGTGGATACCTATCACACGCTGCAAGGCGTGCAGCATGCGATCCAGGTGGGACAAGAGCTGGAAGCGATCGGGCATCGGTTCCTGGGCGTGCGGCTGGATTCCGGCGACCTGGCCCAATTGGCCAAAACCACGCGGCAAATGCTCGACCAGGCCGGACTGACCCAAGCGCGGATCGTCGCCAGCGGCGACCTGGACGAACACCGCATCACCCGGCTGCTTGAGCAACAGGCCCCCATCGACGTTTGGGGAGTGGGCACGCGGCTTGCCACGGGTTATCCGGACGCGTCGCTAACTGGCGTTTACAAACTGGGCGCGGTCCAGAACCAGGAAGGCGAGTTGCAGTACCGAATCAAAGTTTCGGACGACCCGGCCAAGGCGCTGGTCCCGGGCGTGCAACAAGTGCGGCGTTTCGAAACGGCCGAAGGCTGGCTGTGCGACGTGGTGTACGACGCCCGACTGGCCCCTCAGCCCGATCCTCGCCGGGCCATGCCGTTGCAGGGCAAGTTGCCTCCGTGGCCCGAGGGCGTGCGGGTGCGAGACTTGCTGGTGCCGGTGGTCCGCTGGGGCGAAGTGGTGCTTGCCCCCGAGTCAGTTCACCATCTGCGCCAGCGAACGCTGGACCGCTTGCAGCGACTGCCTGAACCCGTGCGGCGTTTGGAAGAACCGGAAGAGTACCCGGTGCTGCTGGAAGAAAAACTGGCCCAGCTTCGCCAACGGCTCATCCAACAGGCCGAAGCGACCTGAGCGGACACGGCTTGCTGGAGCTTTCGGTCTTGGGTGCGCTCTACTGCTGGTCGTCCTTGAGCAGTCCCAGCCGTTTGAGCCAACTGCGGGTTTTTGTGAGCGTGTTCTGGGCGGCGGCGGCTCGGGCTTCTTCGCTCATCTTTTCCAACTGGGCCAGCTTCTGGTGCAGTTCGTGCAGTTTGTCGTCGATTTCGGCCTTTTGCCGGGCCAGTTTGGCCCGTTCCAACGAAAGTTCCACTTCGGCCTGGCGCAGTTTTTCTTTCCACTGTTCTTGCAGAGCCTTGAGATTTTCCCGTTCCTGGCGGACGATTTCGTCCTTGTCCAGCAGATCGGCCACGGCGGCGGCCCCGAGGGCCATGCCTTCCCAGGTGGAGCTTTGCTCGTCGAGCAGTTTTTTCAGCTCGGCGATCTCCCGGTCCTTTTCGGCCAGCAGCCGGTCGGTGCGGGCGATGACCTGTTCGAGCTGAATGCGCTGTTCTTCTTCCTCGGGGTCGTCCTCGTCGAAGTCGGATTCCAGCGCGGCCAGCAGTTGTTGTTTCTGGCGTTCCCAGTCCAGATTGGCTTCGTCGCCCCAGGCCGAGTTGGCCTCTTCTTTTTGTTCCAGCCGGGCTTCCAGCTCTTCGGCCCGAGCGCGTTCAGCCTTCAGATCCTCCACGGCCATTTCGTACCGGCGACGCAGGTCTTCCAGTTGTTGGGCCAGATCGTCGCCACCAGTGGCCGAAGAAGCGGTTGCGGCCTGCTGAAGCTGCTGTTCCAGTTCCCGACAACGTTGTTCCCAGCGGGCGTTTTCCTCTTGCAATTGCTGGAGCTGCTGGTGCTTGAACAAGAGCAACAACGCCTGGCCCAGCAGCGGTCCCGGCTCGCCCGGCGGTTGTGGAACCTCCGCCGTCGACTGCGCAAATCGGCAGGCCAGACGCAGCCGCAACACACACCCCCAGCCGACGCCGCCCTGGCGGAACAGCTCCGGCAGGCCGAAGCCGCTCTGGCCCAGGCCGAGCAGCAGCTCTTGCTCAACCACCAGCAGCTCCAGCAATTGCAAGAGGAAAACGCCCGCTGGGAACAACGTTGTCGGGAACTGGAACAGCAGCTTCAGCAGGCCGCAA
>WFOE01000225.1 GCA_015488215.1 Planctomycetales bacterium
CCCTGGTTCGCCGTTTGGGACTCCGCTGGGGCCGGGCGCTGGCCGTGGCCGGAGCCCGCTCTCTGGCCGCCGTGGCTTATCTGGTGCTGTTGCTGGAGCCGAACGTGTGGACCGCCACGGCCGCGTTTGCCGCCGTGGCCGCTTGCACGGACGCAGGCACCGCTTCGGTCTGGGCGTTCAACCAGGACGTGGGCGGCCGCTACGTGGCTTCGGTGCTGGGCTGGGGCAACATGTGGGGCAACCTGGGTGCGGCCGTTTTGCCTCCGCTGTTCGTCTGGATTCTGCAAAATGGTTTTCCCGGGAGCGCCCCGGCCGCCTCGGGCCAGGCCCTGCACTGGAACGCCGGCTTTGTCACCTGTGCGGCGGCCTTTTTGCTGGCCGGGGTGGCTGCCCTGGGGATCGACGCCTCGCGCCCCATCGATCAAGATGAACAAGCCCGCGAGGCCTGACGCCCCTTGGGCAAAAGGCTTGCCCTCCCGGCCGCTTTCCTGCCACCTGGAAACCATCCCCCGCGATGAACCACTCTCCTGCCCAGTTCGACGCCGCCCGGCACCTGCGGCCGCTGACGTTGCCGGCGGGATTGCTGGCCCTGCTGTGTGCCGCGCTTTGGGGCGGCGTGGCCGTCGGTTCCAGCTATGCCCAGGACGCTTTTCCGCCCGTGCTGACCGGAGGGTTGCGGTTTCTGCTGGGGGGAATCGTCATCGCCTTGTGGTTCCTGGCCCGAGGCGTCCCCTTGCGCGTGCCCAGGCACGAATGGCGGCCCATTCTGGTTACCGGGGGAATCGTCTGGCTTCAGATTGCCCTGTTTCACTGGGGCGTAGGGCTTACTTCCAGTAGCCACACTTCGGTGCTAATCGGAACAAATCCGTTGTGGATTCCGCTGCTGGCCCATTTCTGCTTGCCCGGGGACCGGCTCTCGTTGCGCAAAATACTGGGCGTGCTGGCTGCCACCGCGGGCGTGGTGCTGGTGATGGGCAGTACGGCAGCGGCCACCGATTCGCAGCAGCACCAGCTCGACCCGGCCACACTGTTGGGCGACGCCGTGGTGCTGGCCAGCGCGTGGCTGCTGACGGCCAAGATCGTTTACAACAAGGCGGTGCTGCACGCGGTTCACCCGGCCCGGCTGGTGCTGTGGAGTAACCTGGCCGCGGCTGCCGCGTTGTTGCTCACTTCGGCCTGCCTGGAACCGTGGTCGAACCTGCGTCCCGACGGCCCGGCGCTGGCGGGGCTATTCTACGCCGGAGCGGTGATTTCCGGCTTTTGCTTCGCCGCCTGGAGCTGGCTATTGCAGCGGCATCGGGCCAGCCAGCTATCTGTGTTCGGGTTCGCCCAGCCGCTGTTCGGCGTGGTGTTCGGCTGGCTGCTGCGGGGGGATGCGATTTCGGCCTGGCTGCTTTGGGGAGCGGTGGCGGTCGCCGCCGGCATCGTGCTGGTGACTCGGGAACCGGCAGCCGAAGAACCGATCCCCGAGGTGCAACCTTCCGCCGAGTAACCTTCTGCCGAGTGACGCCCGGGCAAGCGGAGACACATCAGCCCTTGTCTGCATCGGGCGCTTCGTACTCGAACTGTCGCCAGACTACGGGCCGCTTGTACGGTTCGATCCGCAGCACCACCTCGCCGTTCTGGAAGATGCGGACCGTACCGCCGCTTTCGCTCACGGTTACGGCGATGGCCTTGGTCACCCGGGTGATGGCCGCAGCGGCCCAGTGCCGGGCGCCCAGTCCTTTAGAAAGAGTCAGATCGGCCGTAGGCGCAACAATCAACCGGCACGAAGCCACCACGGTGCCGTCGGCGGCCACGATAAAGGCCCCGTCCAGCATGGCGATTTCTTTGATTGCTTCGCGCACCTTGTTCAGCTTCAGGTTGCGTTCCTTTTTGTTGTAGCCGCGCACCGGGTCGAACCCGGCGGGGCTGGTGTACTGCAACACCTTGCGGTGGTCGCCCACGACGAAGATGGTGCCCACCGGATGCCCTTCGCGGCCTTCGCGGGCAATCTCCACGGCCAGCGACACCACCGCCTGCAACGTGTCCAGCGGCACGCTGGTTTCCAGTTTGCGCAGCTCGCGGACGGTGAATCGGGCCAGGTGTTCCCGCATCAGCACCACGCTAATCGTATCCACCAGTCCCATCTCGAACCCGCTGTAAAGGGCCACCACTTTGGCCCCGGCTCGCAGGTAGCCGTCCGCCACCGCCTCCAGCAACGCGCGGGAAACGCGTTCATAGACCCCCTCCACTTCGTGATCCAGACGCACCACCTGCAATCCGGCCCGTTGGGCCTTCTGGAACGTCTGTTCGTTGGGGGCAACCAGGATGAGCGATTGATCTTCCGTCCGGCGAGCGATGCGGACCGGATCGACCGGCTCCTCTGCTTCCAGAAATACCAGCACGGCATCGGCATCTTCGGCCTGGGCCAGCGCCACAGCCGCATCAAACCGATGGACGAAACGGGCAGGGAGGCGAGGTTCGTTCATCCGTGCTCAAACAGGGGGAATACCAGACAGCAGCGGCGACCGCGTTCCGGAACGTGGAAGCATCCTAAGCATTTTGCCCTTGACGGGCAACGGTTTCCCGGAGCGCGTTCCGCTCCCCCCGGCTCACACCCCAAAGAGGGTTCCTTTAAGGAACCGTTGGTGCCAAAGTGGAAGCGGAGAGCCGATCCAGCAGCGTCTGGGCTTCCTTGGCGGCTTCGCTCTCGGGGGCCTGCTCAATCAGGCGGCGCAGGGCGGCCATACCGCGTGAGCGACTACGGGCTGAAGCCAGCAACCGCTGGGCGCCTTTCAGTCGCCGGAACAGACTCAGTTCGTCCTTGACGACCGGATCCCGAGCCAACCGTTGGAACCGCTCCCGGACTTCCTCCGGCAACGAGTAGCCGCGAAAACGCCTCAGCGCATCCCTATAAAGCCGGTAGGCGGTCCACTTCTGGTCCTGCTGCATAGCTTTCTGGGCAGCCTCCAGTTGTTCCTGGAGCTTCTGCTGCACGTGTTCGTGGAGCCGCTGGGCAGCTTGTTTCACTTCGCTTTTGCGAGAGTCCAGCCCCCGGCGGATCGCCTTGGCCGCCGCACTGTAGTTACCCAGTTCCACCGCTTGCCAGGCACGACGCAAAGAGGCAGGAATCCCCCGCGGGTCCACGTTCCAACGGGCCCCCAACGCCGCCCGTTGGATTGTTGCCCGCAGGTCGTGGATACTGCCGGGAACCACCTCGCCTTGGGCAGTGATAATCCGAACTTGCAAGGAATTTTTCGGACTCACCGGCGGTACCACTCCGCAAGCCCGTTCCAACGAGCGATCCACGTCGGCCACCACCGGGACGGTGATCCGGTACCGCCGCACGTAAGCGGCCAGCTTCGAAGGAGGAGTACCCGAGTTGACCGCGATGAACACCACCGGTTCCATAGCCGAGGCTCTGACGACCGCCATCACCTTCGGCCAACGGGAATGGCACGGTCCTCACCCTCCTTCTTCGAAAAAGTAAAGCACGATCCCCTTCCCCCGCAGCATCGACATGGAAAGCGGTGGCGAGTTGAACCACAAGGAAGACTTCTTCGGAAACGGCACGACTGGCCCAGTTTGCCCCCAGGCCGCATCCAGAGAAACGATCAGACAAAAGATCATCACTGCGGCCAAAGCCCCTTTTCGCACAAACATCGCATCTCCCCTTACCCTCGAGCAGTTGAACCTTTACCAGCTCTCGAAACAGTATGCCTCTTAGTGTACCAAAGGTTTGCAGCCAAGGCCAACTCATTCTGCCCTCACTCCGCCTTGCTCCCACTCTAGCGCAAGGGCTCGGCAAGCGGCGGGCTACTTTTGCGTGGAAGGCGGAGGAGGCAGCGTCTTGAGCAACTGATACCGGCGGCTGTCGAACACCCACACGGAACCGTCGTGGCCGCCGGCCACCACCAGCGTGCCGTCCGGCGTGGCGTCCACTGTGTGGACGAAGTCGTTGCTGATTCGCGTCGCTCGGACGTTCCCACCATTGTCCGTATTGCGGAACAGCAAATATCCGTTTCCGGACGAGGCCACAACTACCGGACCCACGCCCACGGTCGCCAGGTCCGTAAGCTGCTTGTTGTCGATGTTGTTGATGGAACGGCGCTGCTCGTTCTTCGGCACGTCCCACACCTTCACCGCCAGGTCGGCTCCGGCTGTGGCCAGCACTTCGCCGTCGTAGCGCCAGGCCACCCCTTGCACGTGGTGGGTGTGACCCTCGAAACGGCGATATTCTTTCCCCTCGGGCAGTTTGAACACCCGGGCGAACTTGTCCGCTCCGGCCGTGGCAATCATGTCCCCTTGCGGGGAAAAGGCCACGGCGAAGATCGTGTCGGTATGGGCCTCGGGCAGATCCAGCACCACGTCCCCGGTTTCCACGTTATAAATGCGCAACTGGCCGCTGCGGGAAGGCTCGCCGGACCCGGTGGCCAGCAGTTTGCCGTCTGGGCTGAAGTCCAAAGCCAGCACCCGGTCCACCAACCCTTCTAGCCGGCGAACCAACTGCCACTGGGGCAACGGACGGCTTACGGCCACCGCCCCGTCGGCCGAAGCGGTCAGCAGCTCGCCTGTAGGCAGAAACCGAACGAACACCACCGCCTGTTTGTGCGGGGCGAATGCGGCCAGGAACGAACCGGCCTGCCCGTCGTAAAGGAACACCCGGCCCTGCTTATCGGCCGCAGCCAGCCAGGCCCCGTCGCGGCTGAAGGCCAGGGCCGTAACGACCACCGCCTGGCGGTTCTTCTGGTTGAGCTGTTGAATCTGTTCTGCGGCTTCTTTCTCCCGCTGTTGCCAGAGCTTGAGTTGCGATTCGTGTTGGGGGATTTCCGCTTCCAACTGCTTCAAATCTTTCTGAGCCAGCTCCAGCCGCTGTTTGACCGAAGCCAGGGCCACTTCGGCTTCCATGTAGGCTTTCTTGGCGTCGGCCAGCGGCTTGTCGGTGCTTTTGAGCTTTTTGTCGGCTTCCTGCACCTTGCGCTGCGCGTCGCCGAGGGCCTTTTGGGTTTCCTGCTTGGCCTTTTTCAGATTGGCGTCGTCTTTCTTTTGGGCTAGTTGGGCATCGATTTGTTCGAGTTTCTTTTTCAGTTCCGTAACCTGTTTGTCAGCCTGGGCCAGCAGCTTTTCGGCTTCGGCCCGTTGGGCTTCGACCTTCTTGAGAGCGTCCTGCTTCTCTTTGAAGGTCTTTTCCGCCTTGGCCAGTTCTTCCTGGGCTTTTTTGACCGCTTCCTGCCGTTTGGGCAGGTTTTGTTTGGCCGCCTGCAACCGGGCATTGAATGTGCGTCCCATCCGCTGGGCCACGTCGCGGCGGACGGCAAGTAGGGCCACCTGCAACGCCAGACGCGGATCGCCGCGCAGCTCGGCCAGGCGGCGCCCGTTGCCACCGTCCCAAAGACGCACGATTCCGACGGCTTCGGCGCTTGCCAGACGCGAGCCGTCCGGGCTGCTGGCCACGGCTACGACGTTGCTACCGTGGTTGAACGAGCGGTCCCGAGCCCCGTTGGCCGTGTTCCACAGCCCCATTACCCGATCCGCCGAACCGGAGAGGAGCCGCTGGGCGTCGTTGCCCCGGCGAGCCAGCACGAGCACGTGCCCCCCGTGCTGCAACGCCCGCACCTCCTCCAGCTTCCAGGGCTGGTGCGGAGCCGCGTCCTTCTTAGCCTTGGCGTTTTTCGAGGGGGTGGCCTGCTTTTTCTTTTTGTCGTCTTGTTTGGGTGGTTCTTTCGGTTTCGGGTTGGGAACAATGCGCCAGAGGCGAATCTTGTTGTCGTCCCCGCCGCTTGCCAACACGGAGCCATCCCCGACCCAGGCCAGAGCCAGCGCCTTGTGCGGCAGAGGCAGCCGGGCTTCCAGCTTGGCGGCCGGCAGGGCCCAGAGGGAAAGTTGCTTGCTCTCGTCGGCCACGTAGAGCCGCTTGCCGTCTTTGGACCATTCCAAGGCAGTTACCTTGGCCGGATGGCCGGAAAGCGTGCCCAACTGCTTGCCGGAGGCCAGCTTCCAAACAATCACTTGGTTCTCCACTGCCGCGGCCACCCGGGTACCTTGCGGGTCAAGCGCCGCCGCGGTGATCGGCTTGCCGGCCTGCCAGGAGCGCAGCACCCGGGGGTCCTGCCGCTGCCAGAGCTTGACCACCTGAAAGCCGCCGGTGGCCAGCAGCCGCCCGTCGGGACTGAAAGCCACGGACTGAACCAGGTCCAGGTGGGCTACGCCCGGCTGCTTGTAGATGCCGCTTTTGAGCAGTTCCGGATCGGTCAGTCGGCCCAGCTCGCGGCCGCTGCGCGTGTGATAGAGAAACACCTGGTTGGCCCGCGAGGCGGCCAGAAACCGCCCGTCGTCGCTGATGCCGACGGCCAGCACGGGATGGATTCCGGGCGGCAGGGGCTGCCAGGCGATTCGTTTGGCCGAGGAGACGCTGCCGGTGGCTCCCTGGTCGATCCAGAGCTTAATCAGCCCTAGCTCTTGCGGAGTGAGGTTGCGGGCGTTGGCATCGTTGTCCTCCGGCGGCATGAAGGGTTCTTCCAGATGGGCGGCCACCTTCAGCAACAGACTTTCGCCGCTTTTGCCGGGAATGACGGCCGGTCCGGAATCGCCCCCTTTGCGGATTGCTTCGGGGGTTTCGAGCACCAGTTCCCCTTCGGCCTCGGTGGCGTTGTGACAGGCGGTGCAGTTCTTATTGAGAATGGGCAGGATTTCCTTTTCGAAATCCACTTTGGTGTCGCGTTTGATTTCGGCGATGGGGATGGGCTTTTCCTCTTCTTCGGCCAGCAAGGTGCTGGCAACACCCCAGCATGCGGCCATCACGCCCAGCAGAAACCACCCACGCATGCGACCCTTCATGGCTTCGACCTCTTCTGCCTGAATCTTAATATATGATTTAGTTTCCCTATTTAGAAATGCACGATTCCTCGCCGCGCGAATTGGTGGAAACCGGCTATTTCTTTTTCTCCGGCGCCTTGGTCACTTCCAGCGGAACCTGTTGCTGGTACTGCAAGGTGCCGTTGGGCGTTTGCACCCGCACGACGACCGTCACGTTGTGCTTGCCCACCGGTGCATTCCCGTCGGCCTGGACGGCCACTTTCTGTTCGGCCTGGTTGGGCTGGAAGGTGACGTTGTTAAGCCGCACCCGGCTGGGCGGCCGCCACTGCAAATCGACCCGGCCGTTGAACCCGTATAGCCGCTTGAGCTTGACGGTTACCTCGGTCTTTTGTCCCTGCTGGAGCTTGACCGCCGGAATGGCGACTTCCACGGGGGTGGGAGCCACCTCGAACACCACCGGCGGCACGGGCACGTAGAAGTTATAGTCCCGTTGCTGGGCGGTGCGCTGCTGGTTGCTCAGCACGCGTTTGAGCTGGTTGATGGCCTGCTGGGCCGCCTTGACCTGGTTGGAAAGCCCTTGTTGTTTTTGTTTAAGCTGGTTGAGTTGCTGATCCACCTGGGCTTTCTGCTTTTTGAGATTTTCGTCCTTGTTGTTCTTGGCGATTTGTTGCTGGAGCTGTTTTTGTTTGTTGGTCAGTTGTTGGATTTCCGTATTGAGTTTTTTCAGCTCCTCGTTCCAGGAGGCGACTTTCTTTTCGGCCGAAGCGATTCGTTTCTTGGTTTCTTCCACCAGTTCCGTCTTGACGGCCGTCTTGACGCGCGTGTTGGCAAAAAGCACCAGCGTGTAGCGGCCCGTGGGAGCGTTGGTGGGAATGTCCACGCGGACCTTTCCTTCGTTCTTGTTGTTGGGGATATTGGCCGTGGGGATGCGGAACTGCGGCGGGGCGCCGTACACGCCGGCCTGGATTGTTAGCGCCTGCGAGGCTTTCGCCCGCCACTGGACCTTCACCGGCACTTCCACGCGGGCGCCGCGATACACCTGGAACTTCGGTGTGGGGGCCGACACCTGGACCGGTGCTTTCTGCCCCTCCAGCACGGCCAGCGTCAACCGACCGCTCAAGCGGCAGACGGCCGCGGTGTTCTGCTGCGGGGGGCGCCAGACCAGCGTGGCCGGGCGGCCCAGGCGGGTCACCTCGCGATCACCGATGCGGGCCTTGGCCACCACCTGCACCGGCCCTTGCCAGGGTTTGGCGTCTTCGGCGGAGATGAAGACCAATTGGGCCCGGGTCTGGGCCGGTCCCAGCACCACCGGAGGGCAGCTCACCCCCGGCGGTAATCCCTGAACCGAGACGGTTACCTCGCCGGCAAAGCCGTCCTGCCGCGGGACGAACACTTCCAGTACTTCCGTGTCGCCGGGACGCAGTTGCAGGTTCCAACGGTCGTTGAAGTCGCGGTTCAACGTGGGATACCGGGGCAGCAACAACAAGCGAAAATCCGGCTGGGCCGGGCGGATGGCCACGCGATAGATAAGCCGCGGATTGCCACGGAAATACAAGTCCCGCACCAGCAGCCGGTAGGTGCCCGTGGCCGGCACCTGGAAGCGATAGACCGGGTCGTCGCTCAACAGGGGCATGAACCGCGTGTCGGAAGCCAGGCGGAAGTCGTCCTGCTCAGTCAGCAGGCGCACTTGCTCTTTGCCGTCCTTGGTTTTGGTCACCTGCTGGAGCATCAGATACAGGTCGGATCCCAGGCCCAGCCGTTGGCTGAACCCTTCGATGTAGTACACTTCGCCGGCGTTGGCCTGGAAGGTAATCCAGTCCACGTCCCGCGGTCGCTGAAACTGGCCCACCAGCTCGCAGGGCACCTGGACTTTCTGGGCCTGGGCGGGCTGGTCGTTGGGTTCTTTTTCCAGCACCACGGGAGCGGTGGCCAGACCGATGCGGACCGGGTTGGAGGCTCCCTGGGGAGTGTTCAACTGGTACCAGAAGAAATCCACCGAAGCCGCAAGCGGCGCGACGGCTTGCCGCGGCGGCTGCTTTTCGGCTTCCTGGCGGCTGGGGGCCTGAACCGTAACGGCCAGCTTCTGCAGCGGGCGCCCCCGGTACTTGATTCCGGAATCTTGCCCCCCGGGCAGGTTGCGACCGTAGAGGGTCACTTGGGTTTTCTTGCCGGGCGGCACGGCCGGAGGGATGACAAAGTCGATATACGGAGCCGAAGAAATCCGCAGGCGGTAAAAGTATGTGGTGCCGCCGCCGTAGGTGAAGTCGTACAGCTTGACGTAGTATTCGCCGTCGGCCGGAATGGTCAGCTCCACCAAGGGGTCCAGGTCGTTCGTGTCGCGGTCGAAGGCCAGCTCGCGCCCCTGGGCGTCGGTCACCAGCAGCGTGCCGTCCAGGGCCGAGTCGAGCCGCTGGGCCCACAGGTCGATGATGAGCTGTTGTCCCTTTTTGGCCTGGAACTTGAACCAATCGACGTCGGTGCCGCCGTTGATGCGGCCGTTGATAATCACCGGCACCTGGACCGACATTGCCTGGCTGCGCAGCGAGTTGGCCTCTTTTTCTTCCACTTCGGCCAGTGTGCTCACCTGGAACAGCCGCGGGTTGGAGAGCCCATAGCGGCCCGCCACTTGCACTTCATACACGCCCGCGGGCACGTTTGGGGCGATGGTTACCTTGAACCGGTTGGGGACCACCTGGGGGCCTTCTTCCCAGGGCTGGGGAGACCGAGTCACCGGCTCGCCTTTGATTCCCGGGTGCGAGAACACCAAGGCAGTGGCCCCTTCGGTGTCTTCGCCCACGATGTTCACCTCGAACGAAGTGCCCGCTTTCCCACCGGGGGGAAAGACCGATTGCAGCCGGGCACCGGGCAGGTCCTGGGCCGCGGCTCTTCCGGCGGAGAAAAGCATCGCTGCTGCCAGTACCAGCAAGCCAAAGAGCGAACCGGACGTGCGAACCATCGCAGAATGACGCATAGGGGTGGCTCCTCGAATCGGCCCAGGAACACCGCCGCAAACGTCCATTCAGCAATGGCGTGTTCCCGGGCGCCGGGCAGGCGCGTTGTGCGTGGAGGTCAATAAAGGCGGGAACGTGAGGCTGCGCCGCGCGGGGGCCCAGCCGGGACCTTTTCGGTCCAGTGTAATCGGACCTCCTTGTCCACCCAAACCGTTTTCCGGCCGGCAAGGGGTCGGCCGGAAAACACAAATCCTCTGAGTTGTTGACCCAAGTGGCCGGAGCGTTTCGCACCGGTCGGCGTTTTTTCTTCCGAACAAAAAAGCCGCGTTCGAAGGTTCCGGCGGACAGCCGCTTTAGTGGTTGAACAGAAACTCCTTGGTGTTGATCAGCGTCCAGAGGATGTCTTCGTAGGCTACGTGTTTCTGGTTTTTGTGTTTTTCGATGTACTGCAAGGCCACTTCCAGTTCTTCCCGGCTGGGGTAACGGGCGTAGGCTCGCAGATAGAGTTCCTTGACCTTTTCGGCGTCGGGCCGCTTGTCGGCAGCCAGGCGTCGGGCTAGTGAGTTGCCCGAGGTAATCTTGCTGTTAATCTCGCTGGAGTTGAGCAGGTGCAGGCTCTGGGCCAAGTTGGCTTCCGAGCTGCGTTCGCATTCGCAGGCGCTGTCTCCCTGTGGGCGGCCGAACACGGTCAGGAAGTAGTTGTTCACGCCGCTGTCGGGCAGTTGCACCGCCCGCACCTCCTGCGGCAAACCGCCGAAGCGGGTCTTGACGCCGGTGAGCTGGTCGATGGCGTCCAGCAGCACTTCGGCGTGCAACCGCTTGGGATAGTACCGGGAGTAGTTCTGCTTGTCCTGCTTGTTGTACTGGTTGGGAATGGCGCTGAGCTGGTAGGTGGTGCTCTGGCAAATGGTGCGGATAAGGGCCTTCAGGTCGTACCCGCTCTTGACGAAGTACTGAGCCAGGGCGTCCAGCAGCTCGGGATTGCTGGGGGGATTGGTCACCCGCATGTCGTCTTCCGGCTCGACAATCCCCCGGCCCAGGAAGTGCTTCCAGTACCGGTTCGCCAGGGCCCGGGCGAAGAACGGATTGTCCGGAGCGGTCATCCAATCGACCAGGGCATGTCGCGGGTCTTGTTCCGGCGGGACGTTGGCCGGTTCGGCGTCCAGCCCGGTGGGAGGAACCGGACGGCCGGTCTTCGGGTTGGTGGCCGAAGCGGTGCCGCGGCGGTGGAAGATGCGTTCTTCGTTGGGAAACCGCCCGGGCTTGCGACCCACCCGGGAAAAGAACGCCGCCATGCCGTAGTAGTCCTGCTGGCTCCACTTTTCAAACGGATGGTGGTGGCAGCGGGCGCACTGGATGCGCAGCCCCAGGAACAGTTGGGCCACGTCCTCTACTTGCTCGTTGATTTGCCGCACGTGGCGGTACCAAGTGACCGGCGGATGCTGGCCCACCTCGCCGCTGGCGGCGATGATTTCCCGCACGAACTGGTCATACGGCTTGTTTTCCAGGAACGACTGACGGATCCACTCGCGGAAAGCGTAATTGCTCCGCACCGTGACGTTGGCTTCCCGCTTGATCCGCAGCACGGCCGCCCATTTGTTGGCGAAGTAGTCGGCGTAGTCGGGACTGTCCAGCAGGCGGTCGATCAGTTTGTCGCGTTTGTGCGGGTCCTTGTCGGCCAGGAACTGCTGCACTTCTTCCAGCGTGGGCAGCCGTCCGGCAATGTCGATTGTCACGCGGCGAATGAACGTGGCGTCGTCGCACACCGGCGAAGGCGGAATGCCGGACTCTTTCAGTTTGGCGAACACTTTTTCGTCGATGAAGTTGCGCACCGGCGGCATCTGGGTGATTTTCACACCCAGCGGCACGCTGGCCTGGAAGACGGCCACATGGCCCTGGTACCGGGCCATCACGGCGGCATCGCCGGGCAGGTCCTGGGTTTCCACCAGCCCGGTTTCGCTGCACTCGGCCACCTCGGCGTTGTTGGAATCGTATTGGGCCATGCGGGTCACGTCGCGGACCGAGCCGTCGCTGTAGTAGGCCGTCACGCACAACTGCTGCCGGCTGCCCGGGGCGAGCAGGCGCCGTTTGGGGAATACCTCGATCCGTACCACCACCGGGTCCTTGTCGCTGCCGTAGGGCATCCCCTGGGCAATCCAGCGGCGCAGCAGGCGATACTCGGGGGACTCCTTCGTCAGCCGCTGGCCCCCACCGTGCGGAACCGCGTTGATGGCCTTGAGCAGCAGCAGGCTGCGGTCCGGAGCGGCCGGGAAGAGCCGCCGCCCGCGCCCTTCTTTGACCAGGTATTCGTAGTCTTCCGAGGGCGTGAAGCCCAGCAGCGAGAGCTTGAACCCGTTCTGCCCGCTCGCCTTGCCGTGGCAGCCGCCGCCGTTGCAGCCGAACTTGGTGAACACGGGCACCACTTCGTTGGGAAAATTGACCGGCAGCAGCGTGCCGTAGTCCTGCACAGTTACTTGCAGTTGGGCGGTCACTCCTCCGGGAGCCACGGCCGTGATGGTGGCCTTTCCGTTACCCAGGGGCGTAACCAGCCCGGTCTGGTCCACCTGGACCACGCCGGCCGGCTGCACCTGGTACTGCACCTTGCCGGTCCAGTCGCGTAACTGGCCCGTGGCATGCCGTCCGGTCACCACCAGTTGGAGCCGGTCGTCGGCCCCACGCAAAAGGGCTTGCTTGGCCCGACCGTGAGCGATTTCCAGAGCTTGCAGCTTGCCGGGCTCAGGCAGCCCGGGGAACTTGCGGGCCGGAGTAGCCTTTTGGGCCGAGGCGCTCGTGGCCAGCAACAGCACCGCGACGGTGAAAAGAAGTCCCGTGTGGCGTTTCATCCAGATTCCCTCCTTACTGGACCGTTTGGCCGCCAGGAGCCAGCGCGGCCGAGGCAGGTTTGTTTTGGGGTTTGTTTGGTACGCGGTGTGCCAACTCAGGTGGGATAAACAAGGATTGATGCATCAGGGGCGATTATAACACGCGCCCCCCGAGCCGCTGCAACCGATTTCCGCAATTTTCCTTCCTCCAGCCGTTCCCCTTGCTCAGCAGCGGAAAGCCCGACCCAGCACCGCCGCCACCGGCACAAACACGAACAGCGGCAGCCAAGCCGCCAGGGCCGGAGAGAGATAAAGCGCCCGGCCCAGGTAGTGGGCACCCAGCACCGTCAGGCTGAATCCGGCCACCAGGGCCATAGCCAGCCCCACGGCCACAAACAGGTTGCGCCGGTACTGGCCCAGCACCAGTGGCAGGCCCAGGAACAGCAGCGTCAGGTCCAGCAGCGGCTGGACCACTCGGGCATGGATTGTCACCCGCACGTCGGCTCCGTAGTCCAGGCTGGGATTGGACAAGTTGCGGATCAGCCGGGCAGTGGAGTCGTACTGGTAGCTGCTGCCGCCGAAAAGCTGGTCCAGCTCCACCTGGCTGACGACGAACACCTCGTCCGGCTTCAGCCAGGGAGTGTCCTTGGGCATGTAGATGACCACATCCCCTTCGGGCCCCAGCAGCGAAGGCTTTTCGGCCACGTCCTCCGGCTGAGTCACTCGGCGGAGCAAGTAGCCGGACGGGTGGTCCTTGTTGGCCGGCTGATACACGGCCTCTTTAGCCACTAGGTGGCGGCCGTAGCGGTCCAGGCCCGGGGGAAGCAAAAAATCCGGATTGGTGAGCGTGCGGCGATTGATAATCACCCTTTCTCCCCGCAGCAGGATGTCGGTCCGCCGGTCGTAGCGCGGCCGGACCGCCTGGGTGGCGTCTTCCAGCAGGTCCGAAGGGGAGCGTTCCAGTTCCTCTTTGAACCGGGGGATGACTAGCTCCCGGTTGGCTGCCGCCACTGCGCTGAAAACCGCCGCGGCAAGAATCAGCGGCAGCACCACCCGGGCGTGCGAAATCCCGGCGGCCACCAGAGCCACCATCTCGTTGTGCTGTTGTAGCGCCGTGACGGTGAACATGGCGGCGATGAGCACCACCACCGCCTGGAGCCGGTCGAAAAGAAACACCAGACGGTAGCCGTAATACTGGGCCATGACCGGCAACACCGGCCCTTGTTTTTCGGCGTAGATCAGAAACGCATCCAGGTTGGTGAACGCGTGGATGACCACGTAGAGCCCGGCCAGGCTCACAAAACAGATGACAAACAGCCACAAGAAGCTGCGCAGTACGTATCGGTCGATGATGCCGGGCATCATGGCGGGGGATTCCTTCCATGGAAGCCAGTCGGGGCGGCAACCATTCCCGACGCACGAGAACCATTCTCGACGAACGAGGCGAATTGCCCAGTAGCCCCAAATTGTGCGGATTGCACTTGCCGGGAACAAGAGCAGCTTGGGGGGCTACGGTGCCGAAAGCCGGAACACCGCCCGGTGGTCCGCTTGCTCCCTCCGAAACCCCGAAAGCTTGCCGGCCCCTTCTGTAC
>WFOE01000226.1 GCA_015488215.1 Planctomycetales bacterium
GATTCCACCCGGTGCTGCCCCAGTACCCCTATGTGTGGCAAACCACGCCCCAGCGTTGGGACACACTGGCTTGGCAGCTGCACCCGTTCGGACCGCTGGCCGTCCTGCCCGGTGGCACGCGCAGTCTCTGGCCAGCCGCGGCCCTAGGTGCCAGCAAAGGCACGCCGCCGTACAATCGCGGCTGGCTGCCGCCGAACCAGGACCCGGACCGCATCACCAAGTTCAACAATCCTAATAAGACTTCCTTCCCCAGCGCCAGCTCCAGTCTGGTCAAAGCTTACCGGAACAAGATCGGCTACCTGACCTATGTGCAGTTCATGATGGACTTCGGTCGGGACTTGCAGCCGGTCAGCGGCCAGTACGTGCCGCTTTCCACTCAGAGTCCGCTGTGTCCCTACCATGACGAAGACGTCAACGGCCAGACGTTCAGCTTCCCGCCCCGGGAACAGCCGATGCACGCCGGACGGCGAGCCATCATTCGCGCCATCCAGATCGTGCAGGAGCAGAACCAGGGGGTGAGCACGTCCCAGGCCGACTGGGTTGCGGTCATCTCGTTCGACGCCCTGGACTCCGGCAACGCGGTGATCCACCAGCCGCTGACGGCCGATTACCTTTCGGCCATGAACGTCTGCACCACGTTGCAGGCCGTGGGCGACAAGCTGGCCACCACGGCCACCGAAGGCGGTTTAATCGAGGCCAAGGAACACCTCAAACCGGCCGCCGAAGGGGGTTATGGCCGTAACAACACGAACAAGGTGGTCATTCTGCTCACCGACGGGATGCCCAACCTGTACGTGTCCGATCCGGCCGATATCAGCCAGTACATCGCCGACAATCCCAGCCCGTACTTCTACAACAACGGTGCCTACTGGGCCGACGCCCCGTTGATGCAGGCCCACATGATGCAAGCCGAAGGGTACCAGTTGTTCCCCGTGGGCGTGGGCCTCGGCACCAACTACGACTTCATGGACCGGATGGCCAACCTGGGCGGCACGGCCAACGAGGACGGCCAGGCTCCGCGCGGGTCGGGCAACCCGGCCATGTACGAAAACGTGCTGGTGGAAATCTTCGAGGAGATTATCAAAACCCCGAAGGTCCGCCTGGTGCAGTAGCCCTGACCGAAACTCCGTTGCCCCCCTTTCCTGTTGCCGCGCCGGAGTTTTCCCCTGGCTCCGGCGCGGATTTTTCCGGTCCTGAGGGCCGGGTCGCCCAACCAAAAGGGGGAACGTCCCACCCGGAACGGCGCCGATTCCGCTTTCCTCCACGCGGCGACCTACACTTGCGCAAAGGGCTCGGAGACCGGACGGAAAGGGCGTTTTCTGTCGGTTTTTCGGGCAGCGATGGAACTCACCTCACCTGCTGCGAGGACTGTCTCATGGCCAGCACCGGCGTGTTGCAACAAGGGCTGATTCGCTCCCGGGAAGAGGCGCACGTGTTCCGTTCCGCCTGGCTGGTCGGACCGGTGTTCGACAGCGTGTTTCTTATCTTTTCGCCCCTGCTGGCGATGGCCCTGGGCTGGGCCATTGCGGGCACCGCGCTGACCGAATCCCCCATCCGGATCGGCCAGTACGAAGCCCCACCGGCTACGCTCTTTATCGGGGCCTTTATCATGGCCCACATCTTCATTGTTTTCTTCCGCAGCCACTTGAACCGGGAAATCTTCCGCCAGTATCCGTTCCGCTTTGTGCTGGTGCCGGTGGCCCTGTTCCTGGCCATGATGTGGTCCCCGTGGATTGCCGTGAGCGTCTCCGTGCTGGCCACCTGGTGGGACGTGTACCACAGCAGCCTGCAAACCTTCGGCATCGGTCGCATTTACGACGCCAAGGTGGGCAACGATTCCCGCCGCGGGCGGACGTTGGATATCATTCTGAACCTGTACCTGTACGCTGGGCCAATCCTGGCCGGGGCCACGCTGATGGACCACGTGGAAGACTTCTACGAGTTCGAAGAAGTCGGCTCGGTCTTCTTTACGGCCATTCCCGCTTACGTGGAATCGCACGCTTCCTGGCTC
Source organism: Planctomycetales bacterium (assembly GCA_015488215.1). GTDB lineage: Bacteria > Planctomycetota > Planctomycetia > Pirellulales > S012-138 > S012-138. The sequence goes on from WFOE01000226.1 coordinate 2,012, forward strand.
ACCTGGGCGGTGCTGCTGACCGGCGTGCCGTTTCTGGCCTATTACATCTACTGCTACTGGCGCTGGGCCCGGCAGGGTTACCGCGTTTCGTTCCAGAAAGTGGCGCTGCTGGTTTCCACGGCTTTGTGCTCGATTGTCACCTGGGGGTTCAACCCCTTTGGCGAAGCGTTCTTCATCATGAACTTCTTCCACGCCTGGCAGTATTTCGCCCTGGTCTGGTGGGTGGAAAAGAAGAACATTGCCCGAACCTTCGGCGTGGAAGGCAAGCCCTGGGCCCCCTGGCTTGCGCTGGCGCTGTTGCTCGTGGTGGGCTTCGGCTACGGACTTTGGGCCGAAATGAACGACGGAACCAGTCCGGTGGCCTACAACCTGATTATCGTCATCGCCATCATGCACTTCTGGTACGACGGGTTCATCTGGTCGGTGCGCAAGAAGATGGTGTAGGCTTTCCAGCCGGGGGAGCCGGCGAAAAACGCTTGCTGGTGTTTTTTCTTCGCCGACTAAAGTCGGCGGCTCGCCGGTTGCAAGTGTC
>WFOE01000227.1 GCA_015488215.1 Planctomycetales bacterium
CGGCCAGCACGTCTACCGCGTCGGCCCAGCGGGCGGCTGGTGCATAACGCCTGGTGCGGACATGGCAGCATTCGTGGAAAGCGTCCCGGTTGGTTTCTCAAGAACAAGCCCAGAAATTGGCGGAAACTTCCGGCGGATAAAGGCCACGGCTGGAAGCTTGTGGACGAGCATTTACGATACATGTATCCCAACAAGGGAGGTCGATTTGTCCATCAGCAGACTGGTTATTTTCGTCGAAGGAATCAATTTGGCAACTTTCTTGATATTGACGGAAGTATTGTCCCGTTCGGTCATCCACTCTATTTACTGCTGTACATTAACATGGCTCTAAGACCAATAAACGCTGAAAGATACTTTAGTGAAGTATGGCCTAACGAAAGCTTGGTCCTCCGCTTTTTGTATAGGCCTCAAATGGCAAGATTCGATTTCGTCTTCGACTACGCCGCTCCCACAGTATCAGAGGCCTTCAAGATCTGGCCCACGTTGCCTAGATCGGCACCACTTAGAGACGCAAGATGGGTGCGTTTTGACGGAGTAACGTCATTTTCAAGTTCACATGATTTCTTATCGACTGACCTTGCATCTAGACGTTACGAGGAGCGGTTGCTTTCGATGCACTCGGTTATCTTGGGAGTTGAGGCGACAAAATGCAAAGATGCTTTTTGCTGCGAAATATGGATTAGCACTTTTGGGTCACATAAGATATACTTCCAAAGTGCATTTGCTGACCGAAAACTTATGTATGCTGAATGCAGTGGAGGAACATGGGTATATTATGACATAGAGTCTCGATTACCTATAGATTTTTTCAATCCATTTCCAGAAATAGATGATAAGACGACCTGGTAGCTGTTAACGACTCGTTGAAAAATCCCTTCTTGCCCTGACGGTAAAACCAGGTCCCCTTCCGGCGTGCTCCGGTAGGAATCGTCGCCTCTTGCCTGGGAGGGAGCCGTCGTGAGTCTGGATTGACGTCAGGAGTCGGAAGCCCCTCTCTGGATCAGTTAAGGCGAAAAGCCCCGTAGCCTCGTCCAGGTGTTCTACCGGCAACTCGTTCGTCTGATGGCTGAGAAAGGGACGGTGGAAGCAAGGGGCAAGCCGTGGGGATGACAGCGGCTGGGTAGGAGGTTCTGGAGGCTATTGTATTGAGGTTTCCGCATTTTATCGCACGAGAGTGCGTTTTTTTCCGGAATTGGCACAATTTTTATTCGGTCTTGCTTTCTGTTTTTTGTTGATTCTTCAGGTTTTGTTCTCCCGGGGCCGGGTACTCCCCGTCCCCTGGCCCGTGAGAGAGGAATTGTTCAACGGGCTTTTAGGTCCGCTGTCCGACGCCGTTCAAGTGAGCCGGACCGGTTCGCCCCGGCGGAGGCTTTCGGTGGCCCCCAGGCAGAGCTTGACCGCCCAACGGCCGTCCTCGCCGCTGGCCGCCGGCGGGGTGCCGCGTCGGACCGCATCGGCCATCATGTCCACCTGGTGTTGCAGCTCGAACACCTCGCCTGCTGGGGCGGTGATCTGCTCCTCGGTTACTTCTTCGCCGCGACGTAGCCGCAGGTTGAACGTGGGCGAAAGCGTGCGGTCCATCACCCCGGACCACTGGGCCCAAAGCGCCCCTTGGGTGCCGGTGATCTGTACGGTCAGGTGATGTTCGAACCCGGCGTTGGTCTGCGTGATGAGCGCGTAGGCGTCCCCGTCGAACGTCACCGTGGCCGAGAAGTTGTGGCACATTTCCGGGTGTTGTTCGTGGGCGTGGGACGCCTGGGCAAAGACGCTTTGCGGCTGGCCGACCCCTTGCAGGTACCAGCGGGCCAGGTCGAAAAAGTGGATCGGTTCTTCCAATATCCAGTTGCCCACCCGCTGCGGATCGAAACGCCAGCCGCCGGAACCCAAGCGATAACCGCGGCGAAACAATTGCACCAACACGTACTTGGGCTGACCAATAGTGCCCTGGTCGATGTGCCGTTTGATGGCTCCCCAGAGCGTGGAGAGCCGCAGCTCGTGTCCCACGGCCAGAACGCGTCGGCGGGCCTGGGCCAGCTCGATCAGGCGGTCGCAATCTTCCACGGTCAGAGCCATCGGTTTTTCCAGCAGCACGTGCTTTCCGGCTTCCAGGGCCTGCTGGGCCACCTGGGCGTGCAGGTAGTTGGGCACGGCCACGGCCACGGCTTCCACGTCGTCGCGGGCAAGCACGGCGGCCAGATCGGTACTCACCTCCGCCTCAGGAAATTGTTCCCGAGCGGCCTGCGCCGAACGGTCCGAACCGCAGGCGATGGCCACCAGCCGGGCCTGCTTGCTGGAGGAGATGGCCTGGGCGTGGTGGGAGCCCCAGGCGCCGAAACCTACCAAGGCAAAGCCTAGTTTTTCGGTCGGAGTGCTCATCTTGCCGGCTCGCTGCGAAAGTTGACGGTGGTGGAAGAAAGCCTCATCATGGGAGCGGTCATCCGGCCGCCGAGAGCCTGTTTACCGTGCCATGACGGCACTTGCAAGGAGGCAAGCAAGCTCCGGCACAGCGCGAAGCGCTGGCTTCCAGTTGACTCGTACCAGGAGAGAGCCCCGTGAAACTTTTCTTGGACAGCGCCAAGGTCGAAGAGATTCAGCACGCGCTGGAACACTGGGCGCTGGACGGCGTAACGACCAATCCGCGGCACGTGGCCGCCACAGGCAAAGCAGCCGTGGAAGTCTATAGCGAAATTGCTCAGTTGGTCCAGGGAACCGACGTGCCGGTAAGCGTGGAAGTGGACCCGGAGCTCGACCACTGGGAACAGATCGTCCAGCAAGGCGAGGAGCTGGCCCGGCTTTCGCCCAACTTTGTCATCAAGGTAGGGGCGAGCGAGGCGGGTTTTCGGGCCATTCGGGAGCTGAAGCGGCGCGGGGTGCGAACCAACGCCACACTGATTTTCACCGTGGTCCAGGCCTGGCACGCCGCCCGAGCAGGAGCGGATTACATCAGCCCGTTTGTTGGTTGGCGTGAAGAGTTCGGCGATTCCGGACTGGAGCTGCTGGGGCAAGTGCGACAAATGCTGGACAACTTCGGCTACCGCAGTCAGATCATCGCCGCCGCGATGCGCAACCCGCGGCAGATCGCCGAAGCGGCCCTGGCTGGCTGCCACTGCGTCACGGCAGGAAAAGCGGTGTACGAACAATCGTTCAACAATCCGTTTACTGACCTGGGGGTGCGGCGTTTTGCCGAAGCGTATCGCCGCACGCTCGCCCCGGCATAACTGCATCTGATCCGGCCCGGGGTGGTTTCCACAGCGAAGCCCCCCCGAGGCGAGCAAACTGCGTGCCGGCCGGGAATCCGCGCTTCGATAAAAGCCGCGACAACAAAACGGTGCCGTTTCCTGGGGCAGCTTTCTGCTAACGTACGGCGTTCTTTTAGCACATGGGACCAGAGTGGGTCCCGGGTACAAAATCAGATGGTCTGCTTGTTTGCGCCAGGATCCTGGCATAAACTGCCAGCATGTTGCCGGAACGAAAGCAACCGGCTCCCAACCGCCTGCAGCATTGGCGCCGCCTGCGGGGGTGGACCCAGCAGCACCTGGCCCAACTGGCCGGCGTGCCCCGCAGCGAGATCAGCGCCATCGAACGGCAGCAACTGACCCCTTCAGTCCAGGTGGCGCTGTTGCTGGCGCAGGTGTTGGGCTGCACGGTGGAAGAGCTGTTTCCGTTGGCTGAGCGGCAGCCGCAATGGGCCTGGTCCCCGCCGCGGCTCCCATGGCGGTACTGGCAGGCGGAGGTGGCGGCGCGGGTGTGGCTCTACCCGGCCGGAGGGTTGCTTGCCCCCTGGCTTGTGCCCGATGGGAGCACGGACCGGGCCGAGCGGGTGCCGGTGCTGCCCGTGGCCTCCCAAACGCTGGTGGTGGCCGCGTGCGATCCGTTGCTGGGTGCGTGGTCCGCACCGCTGGCCGCCGGTGGGGTGCGCCTGTTGCCGCTGGAACGGCCCAGCCGCGAAGCGCTGCGACTGCTGGCCGCCGGGCGGGTTCACGCCGCCGGGGTGCACTTTGCCACGGCCGAAGCGAACCGCCGCGAAGCCGCCGCCGTGTTGCAAGAGCCGTTCGTGCTGGTGGACGTAGCCCGGTGGCAGGAAACCGTGGCCCTGGCCCCGGGCGTACAAGCCCGGTCGGTGCGGGCACTGCCCCGGCGCAGGTTGCGATGGCTGGCCCCTGCGCCGGAATCGGCCGCGGCCCAGGCGGCCGCCGAGCTGCTCCCGCGACGCTCCACCCGCCGCGTGGCCGCCGGGCACCGGCAGATGGCCTGGGCCTTGCAGCGTGGCTGGGGTCAGGTGGGCGTGTGCCTGCAACTGGCGGCCGAGGAAGCCGGACTGGACTACCTGCCGCTACGCTGGGAACAGTACCAACTGTGCATTCCCGAAAAACAACTGGACGATCCCCGCGTGAAGCGACTGCTGGACTGGCTCGCTTCGGACCAGTTCGCCACCCAATGCCAGGGCCTGCCCGGCGTGAAGCTGGACCACCCGGGCCGCTGCCACCGGGTGAAGCCTTGAAGTTTCCGTCTGGGAGAAGCTGAAGCGATGCCCCCCCTGGTGATTAATTCCCGACTCTCGCTGCCGTGGAGCGGCCCTGCCCGGGCCAAGACTCCCCGGACTAAAGTCCGTGGCTCGCCGAGCAAAGTGCGAGCCTCACTTAGCAAAGTCCGGGGCTTGCCGAGCGAGGACCGGCTTTTGGCCGACACAAGTCGGCGAGCCGGGGGCTTCAGCCCCCGGAGCAAGAAAGAACGCGGCAATCCGGTAGCGCCGCGTTCCGCCGGCTTGCGTTTGCGGCCGGCCGGGCCAAGAACGGACGCCAAATCGCGCACCGGCGGGCAATTCCCACTGGCGATCTTGGCCTTGTTGCTTGCCCTCGGGCTGAGTGCCACAGGGGGCTGTGCTCCGGCAAGCGGCGACGGGAGCGGAACCGCTCCCTCGGCGGCAGGGCAAACCTCCCAGCCCAAGCTCACTGTGGCCGCGGCGGCCAGCCTGGCCGGCGTGTTACCGGAGATCAAGGAGCGGTTCCTGGCCGAACATCCCGGCGTGCAGGTGGAGATTGTGTTCGGTTCTTCCGGGGCGTTTTACGCCCAGTTGACCAACCAGGCACCGTTCGATCTGTTCCTGTCGGCCGACACGATGTACCCGCAAAAGCTCATCCAGCAGGGAATTGCCCGGCGGGACGACTATCGCGTGTACGCCCAAGGCCAGGTGGTGCTGTGGGTGCCGAAGGATTCTCCGCTGGAAGTAGAGCAGGGGTTGCCCTTGCTGTTGCAGAAGCGTGTGCGCCGCGTGGCGCTTGCCAACCCCGCAACGGCCCCCTACGGCAAAGCAGCCGTCGAGGCATTGAAGCATTACAAGCTCTACCACCAGGTGCAGGCGAAGCTGGTTCACGGGGAAAACGTCTCGCACGCCGCCCAGATGGTCCAGTCCGGGGCGGCCGATTGCGGGCTGATTGCCCTTTCGCTTGCCGTCTCGCCCCGGCTGAAGCACCAGGGCCGATGGTACGTCATTCCGCCGCAGTCCTACCGGCCGATTCGCCAGGGGCTGGTGGTGGTCAAGCAGGCCCGGCAGCCGGAACTGGCCCGGCGGTTCGTTCAGTTTTTGTTCACACCGGAAGCACGCGAGCTGTTTGCCAAGTACGGTTTCTCCAATCCGGAGCCGGTCCGGTGAGCTACGTCTGGGAACAACTGGCCACGTTGGATTGGCCCACCGTGCAGGTGACGCTGCGGCTGGCCCTGTGGACCACCGGCGTGCTGCTGGTGTTGGGGCTGCCGTCGGCGTGGTTTCTGGCCACGCGGCGTTTTCCGGGCAAGAGTCTGCTGGAAGCCGGAATCGCCCTGCCGCTGGTGCTGCCGCCCACGGTGCTTGGGTTCTACCTGCTGATGGCCCTGGGACCGCAGAGTCCGCTGGGCCGCTGGTGGGAGGAGCTTACCGGCTGGCGGCTGCCGTTTACGTTCACGGGGGTGGTGATTGCTTCTGTGCTGGCCAACGTGCCTTTTGCGATGCGCCCCTTCATGGACGCTTTCTCGGGCGTGGATCGTCGCCTGGTGGAAGCGGCCCGCACGCTGGGCGCGTCTTCCGCGGGCGTGTTCTGGCGGGTGGTGCTGCCGGTCTGTCTGCCCGGCATCCTCAGCGGCGTGGTGCTCACCTTTGCCCATACCGTGGGCGAGTTCGGCGTGGTGCTGATGGTCGGCGGGAACCTGCCCGGGGTTACGCGGACCATGGCCATTGCCATTTACGACGACGTTCAGGTGCTCAACTACACGCGGGCCAGTTGGACCGCGGGCGTGCTGCTGGCGTTCTCCTTCGGCAGTTTGTGTGTGACCTCCATGCTGGGAAAGAGCCGCTGGCGCGTATGACCACTCTGGCCATCGACATCCACAAGAGCTTCGGCCCTCAGGTGCACATCCGCGGCAAGCTGGACGTGCCGGCCGACGGCTACCAGGTAACCGCTCTGCTGGGGGCTTCCGGCAGCGGCAAGACGACCATCCTGCGCTGCGTGGCCGGACTGGAAGTGCCCGAACAGGGAACGCTCCGCTTGGGCGAAGAAACGTGGCTGGATACCGCCGCCGGCAAATGGGTGCCCCCGCAGCGGCGCCGCGTGGGGCTGGTGTTTCAGGACTATGCGCTTTTCCCCCACCTGAACGTGGAGCGGAACATCGCCTTCGGGCTGCATCGGCTGGCAAAAGAGGAGCGCCGCCGCCGGGTGCAGGCCATGCTGGAACTGTTCGATCTGGCGGGCCTGGAAGACCGCTACCCGCACCAGCTCTCCGGCGGCCAGCAGCAGCGGGTGGCACTGGCCCGGGCCCTAGCTCCCAATCCCCGGGTGCTGTTGCTGGACGAGCCGCTTTCGTCGCTGGATGCACCGTTGCGGGCCAGGCTGCGCCGCGAGATGACCGCCCGGCTGGCCCGGCTGCAAATCCCGGTGCTTTGGGTTACGCATGATCGCCAGGAAGTGCTCGAAGTGGCCCAGCACGTGGCCGTGATGGACCAGGGCGAAGTGCAGCAGTGGGGCCCGAAGGACGAAGTGTTTCTGCGGCCGGCGAACTTGCGGGTGGCGCGCATCGTGGGCGTGGAAAACCTGCCCCGGGCCGAGGTCCTCGGCCTGAAACAAGACCGCGTGCAGGTGCAACTAGGACGCCTGCGGCTGCACGTGCCGCGTCCCCCGGGGCTGGAAGCGTCCCCGGGCCAGCGGGTCCATCTGTGCGTGCCGGCCGGAGCCGTGGAGCTGGTGCCGCAAGGGCAATCCCCGCATACGGTCCGCGTTCTGGAAGTGCAAAACCGGGGGCCTTGGCTCTGGCTGCGCGTGGAACTGGGGGTGGAGCTGGAGTGTCAGCTTCCGCGACATCGGGCCGCGGCGCTTTCCCCGGCTCCCGGGATGGAACTAGGCTTGCAACTTGCCGCCGAGCAGATGCACGTGATTGCCCAGGAGTAAAGACGAAAATCGGCCCGCCCCGGCGAAGCTCACTCCGCGCCGGGTTCTTCTTCGCCGAAGGTTCCGGTGGTTCTCAGGAAACCGACAACCTGGCCTACCCGCACCGGGTGATCCTCGGGAACCAGAATCTGTTCCAGCACGCCGTCGCTGGGGGCCGGCAAATCCACCACGGCCGGGCCGCAGAGCAGCTCGACGATTCGCTCCCCCTGGACCACCCGAGTCCCGGGAGCAACAAGCCACAACGTGAGCCGGATCGGCAGTTCCAGCCCCAGATCGGGCACGCGAATCGCGGTGCGCATGGCGAGGGTTCCTTGGCGGGGACCGTGGCCGTCGGGTTCTAAAGCCGCCCTTTGAGGCAAATCGCTTTTACAACGTGTCGCACAACTTGCCGGGGCCCTCGATTGGGCGTGTTGGTTGCGGATGGAAGCTTGGGAACGGCTTCATCATGCCAAGTCCGGGAGATTTGGACAATTTGCTGAAAAACTCGGCATAGCAGACTGATTTGGCAAGCCAACCGACAAGGCCAAGTCAGCAATAATTTGTTTCAGCAGATTGTTTTAGCAGGCCCGGTGGTAGCTTGCTGGCGAGCCGCCGACTTTAGGCGATGGGATGGGGCGCGGGGGCTTGAGCAAGTGCTTCCGAACCGGTGCAAGAATCGGCCTGGTGCTTACGCCACGAGCTTTCGCCTCGACGCAAGCAATAGAATAAGTGCCGAGCAAATTTGCTGCTATGCGCAAAGGCTATTGGCTGCCTACTTGACTTTCTTCCAGACCCTGTACGTGTTCGGTCCTGTGGCCTTATGCAAAACTTGCGTCCGAGGAGGGGGGGCTGCAATAATGCGAGGTATGCGAAGTAAAGGGGCAGTTGCCCCGGTTCTCCGGGAAGAATCCCGTAGCTTGTCGCCGAACAAGTAGGGGCCGGTTCTTCACGACAAGGCCGAACCGGATTGGGGAAACGAAGGAGCACGACCATGAGCGACTCGACGGTCAAGTCGAAACCAGCCGATGCGACAGGGCAGAACTCGGCCGCAGAGCCGCGTAGCATCCCCCGGCGGAAAGTGACCAAACCCAAGGCTGCTCGTCCCACACCGGACGCCGAACTGAAACAACTGGGCGACGATGCTCCAGCCCGTTCCGCATGGCGTAGCTGGTTCTATGCGCTTTCTTCCTGGAGCGTGTCGCTGATCGTGCACATGGTGATGCTGATCGTGCTGGCGTTGTGGTACATCGCGCTGCCTTCGTTCCAGATGCCGCAAATGGTGGCCGTGGCTGAACGGCCGCAGGAGTTCCTGACCCAACTGCTCGATCAGCGCGACACGCCCGCTACCAGCATCACTTCCCAGGGAGCATTGAGCGAATCGACCAGCAGCGAAGCCTCGCACAGTGCTCCCATCACCGGGGCGGCCCCCCAGGTGAAGATGGACCCTTCGCTGCTGGATCCGAACGTCGAGGGACCGCGAATCGGCCCGCTGAACGTGGCCACCATGTCCGCTCGCACGTTCGGTATCGACGTCTCCGAAGAGGCCCCCGGCGATCCGCAGTCCGTGGTCGATAACATGGACGAAGCCATGGACCGCATCACGCAGGAAATCCTGCTCATGCTCAGCAAAGGGCCGGTGCTGGTCGTCTGGCTGCTGGACGAATCCGAAAGCATGAAGGACGACCAGAAGGAAATCCGCAACAAAATCCACCGCGTTTATCAGGAACTAGGGCTTACCGGAGCCACCAAGGGCGACGCCCTACTGACCGGCGTGGCCAGCTACGGGGCGCAGTTGCACATCCATTCCCAGCGTCCCACCTCGAAGATTGAAGAAATCCAGCGCTACTTCGATCAGGTGCCGATTGACAACTCCGGCGAAGAGCAGATGTGCCTGAGCATCGGCCGCACCATCCGCTACTTCCGCCGTTTTGCCAAGCGGAAACGCCAAATGGCCCTCATCCTGGTAACCGACGAGTCGGGCGACCCGAAAACCAACGCCTCCATGCTGGAAGCCACGTTGGAAGAGGCCCTCTCGGCCAAATGCCGCATCTACGTGCTGGGCCGCGAGGCGGTGTTCGGTTACCCCTACGCCCATTTCCGCTGGACGGATCCGAAGACCGGGATCGTTTACTGGTTGCGTGTCAACCGCGGGCCGGAAACCCCGTTTGTGGAACAGTTGCAGACCAACGGGCTGTGGCGGCGGTACGACGCCCACCCGAGCGGGTTCGGCCCTTACGAACAAGCCCGGCTGGCCTGGAAAACCGGCGGGGTATTCTTCATGCTCCCTAGCCCCGAGGTAAACCTGGTTCATCGGGACGACCGCAAATACGCCCTGTCGCGTATTCGGCCCTACATGCCGTTTCTGGGTTCGCGGCAGGAGTATCTGGCCCAACGCAACCAGTCCAAGCTGCGGAGCGTCATCTGGAAGGTGATTAACGATCTGAACCCCTACGATCCGCAAAAGGCCAAATACGTTGTGATGCGTGAGCACTTCTCGCTGCGGCCGCAGGAGTTCCGCCGCCAGGCGCAGCAGGAAATCGCCAAGGCCGCCATGTACATGAAATACCTCAACGCCGCCATCAAGGCGCTGGAGGAAGTAAAGGAAGAACGCGAGCGGGAAACTGATCCTCGCTGGCAAGCCAACTACGATCTGATCTACGCCCAACTGTTGGCCTACCGGGTGCGGATGTACGAGTATGGGGCATACCTGGAATACTTCATGAAGAACCCCAAACAGCCCAAGATCAAACCGCCCCGGCCGCAGTTGACCGTCACGTTCTGGGACATTCGCACCCGGGCCAAGACCATCACTGGCGAAAAAACCGCCAGCGAAATCCGCCGCGCCCGCGAAGCCTTGCAGGCCGTGGCTCGCGAACACGAAGGCACGCCCTGGGCTGCTCGGGCCCAATGGGAACTGCGGCGGGGATTCGGCATCCACCTGGTACAAGATTGGGACGACCCGCGCCGAGGAAAAAACGTCAAACTACCCAAGTTGTAGTTTTCCTGGCCCCGGGCCGCGTCGGCCGGGCTAGCCGCCGATCTGGTACATGGCCCGCTGCGGGCGCAAGAAGTTCGGATCGTCGATCCCATGGCCCGGCTTCTTGCCCTGGATGCACTCGTACACCAGGGCGGCCAGTTGTTCGTCGCTGCCTCCGCCGCGAAGCAGGGCCCGGGCGTCCCACTCCTGGAGCGAAAACAGGCAGTTGCGCACCTGGCCTTCGGCCGTAAGGCGCAGCCGGTTGCACTCGTGGCAGAACGGTTCGCTCACCGGGTTGATAAAACCGATCCGCCCGCGGCCGTCGGCGAACACATAGTCTACGGCCGGCTGGCTCGGATCGGGCCGGGGGGCCGGTTCCAGCGGGCCGAACTCCGCTTCGAGTATCCGCCGGATTTCTTCCCCGGGCAGCACCCGACGCCGCTCCCAGTGGTTCTCGGCATCCAGCGGCATGTACTCGATGAAGCGGACTTCGTACCCTTCTTCGCGGGCGAAGCGACCAAAGGGGACCACCTGCTGTTCGGTAATGCCCCGGATGGCCACCGCGTTGATGCGGATGCGCTGGAACCCGGCCGCGCGGGCGGCGCGGATGCCTTCGAGCACCCGGTCGTACACGTCGCGGCGGGTGATGCGGCGGAACGTCTCGCGATCCAGCGCATCAAGCGAGATGTTCAATCGGGTCAGTCCGGCCTGTTTCAGCTCGTGGGCCAGACCGGCCAGCAGCACCCCGTTGGTGGTCAGGGCTACCTCCTCAATCCCCGGCACCTCGACCAGCATTCGCACCAACTGGGGCAGGCCCTGTCGCACCAGGGGCTCGCCGCCGGTGAGCCGCAGCTTGTTCACGCCCAGGGCGGCCACCACGCGCACAAAACGCACAATCTCCTCGAAGGAGAGAATCTCCTCCCTGGGGCGAAAGACCACGTCATCGGCCGGCATGCAGTAGAAACAGCGGATGTTGCAGCGGTCGGTTACCGCAATCCGCAGGTTCGTATGCACGCGGCCGAACCGGTCCACCAGCGGCCGGTACCGTTCTTGCCAGGGGGCGTTCAACGCGACCGAAACTCCTGCAAGGGAGGCTCGTTGCCGGAGCCGGCTTGCGGGCCGGCCCGTCTCAATCATTCTAATAGTGCAAACCCGGTGCCACTACACCCCGGCTTAGCTTTCCAGGCTGCCTGACACTTCGTGGGCGGCGCAGTATGTTTGAACAACCCGGAGAAACCATCCTGGAACCGCGACAAGAGAGCACACCCGATGAGCCAAGCCGCACTACGTGGATTGTTCGTGCCGAACCTGGTCCCCCTGGACGAACAGGGCCGGATTAACGAGCCGGAGCTGCGCCGGTACGTGGACTGGCTAATCGACCGAGGGGTGCACGGGCTGTATCCGAACGGCTCCACCGGAGAGTTCGTACGGTTTACGCCCGAGGAGCGAAGGCGGATTGTCGAAATCGTGGCCGACCAGGTCGGGGGCCGGGTGCCCATCCTGGCCGGTGCGGCCGAGGCTAACGTGCGGGAAACGCTTCGGGCCTGCGAACACTACGCCTCTCTGGGCGTTCGGGCCGTGGCAATCGTCTCTCCGTTCTACTACCGCCTGAGCCCCGAAGCGGTCTATGCCTACTTTAAGGAGATTGCCGATCACGCGCCGGTGGACGTGACGCTGTACAACATTCCCATGTTCGCTTCGCCAATCGACGTGCCCACCGTGCGCCGCCTGGCCGAGGAGTGCCCGCGGGTGGTGGGCATCAAGGACTCCTCGGGGGACCTGCCCCACATGATGCGAATGATCCAGGCTGTGCGTCCGCTGCGGCCGGAGTTTTCGTTCCTGACCGGCTGGGAAGCGGCCCTGGTGCCCATGCTGCTTGTCGGCTGCGACGGCGGCACGAATGCCACCACCGGCATCGTGCCGGAAGTGATGCGCAAAATGTACGACTTGACCGTCTCCGGCCAGTACGACCAGGCCATGCAGTTGCAGTACAAGGTGCTCAAGCTGTTCGACGCGATGGTCTATACGGCCGACTTTCCCGAGGGGTTCCGGGCCGCGTTGAGCTTGCGGGGATTCCGCACCGGGGCGGGCCGCCAGCCCCTATCGCCCAAGCAGCAGATGGAACTGGGCACGCTCCGCGAAACGCTCCGGCGACTGCTGACCGAAGAAGGTTTTACTGAGGAAAAGCTCGAAGAAGTGCCGCAGGCCGACTCGGACCTACCGGCCGGCCAGGTGGACCGCATCGTGCAGGAAGTGATGGCCCAACTCCAACGCCGTGGCCTGCTGCCGTAGCGGCAAGAGCCGGTTCTGCCTGACAAACCCAAGTCGGCAGCACTAAGGAGCAAAGAACTCATCCCAGGTTAGCCTGTGAGTGTGCCGCCAGACGAGTTTACTCCATGCTTGGCGAGCCTCCGGACAAAAATCTTGTTTCTTGGCCCAACTGGACCCCAGGGCGTTTGGTCATATGACCCCGGAGGAGATTGTAGCAATCTTCCCAGGTGCAAATTTGCCGATGCATATTTGCCGACCGGGGCATGGCCGGATTCGCCGCCGGGAAGGATAATGGGACTTCGTCCCGGTGGGGGGATTGGTTGCTTGGGAGGACGCCAAAGCGTTTCGCCCAACGGGATTTCGCCCCAGGCCACCCCCGTCGCGAGCAAGGGGCTACAGCAAAAGCACAGGCCCGGTAAAGTATCATCAGCAGGTTTGGTCGATTGCGGGAATTCGCCGGTCAGGAGAACCGCTCCCGATCCCCGGCGGCGCAATCCGCACGGCGTGACCCGAGTGGCGAAACCGGAGGCGGCGAAACCGGAGTCCGAAAAATCGAACGTTGACAAACAGGACGCTGCGATGATTTGTGTCAGCATTGGTCGTGGGCGGCACCGCATGTTTCGGGCCGAGATGGAACATCTGGCCGAAAAGGGAGCCCAACTGCTCGAATTGCGGTTGGACTATCTGAAAGGGCGGGTGAGCCTCAATCGCCTGATCGACAATCGCCCCTGTCCGGTCATCATTACCGTGCGCCGCCCTCAGGACGGCGGGCGGTTCAGCGGCACCGAGGAGCAGCGTCGGGTGCTGCTCCGCAGCGCGATTGTGGCCGGCGTGGAGTACGTGGATCTGGAAGAAGACGCCGCTCGGGCAATCCCCCGCTTTGGCAAGACCAAGCGGATCGTCAGCTACCACGATTTCCGCCGCACCCCGGAAGACCTGGAAGAAATCCACGCTCGGCTGGCTGCCCTGGATGCCGACATCGTCAAGATTGCCACGATGGCCAACCACCCGCACGACAACGTGCGGATGCTCCAGTTGGTCCAACAGGCCAAGGTGCCCACCGTGGGGCTTTGCATGGGCGACATCGGCACTCCCTCGCGCGTGCTGGCCGGCAAGTTCGGGGCTCCTTTCACCTACGCCACGTTTCATCACGAGCGCACACTTGCTCCCGGACAGCTAAGCTACGACGAGATGACCCGCGTCTATCACTACGACCAGATCGGCCCGGAAACGGAAGTTTACGGAGTGATTGCGGATCCGGTGGGCCACAGCCTCAGTCCGCTGATTCACAACACCGCCTTCCGCGCCCAGGGGTTGAACAAGGTGTATTTGCCTTTCCGCGTGCCGCCGGACGATCTGGCCGAGTTCCTGCAAAGCGACGTGGAGGCCCTGGGTGTTCGCGGGCTGAGTGTAACCATTCCACACAAAGAACGCGTCACCAGCTATCTGGACTACATGGACCCTGGCGTGGAGGGCACAGGGGCAGCCAACACCATCGTTTGGGAAGACGGGCAGCGCAAGGGCTTCAACACCGACATCCGCGCGGCCCTGGAAAGCCTGGAAGTCCACATGCGCAGCCGCGGCGGCTCGGCCAAGGACCTCAAAGGGCGCACTGCGTTAATCCTGGGGGCGGGCGGAGTGGCCAAGGCGATTGCCTATGCGCTGACCCAGTTGCGGATGAACGTGGTGATCTCCGGACGGACGCTGGGCCGGGCCGAAGAACTGGCCGATCTGTTCGGCTGCGGCGTGGTAGAGTGGGAAAGACGGCACGAGGTGGAATGCGACCTGCTGGTCAACTGCACGCCCGTGGGGATGCACCCCAAGGTGGACGAAACCCCTTACCGCCGATCCGCCTTACGGCCTGAGATGATCGTCTTCGACACTGTCTATAACCCGGAAAACACCCTGCTGATTAAAGACGCCAAAGAAACCGAATGCCATACCATTACCGGTGTGGACATGTTCGTTCGCCAGGCAGCAGCTCAATTCAAACTGTTCACCGGCCAGCAAGCGCCAGCCAAACTGATGCTCAGAACGCTCAAGTCGGCCACCAGCGCGGTGAAGTATTGAACCGAACTGGCGGTCTACTAGGACCGAATGCTTCCAAACAAGCAGACGGGGCTTTCTTCGCCGGCGGGAGGTGCTGCCCGGTTTCTGTGCCGGGAGGCCAGGAAAATACAGAATGAGGCTCCCCCTGTGTGGGTGGGGCTTGCCCTGTCGGTTTGTCGGTTTTGGCTTGCTTTCCGGGTTTTTCCACATCGAAGCAAAACCACCCGGGGGAACGGCTGTACCCTTCTAGAAGGGAATGGATAGCCGCAGACCAGGATTTGGATGTTTTCCGCCCCCGTTGCAGGAGAAAAACCGATGGGAAGCGAACTGCTGGGTCCTGTTTTGGGCACGTTGTGCGGCCTGCTGGGGGCGGCTCTAGGGGTGTATCTGGCTTGGCGTCATGCCCAGTCGGCCGAGTACCGCAAGTTTATCTTCTGGTACGCGCTGGCCATGCTGACGTTGGCCGGAGCGTTTACCGTAGCCATGGTGTTTACGGCCGGGGCACTCAAATCCCTGTGGTTGGTGGTCTTTCTGCCGCTGCTGTTCCTGTTGATCTTCTGGGGCAAAAGACAAGAACGGCAGTACACGAGCAACCACCAATAGACATGAGCAACCACCCATAGAACAGTCCAACAGAGCGTACCGCCTCAGAGCTCACTGCCTTCGGGTAACTCGGCCCATTGTGTCCGGCAACTCGCCGGGAAGAGCCCTCGCGGTCCCGGTGAGCCGAAGGGGAAACGCCCTCGGGCCGGGTTACTTGCCGGCGTCTTTGCCGAAGAAGTGATTCAGCACGACCGGACCGCTGGGATCGGCGGGGACTTCGATCTCCTGGAACAGGTACTTGCTGCGGCCGATGAGCACGCCGGCCGGGGTGAACCACGTCTGGAGTCGCTGCATGACCTCCGGAGCGACGCGCTGCTGGTGCGAACGCCGCGCATGACGCGAGACGATCAGCACCCAGTACTTGCCCGGGCCCGGCACGGCCAGACGGTAATTGCCCGACCCATCGACGCGGGCCAGTGCGCCGTCCCACTCTTCCAGCTTCAGCAGATTGGGGTCGTTGGGTTTGGGGCGTTGCCCGGGGTGAAAAACTCGGGCCGAAAGGGGCGTGGGTGGCTGACGGTTCACCGGCAGCAACAGGACCACGGCTCCTTGGTCCGGCATCACCCGTTGTTTGTCGTCCCAGTAGAGCACCGCCCCGCTGAGGAGAACCTCGCCACTTTCCAGTTCCAAGGCGGGGGTGCCGCGGCGAGAGCCCCAAAAATATCCTCCCCAAGCCAGCAGCAGAGCGATCAGAAACATCAGTGCCGCTTGAAGAAAGATCAACCTTCGCGAAATCAACACATAAGGC
>WFOE01000228.1 GCA_015488215.1 Planctomycetales bacterium
CTGCCGCACCGGACATGAATGGGCTTGCGGCTTGCGCCCTGCGCCTTGCGCGGGAGCTTCCGCTCCAGCGGTAATACACTCGCTCGTGCTCGTACTCCTACTCGTGCTCGGTAGTTCGTCATCGGCAATCGCGTCGCGGATCGGCAGCTCAGCGAGTCGGTACTCGGCGATCCGTGGACCTGATAAGCAGCCGGCGGGTGCTCAGTTCCCCCCCTCGCCGGAGCCAAGCAGCCCGGGCTATAATGAAAATGAAATCGCCGCCGTTTTGTGCCCCGCTGATTGTTCCCTCCGCCCGGCAGAGCCATGTCGCCCGATTCCCGTTTCTCCACTGTTGAACAGGCCGTTGCGGCAATCGCCCAGGGGCGAGTGGTCATCGTGGTCGATGCCGAGGACCGGGAGAACGAGGGGGACTTCGTCTGCGCGGCCGAAAAAATCACTTGCGAGACGCTCAACTTCATGCTCAGCGGCCGGGGGCAGTTGTGCATGTCCATCCTGCCGGACGTGGCCGCCCGGCTGGAACTGGTCCCGATGGTGCAGACCAACACCGCCCCCTTGCGCACCAGCTTCACCGTGCCGGTGGACCACCGCACGGCCAAGACGGGCATCACGGTTCCTGAGCGGACCAAAACAATCAAGGCCATCCTCGATCCCCGCAGCAAGCCTTCGGACTTTGTGCGTCCCGGCCATCTGTTCCCCATCGTGGCCAAGGAAGGCGGAGTGCTGCGGCGCGCCGGCCACACCGAAGCGGCTGTCGATCTGGCCCGGATGGCCGGACTCAAACCGGCCGGCGTGCTGTGCGAGATTCTGGACTCCAGCGGCAATCGGGCCGATCGGGAGTACCTGTTCCAACTGGCCCAGAAGCACCAGTTGCCCATCATCTCCATCGAACAACTAATCCGTTACCGCCGCGTGCGGGAAAAACTGGTCCGCCGCGTGGCCGAAGCCCAACTGCCCACGCGCTACGGCATGGGCCGGATTATCGTGTACGAAGTGCAGTACGAAAACCAGAACCCGCTGGCCTTGGTCTTCGGCTCCCCGGAGGAAGTGGACGCCCCACTGGTGCGGCTCCATTCGTCCTGTTTTACGGGCGACTTGATTGATTCGCTCCGCTGCGACTGTGGAGACCAACTGCACATGGCCCTGGCCCAAATCAGCCAGGAAGGGGCCGGCGTGCTGGTCTATCTGCCGCAGGAGGGCCGCGGGATCGGGCTGGTGGAAAAGATTAAAGCCTACCAGCTTCAGGATAACGGGTTGGACACGGTGGAGGCGAACCTGGCCCTGGGCCATCGGGCCGATATGCGGGACTACGGCATCGGCATCCAGATTCTCAAGGACCTGGGCCTGTCCCGCGTGCGACTGCTGACCAACAACCCCAAAAAGACCGACGCCTTCATCTACGGCGGCTACGACCTGACCGTGGTGGACCAGGTGCCAATCATCGCTCCCAGCAACCAGTTCCGCGTGCAGTACCTGGCCACCAAGAGGGACAAGCTGGGCCACCGCCTGCCGGCCAACCTGGATTGAAGGCCAGCGCTCAGGCTTCCTGATCCAGCGGCGTTCCCTGCCGCCGGCGCTGTTGGTACTTCTGCACCCAAAGCAGTTGCCGTTGCAAGCGCAGCGCTTCCTGGGCCGCGGCCACCGGGTCCTCTTCTCCCAGGCGGGTTTGCCGCTGGAGAGCTTCTTCGAGCCGGTCTTGAAGATACGCTACCAGGTCCAGCGGCTCGTCGGCCTCGTAGCCTTCCCGGTCCAGGTCCAGCCGCAACTGGCCCAGCAGGCGGTACTCGTCCTGCGAAATCATTCCCTGGCGGTAGAGCTGCTGGACCAGTTGCCCGAACTGCCGCGGCGTAATCTGCCGCAGGTCATACTGGACCAGCAACGCAGGCTCGGCGGGCACCGCCCCGGCGGCGGCCTGCGTTACCCCGGAACGCCCGGTGGCGGAAAGCCCAGCCGCATTGCCCAAGTAGTTCAACAGTCCGGCAGCCTGTGTGCCCAAAGCAGCCAGAGGGACTTGCACCGGTAGGTACTCCTTGTGGCAGGGGGGAAACTTGCTCAGCAGACTCGGGGGGGTGTGTTTCGGAACCCGGAAAGAGCAACCCCGGTGCCATGAGTTGTGGAAAAGAAGCCTCTTTTACGTAAGCTCAGCGCCGGCTGGCTACTTGCGGCTTGCCGATAGCACCGCTGGCTTGGTCGCGGTGGGGGCTGCTATGGCAAAAACGGCGCTTGGCCCGGGCAGATTTTGCCGCTTGTCCCGACAAGAGGATGGCACGGAAACAGGGTAAGGAGGAGGTGAGGTCCCCTGCCCTTGCAAGTCGGCTGCCGCCGGGGGAAGGGCTACAGGCCGAAGAACTCCTCCAGGGCGTCGCGCATCACCGACACTTCCGGCTCCTGGCCCGTCCACCGCTGGAAGCAGATGGCCGCTTGATTGACCAGCATCCCCAGCCCGTTGAGCGTTCTGGCTCCCGCGGCGGCCGCTTCCTGCAGAAAGCGGGTTTCCACCGGGTTGAACACCACGTCGGCCACCACCTGGGCCAGTTCCAGCGAATGGGGATCCACGGGCACGCGGGCTTCCGGATCGAACAGCCCGATGCTGGTGGCGTTGACCAGCACCTGGCAGGGCTGCTCCAGCACGAAGTGGTTTTCCCAGGGCTGGAATCGGGCCTGGGCAGGCGTTTTTTCGTTGAGCAGTTGCACCAGCTCCTCGCCGCGCTGGGGGGTGCGATTGACCACGGTAATCTGTTCGGCCCCGGCCTGGGCCAGCTCGACGGCGATGGCCCGGGCGGCTCCGCCGGCGCCCAGCACCACGGCGTGGATGCCCTGGGGGTCGAGCAGTTCCTGAAGCGACATCAGGAACCCCTTGCCGTCGGCGTTGTCGCCCAGCAGTTTGTCTCCCTGGCGGTCGATGCAGTTGACTGCTCCCATGAGCCGGGCCGTTTCGGTCAGCTCGTCCAACAGGGGGATTACGCTCACCTTGTGGGGTTTGGTCAGATTGGCTCCCCGAAACCCCATGGCCCGCATCCCCCGGATTGCGTCCTCCAGGTCCGCCGCGTCCACCTCCAAGGTCAGATAGCGCCAGTCCAGAGCGTGGTGCTCGAAGGCCCGTTCCATCATGTACTGGGTGGGATTGCCGGCCACGGGTTTACCGAAGCAGGCCACGATGGTTTGCAGTTGGTCGTTGCTCATGGGGAGGGCACACCTGGCGTGGAAAAGAACCCCTGGCATCAAAGGGCCCCGTCGGAAGCGGAACCGCCCAGGTGCTTCCACCGGGGCAAAGGAGCGTTCTCCGGGCTTCCGGGATTCCCTTGTCAGTGTACCGCGTAGTGGTTTCGCTCGAAAAGTGCTCCCCCCGGCGCTTGCTGCAGGAGAGAAACGGTTTTCGCTCGGGAACACGGTTTCCCTCGCGGCGGCTCCCCCGGAGAAAATCCGCAAAGGGCTGGGCGTATCGATAGCGGGTTCAGGGAAGCGTCGGGAGGGACACCCCGATGCGGCGTGGGCGCAGGTAGCGCACCTTGGGTTCCAGTTGTTCTCGGCCAGGAAGGTCAGCCGGGTGGAGTCGTCCGAGCAGTTCCAGCCCCATCTGCCAGAACGGTCCGCCCAGGTGTTCCAGGTGCCGCACTTCGGCCAGAGCATAAAGGGGGCCATGATCCCAGAAGGCCAGCAAAAACTGGTCGTGATGGACCGGGTGGTGCAGCAGCACGCAAACGCCGTTGGCGGCCAGGTCTTTGGTCAGGGCGTAGAACGCTTCCTCGGGACAAGGGGCGTCCTGTTCCCAGGGGGCCAGCAGCACAGGCAGCGAGCGGTTGGCCCGACCCTGTTGCCGCGAGTTGATGTCCAGCCTGGTGTAGTTGGGCGTGGTCAGGTTGATCAACCGCTGGATGAGTCGTTGCAGTTCCTGTTGCTGTACCGGGTCTATTGCGGGCATGGGCACAGCTCCTCGTAACAACGGAAACCCGCTGGGCGGAAACATCACCCGGAAAAACCGCACGTTGCCCGTCCATTACAAACCTAGCACAGGGTTTTTACGCCAGGACGGCCCAGGCTAGGTGCCTGCCGCAATGGGGTGGAACGTTCCCCGTAACCCAAGGGGGGCTTCCGGGTTGGCTCCGGCAGTAAAAAAACGGCTTGGGCTTTGCACCAGGCCACCCAAGCCGCAAAAGCGCGTTGCCACCAAGGCCGCCGAACCGGCGGCTGTTGTCGTCTAACGTCACGTAAAGCAAATGGCCGGCGAAGCCGAGCCGGAGCGGGACGATGCAGGGGCGGAAGACCACCGGGCCACGAGGAGTTGAACCTGCTGGGTATCCACCGGACCA
Source organism: Planctomycetales bacterium (assembly GCA_015488215.1). Taxonomy (GTDB): domain Bacteria; phylum Planctomycetota; class Planctomycetia; order Pirellulales; family S012-138; genus S012-138. The sequence continues at coordinate 4,308 of WFOE01000228.1, forward strand.
GTGTGACGGTGGAGAATAACCATCTCCCGGGCGTCGATTACGGCCAGATGCGGAAAGCGGTTGCACCCGAACGCCTTGGCAAGAGCCGCTCCGTAAGGAGTGTTCACGTTCACCCGGCAAACCACAAAGTGCTTCCGCAACAAGGCGGCGGACCTTCCCACCGGCGTGGCCCGAGAGGGTTGTGCTCCTTCTTGCAATACGACCACCAGCAGCCGCCCCTGCGCCCGAGCCGCCTTCAGGGCTTGGGCATAGTCGTCGTACTCACCGGCGACTGCCAGCGATGAACCCACCAGTCCCATCCACACGATCAAGCTACTCATGCGTCAACCTCCTTTTGCTTCCGTGTGCCGCCGTGCAGGAGGAATGTGGGCCATCCAGCACCGAACCGCTATGGCTCCCCCTGGACCTAGCAGGGATACAAGCAGGTGTCGCCAGCAGAGAAGCGGCAAGGCAGAACCCGAAAGGCCGGCAAGCCGTTTTGGCTCATTCCTTGCCGAACGCCCAGAGACAGCCGATCCAGTCCTTGACCCAACCTCCCGAACAGCGGAACCCACCATGACGAGATAGCCAAGCCCTGGGTTTCTCTCGCTGCCGCATTTTCTCCAGGGCACTCAGACTGGGCAGTCTAGTCGCCTGGGGAGGAGCAGGCAAGCATTTTTCCTGAAGTGCGTATCTTTTCTGTTTTGTGCCCAGTTATCTCCCATCTACCGGGGCGTTTGGCGGCTTCGATTGCCCGCCGCAAGATCGATGACCGGGCACGAAGGGGCAGGAAGGAGTATGCTCGGGGCATACTGCGAGCGGGCCCCAGGGCGCCCCCGGAACCCCATCCCGACCGGGAGCAAGGCTCCCCGAACGCCCTGGGCTGTGGTACGATGCAGACCGTTTCGGTGCTCCCCGCCGGGAGTTTCCCAAGCGGCCAGTGCGGGACGCCCCCGCTTGTTCGGATTCAAGCGTTGCGGAAGCAAACGGTCTGTTCGCTGGGGGCCGTTGGCTGAGTTTGTTTCACTTGGTAAACGAGTCGCGATTCATGGCAACCAATGTCGATGTGTATGCTCCTTGTCCGTGCGGATCGGGCAAGAAGATAAAGTTCTGCTGCCGGGACCTGGCTCCCGAGTTTGAACGCATCGGGCAAATGCTCGAAGGAGGGCAGCGGAAGGCATGCCTGGAGCACGTCGAACGCCTGTTGCAAAAACACCCGCAAAACCGCTTCCTCCGCTCGTTGCAAATCGAGCTGCTCTACGCCCTGGAAGAGTATGACCGCGGGGACGAGCTAATCCAGCAGTGGGTCAAGCAGGAGCCGGAGAACCCCACCCCATTGGGTTGGAGTGCCGTTTCGCTGCTGAGTCAGGCCTACGAGGAAGAAGACGACCAGCAAGCCCGCAAGCTGTTCCGTACGGCTTTGCTGTGGCTGCAGCGGGCATTGCAGTTCAGCCAGGATTCGGTGCCTGTAACCGTAATTCGGGCATTGACGCTGGCGGTGCGGCTGGGCCTGGAGAGGGAATGGTTCTTTCCGGCCGTGGGCCATTTGGCCATTGCGCGAATGCTGGACGTGGGCAACGCGGAGGAACTGGCGGAACTGTTTGCCGGCGCTCTGGTGGAACAAGGCATCCCGCTGCCGGTGCGTATGTTTCTGATGGATTCCCTCCCGCAGCATCCTCAAGGGGCCGAAATCCCCGGATGGGAAGACATCCAGAATCACGTGCTTCGGGGGCGGTTTCTGCAAGCCGAGCAGCAACTGGCCGAGCTGGCCGAGCAACGTCCCGAAGACGACCGCTGCTGGTATTACCTGGGGCTGATGCGTGCTTACCTGGGCGACGATCCGCGGGCCGTGGAGGCGTGGAACCGCTGCGCGGAAGTAACCTCCTCACCGCATCGGCGGATCGAAGCCCTGGCGCTAGCGCTTTGCGCCCAGGGGGTGTTTTCCGAAGGTCCCGAACACGTAGGAGTGGAAATCCCGGTCGAAGACGCCGACGCCCTGTTGGAGCAGTTGCAAGCTCTGCCCCAACTGCGTCCTACGCCTGCTCGGCTGCCGGCCCTGAATCTGGAACGGATGTTCGAAGGCGCCGCAGAGGATGCAGTCGATGAAACGAGCCCTCCGCCTCGGGCATCGTTCGACATCGTGGATGCCGAAGCCGTAGAGGAAGGGGAGGGCAAATCGCCGGTGTCGGTGGGACTGCTGTTGCTTTACGGTAAGGAAACCGACCGGCCCGCCCGAGTGCAAATGATTGGTGCCCGCTGGAAGACCGAAGAAGCGCCCCCGGAATGGAAGGCCATCGCCGAGCAAGTGCCCCAGTTACGGTGGCGCCCCGAAGACGTGATTGGGATGGGCACCTCGCCGTTCCATCGCTGGCTTTCCCCAAGGCTGATTGAAAGAGAAGCGCTGGACCCGGCTCAGAAAATCCGCTTCTACGAATACCGTCTGCGGCGCTGGACCGAATCGCACCGCCTGCCTCAGTTGGGCAACCGCACGGTGGCCGAGGCGGCTCGGGACGCCCAGAGTCGGGACCTGGCCCAGGCCATGTTGCTGCTGGTCGAGGGATACTCCGACCAGGCTTGGCTCCTTCCCGCGGTGGACGTGGATGCGCTTCGCCGCGAGCTGGGACTGGAACCTCCGCCGCCGGTTCGAGCCGAAACCGAAGAAGAACTGGCGTGGATTTCCCCCTGCTGGCTGCATCGCCTGGACACCTCGGCGTTTACGGTGCCGGTGTGGGAAAGGGCACTGAACAAGGCCAGGCTTCTGGCTTTCCGCCGGGCGGCTCGCAACCTGGCCCTGGCGTGCCTTGCCTCTGGAGCTTGGAAAGAAGCCCCGGGGCTGGCCCAACAAGTCGCCAAGGCCCTGATCGAAGCCGAGCCGGAGCCGGAAAAGGCCAGGGAACAGGTCGAGGCAATCTACCAGGAAATAAAGAACCGAACGGAGTTCGACGACGACGCCTGCGCCGTCTGGGACGGATTGCGGCTGGGAGCCCTGATGCGAGGCGGTCCGCAGTACGTTCCGCAGATGGTGGAGATTGCCGACCACATACTGCACACGCACCGCCGCCATCCGGAAGCAGTGGCGGTGGCAACCCAGACCATGAGTCTGGTCCAGATGGTGGCCCAATTGATTCAGTCGGCCCAAGGACAGCAAGAACAGCAAGTCCCGGCTCCCCGAGAAGAATCCGGGCTGTGGACTCCCGACCAGGGACAGCCCCCGGTGGCCAAGCCCCAGAAACTTTGGACCCCGGACTAAGGGGGGAGCCGTCGGTCTTTGAGCAGACACAGATGGCGGAGCTCCCCGGCGAGCCGTCAGCTTCGGGGAACGTGGGGGCTGGGGGGATGGAGGGATGCTGCCGCACCGGACGAGAATCGGCTTGCGCCGTGCGCCTTGCGCGAGGAGCTTCCGCTCCAGTGGAAAAGCAAGCGTGGGTACTCGTGCTCGTACTCGTGATTCGTAATCGGCAGCTCGTTACCGGCGATCGGCAATCAGCGAGCCGCCGACTTCAGTCGGCGGTGCACGGCACGGCCGTGTGCGACTAGGAGCTTCTGCTCCGATGCAAGAACAAACGCTGATTCTCGCCTTCGGCGAGCCGGAAGCGTAAGCTTCCGAAGGCGCCCGTGGCCGAAGCCATTGGGAGCTTCCGCTCCAGCGGTAAAAATCAACAAGAAATGTCGGCACTCGCCGGGCGAAAGCCCGGGCCGGCCGCACAGAGCATTTCTCACGGTCTATGAACTCACAGGCTAGTTTGGATCGCTGGCACATGGAGCTGGCCTTGCAGTTGGCCGCCCGAGGTCAGGGCCGCGTGGAGCCCAACCCGATGGTCGGCTGCGTGGTGGCCCGAGGGGCCGAAGTGGTGGGCCTGGGCTGGCATCGCCGCTTTGGCGGACCGCATGCCGAAGTGGAAGCCCTCCGCACCGCAGGCCCGCTGGCCCGGGGGGCCACGCTCTACGTCACCCTGGAACCATGCTGCCACCAGGGAAAAACGCCCCCCTGTACCAAAGCCATTCTCCAGGCCGGAGTGCGCCGCGTGGTGGCCGCGATGGAAGACCCTTTTCCCCAAGTGGGAGGCCGCGGCTTGCAACAACTGCGACAGGCCGGGCTGGAGGTCCATTGCGGCTTGCTCCAACACGAAGCCAGGCGGCTGCTGGCCCCCTATCTGAAACGCTTGCAGACCGGACGCCCCTGGGTGATTGCCAAATGGGCCAGCACCTGGGATGGCAAACTGGCCACCCATCAGGGACACAGCCGCTGGATTTCCAACGAGGCTTCGCGCCGCGTGGTGCATCGGCTTCGGGGGCGCGTGGACGCGATCCTGGTCGGCTCGGGGACAGTTCGGGCCGACGATCCCCAGCTTACGGTCCGCCCGCCCGGGCCGCGCACTCCGGTGCGAGTGGTGCTCGATTCCCAGGGGCTCACCCCGCCGGAAGCCCAGGTGGTCCGCACCGCTCGGGAAGTCCCCACGCTGATAGCCACAAGCGGGCAAGCCCCCCCGGAGCTACGCCGCCGCTGGGAACAGGCCGGGTGCGAAGTGCTGCCGCTTTCCGGTCGGGACCACTCGGAGCGGTGGCACCAACTCATGCTTGAGCTGGGCCGGCGCGGCATGACCAACGTGCTGGTCGAAGGCGGGCCGCGGCTGCTGGGCCATCTGCTGGCCGCCGGCGAAGTGGACGAAGTGCATGTGTTTCTGGCCCCCAAGCTCCTGGGCGGGCAAGCCCCTTCGCCCCAAAGCTCCCTCTTGCCCGGGGCCGATACGATCCACCATGCTTTGCAATTGGAAGAGCCCCAGGTGCAATTGCTTCAGGGGGACGTGTATCTTCAAGCGCGTGTGAAGCGCGCGGCGGAGCGTCCCGAGCCGGATTGAAAAACCGGCGCGGCGCCCCGGCCGCCCGCTTGCACCGGAAACGCCGTTGGCTCCCCGCCGCACGGAACTCCGTCGGCTCCTTCCAACGACAGACCACCAGCCCTCAGCCGGTACTACCCATGGAGCGACAAGAACAGTTCCTGGAAGTGATTCCCCGCCACGTGGCCCAGCAGCGGTTTCATCAGGCGGTGGACCTGGACCCGCTGGGCGAAGAAGAAGTGCCGCTGGAGGCGGCTCTGGGCCGGGTGCTCAGCCGCGACGTGGAAGCCCCGGTGGATGTGCCCTCGTTCGACCGGTCGAACTTCGACGGGTTTGCCGTTCGGGCCGAGGATACGTTCGGGGCCGCGGAACATCAGCCCAAGCGGCTTAAGCTCACCGGCGAGGTAATCACCCCGGGCCTGCGCCCCCGGCATGTGGTGCGGCCGGGCCAGGCCAGCTCGATTGCCACCGGGGGGATGATGCCTCGGGGGGCCGACGCCGTGGTGATGGTCGAGCACACCGAGGTGGAACAGGGCCATCTGCTGGTGTTCCGGCCCGTGGCAGCCGGGGCCGGCGTGAGCTTTGCCGGCACGGACATCGGCCGCGGCGAGGTGATTCTGCGTCGCGGGCAGGAACTAACCAGCCGCGAAACCGGCGTGCTGGCCGCGGTGGGGCTCCGGCACGTTTGGGTCCAGCGTCGGGTCCGCGTGGCCATCATCTCCACCGGCGACGAGCTCATCCAGCCGGGCGAACCGATGCAGCCGGCCCTGGTTTACGATTCCAACGCCCGCATCCTGGCCGATGCGGTGCGCGAACTGGGGGCCGAGCCGGTCCCGCTGGGTGTGGTGCGCGACGACGAACAACAACTACGCCGCGTGCTGGCCCAGGCCCTGGAAGAAACCGACGTGGTGGTCCTTTCCGGGGGCACGAGCAAAGGGGCCGGCGACCTCTGCTACCGCGTGGTGGAACAGATGGTGCGGCCCGGTATCGTGGCTCACGGCGTGGCGCTCAAGCCGGGCAAGCCCATCTGTCTGGCCGCCCACGGTCGCAAGCCGGTGGTCATCCTGCCCGGCTTTCCCACTTCGGCCGTGTTTACGTTCCACGAGTTCGTCGCCCCGATCATCGCTCGTCTGGGCGGAAGGGCCCTGGATCCCCGCAGCACCGTACCGGCCCACATGGCCGTGAAGGTCAACTCGGTGGTGGGCCGGACCGAATACGTGCTGGTAAGCCTGTTTCGGGACGACGCGGGCCGCTGGGTCGCCTGGCCCATGGGAGCCGGGTCCGGCTCGGTCACCACGTTCAGCCGGGCCGACGGATTCGTAACCATCGACCGACATCAGGAACTGCTCGACGCCGGCGAGGCGGTCGAGGTGCAACTGCTGGGCCAGCACCTGCGCCTGGCCGACTTGGTAACCATCGGCAGCCACTGTGTGGGATTGGACCTGCTGCTCAGTCGGCTCCAACAGCAGGGCGTGCAGACCAAGTCGCTGTGGGTGGGCAGCACGGCCGGGCTGCGGGCGGCTCGGGCCGGACAATGCGATGTGGCCGGGGTGCACCTGCTGGACCCGGAATCGGGCCAGTACAACGCCCCGTTCATCCAGGAGCAGGACGAGCTGGTGCTCGTGCCCGGCTACACGCGAGTTCAAGGCGTGGTGTTCCGGCCGGGCGATGCGCGGTTCGTGGGCACTTCGGCCCAGGAGGTAATCCGCCGGGTGCTGCAACGGGACGACGTGGTGATGGTCAATCGCAACCAGGGTTCCGGTACCCGCGTGCTCATCGACCAGTTGCTCCAGGGGGCCCGTCCGCCCGGCTACGCCGTCCAGCCCAAGAGCCACAACGCGGTGGTGGCCGCGGTGGCCCAGGGTCGGGCCGACTGGGGCGTGGCCATCGAGCACGTGGCCCAGGCGGCCGGATTGCAATTTCTGCCGCTTCAGGAGGAACACTACGACTTCCTCATTCCCCGGCGGCGGCTCCGACGCCCGGCGGTCCAGCAATTCTTGAAACTGCTGGAAGACCCGCAGGTAATCGAACAACTGGCCCGGCGTGGACTGCGGGTCAAGCCCCGAAGCGACGGTTCCCACCCCGGCGATTGATCCCGCCGGCGGGAAGTGCACTTCGGCGGCAAGAAGCGGGGTGGTGTCCGTGCCGGTTGGGCGAAACGGCCGCCCGGTGGAAACGCCGCCCGGGGGCGGGAATAATGGCCGGGCCACTGCTTTGCGCGGAAAGCCGTTTCACTCCCCGCACGAGGGTCCAACGCTCGTGGCTTCTTCTCACTACTGGCGCGGCAAGCGGGTATTAATCACCGGCGGCTCCAGCGGGTTGGGGCTGGCCCTGGCCCAGGAGTTTGCAACCCAGGGGGCCCATCTGGCCCTGGTGGCTCGGGACCGGCAGCGCTTGCAGCAGGCGGCCGCCACGCTGGAGCAGGAGCCGGGAGAGGTGCTGCTGCTTCCGGCCGACATCACCCGCGCCGAGCAGGTCGCCACCGCCTTCGAGACGCTGCGACAGCGCTGGGGGCGGCTCGATGCCCTGGTCAACTGCGCAGGCCGTTCCGCCCGGGGCACTCTGGAGCAAACTTCTCCCGAACAGTTCCACGCCATGATGGAGCTGAACTTTTACGCCCTGGTGCGCTGCACCCAGGCGGCTCTGCCGTTGCTGCTGGAATCGCAGGGGCACGTGGTCAACATCGGTTCGCTGGCCTCGAAGGTGGCTCCGCGGTACATGGGACCCTATCCGGCCAGCAAGTTCGCCGTGGCCGCTTACAGCCAGCAGTTGCGCTTGGAGCTGAGGGAGCGCGGCTTGCACGTGTTGCTGGTGTGTCCTGGCCCGATCGCCCGGGAAGAGCCGCGCCGCTACGAAACCCAAACTGGTGACGCGTTGCCCCCGGAAGCCCAACGCCCCGGAGCAGGTGCCCGCGTGCGGCGTCTGGACCCCCATCAGTTGGCCCGGCAAATCCTCCGCGCATGCCAGCGGCGTCAGGTGGAACTGGTCGTGCCGGGCAAGGCACGGCTGTTGTTCGTGCTGGGCGCACTGTGGCCCAGCCTGGGCGATCGGCTACTGCTGCGGTTTACTTCTTCCTGAGCAGGCAACTGGTAGTCTTTGAGCACGCCGCCAGTTCGCAGCCCATACAGGCAGACATGGTGGATGACTACACGTGTATTCCTGCCCGGAGCGGAAGCTCCCCGTGGCCGCGGCCCGGCCGTGCGTGCTCCGCTGACTGAAGTGGGCGGAGCACCAAGTGCCGATTGCCGGTAATGAACTGCCGATTACGAGTCACGAGTAGGAGCACGAGTACCCACGCTTGCTTTTCCACTGGAGCGGAAGCTCCTCGCGCAAGGCGCACGGCGCAAGCCGCAAGCCTATCCTCGCCCGGTGCGGAAGCACCCTCTGCTCAAGACCCAAGCCCCAAGACACAAGACCTTCTGGTGCGGAAGCCCTTACGCCCCCACGTTTCTCATCATACCTTCCGCCGCGCACCGTGTGACGACGCTCGTATGCTCTTGGCCCCGCGTGCGAGCCTGCCGTACAATAAGTACTCGGCGGCGTCTTTCCTGTTGGGAAACCCATCGGGTATGTCGTATCGTTCGTTCAAACGCGTGCTGGGCGAAACGTACCTGGAGCTAAAGCTCCTGGTGCTGTTTGCCATCTGCCTGTTCGTGCTCACGGTGGTCAGCTTCTGGATCTACGGCAGCCTGACCGAAAAGCTGGTCTATCAGCAGAACCGCACCAAGGGGTGGCTGCTGGTCGATGGGATTCTCAAGGAGATCCACTGGCGGGAGTTTGAAAACCGCAGCCCTTCGCTCGTCGATGCGCTGCGGCAGGAACTGAAAAACCACCCGGAACGCTACCAGTGGTACACCATCCGCCCGCAAACCGTCGAAGGCAAAGGCCGCCCCCAGGACGAATACGACTATGAAATCCTCCAGCGTTTTCCTCCGGTGGTGTACCCGTTGCCCGAGCAGGTGGAATACGCCGAACGCCTGGTCCCCGAGACGCAGGAATACCACTACTACCAGGCCATCCGAGCCAAGCGGGGCTGCGTGGATTGCCACCGGGCGCTGAGCGGCCAGAACGACTTGACCGAAGGCGAGCTAATCGCCGTGGTCAAGGTAAAAATCTCCGATGCTCCGGTGCGTCGGGCCATCCTCTGGAACCGAGTGTGGCTGTTCACTGCGGCCATCGTCACGGCGTTTTGCCTGGTGCTGGTTTCCTACCTGATTATTCGCTACGTAATCGTCAAGCCGCTGAAGCACTTGCAGGAAGTCAGCGACGCGATTAGCCGGGGCGACCTGGATAAGCGGGCCGAAATCCACACCGGGGACGAGTTCGAAGCCCTGGGCACCGCGTTCAACCGCATGGTGCGCCACCTGGTGGCCGTGCAGGAGGAGCTGCGACGGCTGAACGTCAGCCTGGACGCCAAGGTGGACGAGCTGGCCGAAAAGAACATGCAGCTTTACGAGATGAACCGGCTCAAAAGCGATTTTCTGGCCATGGTCAGCCACGAGCTGCGCACGCCGCTGAACAGCATCATCGGCTTCAGCGACGTGTTGCTCTCCATGCCCAAGCTCGACGCCCGCCAGCGCCGCTACGTGCAGAACATCCAGCGTTCGGGCCGGAGCCTGCTGGAGATGATTAACGACATCCTCGACCTGGCCAAAATCGAAGCCGGAAGAATGGAAATCCGGCCCGAGCACTTCCGCATCCACCACCTGGTGGGCAGCCAATGCGACATGGCCCGCCCCCTGGCCGAAAAGAAAAACATCGACCTGGAAGTCCGCATCGACCCGGAGCTGCCGGAACTGTACCAGGACGCCGGCAAGATTCAGCAGATACTAAGCAACCTGCTTTCCAACGCCATCAAGTTCACGCCCGAAGGGGGGCGGGTCGTCGTCGAAGCCCGCCGCACCGACGACGGGATGCTCGAACTGGTGGTCAGCGACACCGGCATCGGCATCCCCGAGGAAGAACAAACCCACATCTTCGACAAGTTCCGCCAAGGTAGCGCCGTCTCGACGGCCGGAGACGCGATGACGCGGGAATATTCCGGCACGGGGCTTGGGCTTTCCATCGTCAAAGAGATGTGCCGGCTGTTGGGGGGACGCGTCAGCGTGCAGAGCGAACTGGGCAAAGGGAGCACCTTCACCGTGGTGCTGCCCTGGGAACTGCCCGAACACCTGCACCAGCACGACGTGGACCACGTGAGCATGGTTTACGCCCAGCACCGTACATTGCTTTATCGCGGGGAACGAGCCAGTTCGCCGGGGCAGCAAGAATCGGGCGAAAAGGAACCCGACGCCCAGGAACCACTCTCGCAATCCGCCTCGCCGGAGCAGACAGCCGAGTAGGTGGAGCCTGCTCCGCAAACGCGACCTTTCACAGCGGGCGGCGAGCCAGGGAGAAACTCTGGCCCGTGGGTCCTCCCGGCGGGCAACTGGCCAGGAACAGGAACAACTCCACGCAGTCCTCAGGTGTTTTCACCCGTTCGCTGGGGGCCAGCGGAGGCGTTTTGCCGGTGGGATCGAAGATCTCGGCCGTCAGGTCCGTATAGACCGGCCCGGGCACCACCTCGTTGACTTCGATCTGGTGTTCCCAAAGTTCCAGAGCCAGGCAGCGGGTAAGCATCCACACCCCTGCTTTGGCCGAGCAGTAGGCCGAGTTGCCGGGTCGAGGCTCGTGTCCTACGCCGGAACCGACGTTGATAATCTTCCCTCCGCCGCTGCGGATCATATGCGGCACCGCGTAGCGGCAGCAGTGGAAGGTGCCCAGCAGGTTGACTTCGATGCTGGTGCGCCACAGTTCCGGCTCGGTTTCCCAGAGCTTTTTGCGCACCAGCGCCCCGCCGGCGTTGTTCACCAGCAGGGTGAGTTTGCCCCAGTGGCGAACTACCTCGTTCATTGCTTGTTCGACGGCCGCCGGGTCGGTCACGTCGCAGGGGATGGCCAACCCTTGGCCCCCTTCGGCTTGGATGCTGGCGACCACCTCGTCCAGTTGGCTGGCGGTTCGGGCCATGACGGCCACCTGGGCCCCCTGGCGAGCGAAGGCCAGGGCCACGGCCCGGCCTATTCCCCGCCCACCCCCGGTGACAACCGCCACTTGCTCTTTTAGTTTCATTCCACCGGCTCCTGGCAAAAGCAGCCCGGGCGGCACGCTCGGGACAACGAACCAACAGCTACCAGCGTGCCGATGGCCCGGTGGCTGTCAAGAGAGAGGCCCGTCTTGCCTCAAGCAAACAGCCCGGACAGCCAAGCGCTCCGCACCGCGGCGTGGAACCATGGCGGCAGAGACGCTTTGGCCAAAGACAGTACTCTGGCAACCGTCTTGGCTGGAAAACCAAGAAATGCAGTCCCTTTTCGGAGCGCTCCACAGGGCTATCGTCTCTGTTGTAAGAAAAATTACCGAAGCCGGAGAGAACCCGTCTGTTCGTTTTCCTGTTCCGTTACATGTTCCCCGGAACACTTTTAAGGACGCCGAAAAAGAAGTGCCCTGCTGCGGCATAAGTGAATAGTGAATATGGTGCGAGTTGACCGGAACCCAATCAACAAGAACGGCGCCGGATCTTCCGCGTTCTGTGGGAACACATTACTCTTGGGCCAAGGCTTGTTTGAGCACTGCGATAAGCTGAGCAATATTTTGTGGCGTTTCCACTGGAGGCCGCTCCGGACGGGGAGCTTTGCGCGTTCCCCAACAAGCCAGAAACCCCGCTGGATGAATGAACCAACCGGGCAAGTAAGGGCGGAGCTTCCGCAGGTCCGGTTCGCGGTACCCGGGTAAACGGCACACACCCAGCCCGTGCTTGTCGTGAAACAGCACCCCTACGGGCCTTTCCCCAGCCGTCGGCACTTGAGCTTCCGGAGCCCAGTGGGGCTGATCGCTGATCTGGTCGCGTATGGCAAACACCCAAGGTCCGATACGGATCGAGGCAAGTTCCGATTCGCGGAGTCGGATCGTCAACTGTGCCAGGCCGCGGAGGATGGGCAGCATGGTTCGCAACACGGACCGGTCCAGCGCGTCACCTTCGAGGCCTTGGGTTTCGAAATAGCAACGCGTCGCCGCTACGATCTGCGCCAGCGAAAAGTGAGGCACGGCCCCACCAAAGCGGTCCTGGGCTTCGATTTCTGCAAGCAGCGCCGAGCCCCGCAGGGCCGCGGCCTCAGGCATCTCCACCGAAGCAGCTTGAACCGTGCCGTCGGCGCTCTGCGTTCCTTTCTGGCCCAAGGGGTGGTCCAGCACCCGAGCATCTCTCCACTCGGGTGGTAATTCCTGAGCATGGGCTGGCAAGAAACCAACTTCTTCCGGCTCCACTCCAGCGAAGGCCACGCACGCACAAGCGTCCAGATCAACGGCCGGATGAACCACGACCTTTATGGTTCGCGTGGGCTCAGACACCGAGTTGTGATCAGAGTTCCGCATTACAGCTTTTTCAACGGAAGAAGTCCACCTGGAATTGCCTTTTTGTCGCCTTTTGGCAGTTTTCTTCCTTTGGCGTGTTTTTTTCTCAATTCTTGGTGGTACTCGAAGATCGACCCGCCTATTCGTGGATAGTCGAACCTGCGGCGCCCGACGAATCGGTGAACTTCAAGCCAAGAGCAGAAAACTTCTTGGACCCACCGATGCAAGTCCCCTTGAAGTTTGTCCTTAAGGAACCTGACAAAGGCTTCCAGGCAACGGCGCTGGATGTCTTCGGAAAGCTCGGCTTCTCCTGGCAGGCCGTCCTGTTGTTTTACTAGGATGCGCCCCTGGTTCAATCTGATGGCTATGCTGCCTAATCCCAGCGGACGCCCGTGGCCGATCTTATGTGCAAGCACCGGTTGTTTCCCGGGCTGGTTCCCCAAGTAACGATTGACCCATCCCTGTAAATCCTCCGAATCTCCGGCCGCTTCCTTCATAAGCAGATCAGCAAATGTCTTCAGGTCCTCCGGACGTTGGAAAAGCACCAAGAGCAGGGCACCAAGTTCCCAAGGTTGCAGGTTGACGAACCGCAGCGTGAAGCGGAACCGGCGTCCCGGCTTGGAGATAAAACGGCCGAAAGGTGCCTGATTGCTGGTAAGGAAGATTGTGTTGCCAGACTGCCAATCGGGCTGGCTTGAATCGAGCAGCTCATAGCATTTAGGGTCCCGTGCAGCGTCGGGCTGGTGCAAATAAAACTTTCGACCGCGGAGGTTACCGGCTGATTCGTCCTTTTGAGTATCACCATAAGTGCACAAAATGCCCGCATCCTTACGTTTGCACAAGCGTTCCTTGTCCTGTGTCAAGTAGTGCTCTACGGCACTGGTTTTTGGCGCTCCCAAGGGGCGAAGGGGAACCAGGCACTCATGCTCCGGATTGAGAAACCGTTTGCCCACCGCCTCGCCTTCGGATAGCTGCTCTACAGCATGGTTCAAAGCGATCCGTCCTGCCAGTTGGGCAAAATCGGTCTGCTTCCCCCCGCAGTAGCCGATGCCGAACGAGAGCACTTCGTCCGGGGAGTAGTTTCCACCGCTAGGGCCCACATACCCGAAGAACAAGCGAGCCGCACTAAGCTGCGACGGACGGCCGGATGGATCGGATTCAAGTTCGGCTGGCCGAGGCGCAAGCAAATCCCGCAACGTGGCCAACTGATTGTACTTTTGTGCCAGGTGCTTCGCCTGATAGTCCGACTCCTGAGTGTGGTGTACGGTGTCCCGATACCGCTGGCGGTAATAGACGTGATGGCCAAGGGTGCACAACGCCCAGGTGTTCTGCCCCTGGTATTTGAGAGGCAGCAATTCCACAACCAGAACGTCTCCTGGTAAAATCCCTCGATTACGTAGTTTTTCAAGCTGTGTTTTTATTCTCTCTACGTCCGCAGCATCGACCAATGGGTGATCCCGAAGATGTCCGTATTTTTCGTCACTTAGATGGATAAGCGTTTCGTTCCGCCAAAAATCCACTTGCGTCATTGCCAAGGGAACAATTCTTATGTACTCCTCGTAACCGATTTTTATGTGGTCTTCCTCAGGCATTTCCAGCAACAGATAGTTATAGCCAAATGGGCCCTCGCTGATCGAATCGGGATGCTGCTCAGCGAACCGGGAAGCAAGAAGCCCTTGTGTGTCGATTCCGTTAAAATAGTAAGCAAGCACCAGCCGTTCGACATTTTCGCCCTTCCGTATTTTTCCGGTTTCATCCAGTTGCTTCTTTTCCTTGCGTGAGAGGAACGGGCGAGAGGTGGACGATGAAAATGTGTTCAGACCGTTGTAATGCTTGCGGTCCGACTGGCTGTCATCAAACTTCGGTTTCCAATCGGGAAGAAACTGTTCTACATCCTGTGGCACGTAGTACGCGCGGTCCAACTCAAACAGAAGGAGAGTGACCGCAGAATCGGTAACACCGGTTACCAGCCCCAGGAACACGTAAGAACGCGGCTTTGTCTTCGGTCCAGCAAACCACAAGTTGGGACGGTAAGAATGGGTCTTTTCCCACACGCGTTCCATCGGGGCCGAAAGCAGCGCTGAGAGGCTGTGACGCAGCATCCCTTTGAGTTGAGTGGCTGGGATGAGCACCGGGCCGGGTTTATTTGACTGGGAGTTTAACAACAGGGGCTCGATGATCTTCTTCTCGCTCGTTTTGGGAGTCTGCGCGGCTCTCCTTTTTCTGAAAATCTGGTACGCCGCCTCGCGCACACGCTGCAATGCCACCGGCTCCTGGAGTGCAGTGGCATCGCCTTGCTGAGCACTTCCCAGCGCGTACTGGTAATTGCCGGGCAGCAGCGGCGTAAGCGTTTCCAATTCGCAATACAGCGTACCGGTAAACGCTTGACCCTGGCCGCCAGAGCCGGAATCGAGCCCTTGGAGCACATCGTGCGGTTGAGGTTCCGCGGTAAGGGAAACCTTCGTGTTGACCGGGACAAAGTGGTAGGGTGCAGGTTTTTGTTCTGACATGGTTGGCTTCGCATTTGTTTAAGGGGAGACGATTCTCCAAAAAATCCTTCGCCCGCGGCAAAAATACTGGCGCACAACGCAATCGGTGTTCTCTTTCCAGGTAGGAGGCTGCAAGCCGTAACGGTTCCAATCGCGTAGCGCCATTACCCGGCGATCGGCAAAGTAAATCGGCACGAAGGCCGATTGCTGGTCTGGCCAGGTAGTCCACTGTTGCGACGAGTTGAGCTGATCCAGAAGACCGGACGGTACAACCTTTTGTGGGGTCTGCCCCTGCGGCACTTCAGCCCAAAGCGCCCAGCGAGTCAGACCGTCGGCTGCGGCCAGTTGCAAGGCGGCATGGTTCCAGTAGAGCCGGGCTTCTTCCAAGGGAGGAAATGTTTCCGTATTCCATAGCTGTCCTCCCCAAGGCACAAAGCCGGGAAAGGTAGCGGGGGTCCATACTCTTTGAGCGGCTGGAGCTGGCTCCAGCCAGGCTGCTTTGGGCTTGAACGCCAGCAGTTGGGCCATCCACATGTGGAGCAACTGCTTCCGGACGCCGGAAAGGCATTCCAGCCGGCCGTTGAGTTTTTTCAGAGAAAGCGTGGTGGAACTCATCTCACTACGACTCAAGATGTTCTTGCTTATTTTCTAGAGGTATGGAAAAACCTGTCCACATCTGAAATGGAACACACATCAAGCGATTCGAACAAAGGCCGAAGTCTTCCAGCCTGAGTGAGGGCAGCTCGGGTCAATTGCCAGCGAATCCATCCGTGGCCTCGCCATTTTCCGCCGCCCAAGGCACAGTACCCCAGCTCGGCCAGGCGGAGGGCCGGACGGAGTGTCGCGAACATTTGTTGCAGTTCTTCTTGAGAACAGGCTTCCAACACCAGTTGCGTCCCCAGTTGACCTTCCAGCAGCGCAACCCGATCGAACTTGCCATGTCCCCAAACCCCGCCGGCGAACTCGTCTTCGGCGTGGTGGTGGAACCAGGCAATGTGCCATGGGTTTCCTCGGTCGTCACTGTTGAGAAGCAAAGCGTCTCGAATCAACAAACGACCGCTTTGTGTGCCTAAACCGAATACCTGAGCTATCGAATCCAGATTCCGCCTGTCTTTACCTTCCTGGCCGGGTTGGAAATCGGGGGCGTTGGGATCTTGCACCGGTGTCCCCTGTCCTCGGTGCCAGGCCGAAGCCACATGGCGCAGCGGACCGCGAATGCCACTGCCGGGCAGGAAAGGTTCTTCCTGGTAACTTTGCGAGCGGAGCACATAGGTGGTGGCGGGAACAAAGTCCGGCTCATAATACCGGAGAAACTCTTCCTGGTCGATTCCTTCCGGTCCGAGCAGCCCTTGTTGCAAAGCTGCCACCTGGCCAGCCAAATGGCCTCCGGCAGAGAGAGTGTTCCAGCCATAGCTTTCCGGTTCCGGACCAGTGCAGAACTTTACATCGAGAATCAAGTAGTGGAACGGATCATAAAGCGATTCGAGCTCGGGACTGAGAGTTAAAGAGTCCAATTGCGGTTGGCCCATCGGGCGTGCCAGTTTTCCAAAGCGAGCCATAGCGCTGCGGAGGCTGTCGATCTTCAGCGTATTGTCCGGCCATTGTTGGACTACCTGGGGCCTAAGAGGAAGCCGGAAGGCACAGAACTCTTCCAGTCGCATCCATCCTAAGCCCCGGGCTGCTCCAGCTCCTAACCAGCAGCGTCCTTGGGTCCACTCTCGCAGTGCAAGCAGAACCATCTGTTCCAGTTCCGGCCCTCCGCGTGCCGTGTCGATTTCCAGCATGAACCACCAGCGAACCCCCGGCGGAACCACCTCCAAATCGTAAAGGGCTTTACGTTGCGATGCGGTACCTCCGGTGGCCTGACGAACGCCGACCCCCTGGCGCAATTGCCGCAACTGGGCAGGCGCCTTGACGGGATGAGCAGACCAGAAGCGAACGCAGGATTGCCGCAGTGTCAGCTCGCCCCGCCCCGGTGGTTGCTTTCCCTTGCCAGTGAGCGTCCAACGCAGCCATTCGTTGTGCCTCGTGGTAAACAATTTGGGGAACAGTCGGGCCACAGTTTCGACCAGGGCTCCGGCGATCCCCGAGCCGGGAATCGTCAGCCGTCCCTGGCCATCCACGGCACACTGCATATCCGGCCCGTGCCACTGAAGACTACTCCCCCCCACCAGTAAGCCGGACTGCTGGACCAGGTGTCCGCAAACCAACGTGCGATAGATTTTGTCCTGCTGGGTCATACGATTCGCCTTCAATGAGCTCTGCCGGATTGATTTTCCTTGGCCTTCAGGGCTGCCAAGGCCATGAGAAATAGTTGTTTCTCCCGAAAGGAATGTAATTGTCGGGTTGCTTTTTGAAGGTCTTGCAACACACTTTGCCAAGGAGAGCCGGAAATCCGCCGGGAATGTTCTAGGAGTTCGTTATATAGCGCATCCAATTCTTCCTGGTTCCGACACAGCTCTGCTCGATGGCGTAAGAATTGCCATTGATTGACATTCAAGGAACCCACTTTCTTTTTGTATTGAAAAACTTGTTCCAAAACGCATTCTTTTTTCCAATCGTCTTCCTCGTCGAGCTGAGAGGATGGCTCGGACGCGGCCCCAGGCAGGTTCACCCGCCCAGCAACTTGCGGCAGTGTCTTCCACCACGAAAGTTGGTGTAGGTTCAAATTGACCGTAAAGCGGCCGAACCCTTCAGCGGTGCGTTCTCCCAGCCCCAGGCCGTTTGCCGCCACGAGGTTCAGTGCGTGGGCAAAGGAGTCCAGCGAGCTTTGTTCCCCTTGAAAGACAAACACCGACCCACGCCGCACCGCCACCGCCATGGCCCGAGGCAATCCGCTGGCAGAGTTGAAGCCCAGGACGGGCACGGATTCCACGACGCTTAGGTCCGGAGAAAGTTTAATCTGGTGAGGATCAATCTTTTCTAAATCCAGGTTGAGCCAGGGGTGGACTACTTGTACCTGTTCCAACATGGAGTACCAAAGTTCCGGACCGGGGCAGGTGGAATAAGTCAGCCGGGGCGTACGGCAGATTAGCTCGCTAGCCAGGGTAACGGTGAGGAATCCCGGACGGCTTTGTTGTGGAACTTGCCGCTGGGGCCGGGGCAGGGCGGCCACGTTGCGGACCACGAGGGGCTGGCCCCCGCGACCCAAACGCAAACACCAGCATGCATGTCCGTTGGAAGCTACTAGCGGAGCAAGAAGTTGCAAAAACCGACGAGCGCACTGGGCCGAAGCAAACCCGATGTGAGCCTGGAAAACCTGGTCGGGCACCAGCATTTTCTGACTGAATAGGGCATCTTCTTGACAGCCAGGAGTCCCTTGATCCACATACGATTCCTCTCCGGTCGATGGATTGGGAGCAAGTTTCCCCCGGCGGTCGGGATCAATGCGCCCGGTCGGTACCCGGTTCCGCAGGTGGACTTGGGTTTGCGCGGTTCCGCGTACCCACCAGGAGTCGCCGATTTTAGTCGCGAGGACGTCGGGCCGCTTAATGCGTTTGGTTTTTTCCGCAGCGGGAAACCGGCCGTTCTTCGAGCCGGCTTCAATGTTCCGTGCCACCTGGTCTTGCTCTCGGGAAGCTCCCAACAGCTCGTCGGGGGCTCCGGCCGGCCAGTTGGAAGGGGGCCCCTTGCTTTTCGGTTCCCGTAACGACAGTGGGATGGGCACCACCTGGCGGTCTGCAAGCGGGATTTCGGAGGCTGGAGGCGGAACCGCCAGCCCATCACTCACCCACATCTGCTGCGGTTGGGCCAGCTCTTCGGCCAGTGTTGGATCCTGGCTGCGGATAAAGTGCAACAGTCCCCCGCGGAGCGAAGAGCCGGGAATGTAGGCCAGCGTTTCGCCAATGTTCCCTACCACCACGGCATTGGCAAAAAACAGCGGTTCTAGGTTCTTCAACTCTAAAGTAAGCACAACCGGCTCGCTGGTTCCTTCGGGAATCAGCTTTTCCACGTCGATCTGTTCCGCTTGTACCGGGCGAAATTCCTCTCCTTGAGGAAACCGAAGCTGGATGGCTCCTGTTCCCCGTTGCCGCCGACCTCCTACGGCGCTGATTCGCTTCAAACATGCCAGCACGGCTCGCTGGATATCTGCAAGTTTTATGCTCCCTTCCTGCCAAGGACCTCCGGAGGCCGGATCGGCTAGAATCACATAGCCGGAAAAACAAGTGCCTGCCTTGACGGTTTCTACCGTGCGGAGCGTTTTTTCCATGGGGCTGCGGCTGTGCAGTTCCCGGGCCGTAAAGCTCCAGGTGGTAATTGCCTTTTGGGTTTGCCGTGCGTCGGGGCGCAGCGAGGAGACGATCAGCGCCCCGCGCTCCCGAGAAGCATTTTGCGAGGCCTTGTTAACCGGGTGACCCAGCAGGTAATAGAGGAGCTTTCGGTCCCGGTTGAGATTGCTTGGATTCTCCCCGGCATCGGCTCGGGCCAGCAGCCACTGCTCGCCCGCTTCGCGCATCAGCCCTCGCCAGGTGGACCACCAGATGACGGGCTTTCCGCGGTGGTCCCGGGCCACGGTGGAATCCACCATCCCCAGGCGGCCCAACCCTGAGCCGCAGGAGGTGTCTTCCAACAGCTCCACTTGGAAATCCAGCCGCCACTGAACGGGCTGTTGGGTGGTTGCACTCATGGTTTCTCAAACGTTACGGCGTGGAAGGCACCGGCTGAAGCTGAGACGGTACCGACTGGCTTTGGAGCCCTTGGAGTCGTCGTAGTTCGTACAGTTCCATCAGATCGAGCAAACAGGTGGACCAGGTATTGGCTTGGCCGGAAGCGGTCCAGAGGAGCTGTCCCTGGTCGTGGAGCCGGGCCAAATCGCTCTTTACTTGCTCGTCGGCCCACAACATGGCGGCCAGGCGCCCCTGATTGCGTCCCCGGCGGGCATATTCGGCCAGCACGTGCAGCTTGCTTCGTGGAACCCGGCCGGCCCAACGTTCGGCCATTTGGAGCAGTTTTTCCAAAGAGAGCGGGCCGTTTCCCGATTCAGTTTTCAACACGCGATACGGCTTGCTGGTAAGCAGAATCGTCTCGATTGAGTTGCCGGAAACACGGTAGCGGCGGGAATAGTCCTGGCGGCGGACCTGGTCCACGTCTTCGTACCACGCTTCGCTGGTTACCAGCCAATCGATTGTGGAAAATTCGCCTTCGCCCCGGTCACACAAGCTGCGATGGAGCTTTTTGGCGCTGCTGGCCAGTTCTTCGGCCAGATCATGGGCACGATAAAAGGGGAACGAAGGTTTGACAATGGCCACGCCGATTCCCACGGTCAATCGGCTCGAGGCATCACTAGACTGCTCTGTTGATTCCGCGGTGGACCTCTCTGTATTTGTGGTCGGCTGAACGCCGCCACTTTCGATGGCCCGGGCATACGCCGTGGCAAACGGTAGGGCGAAAGCCGCGTCGCACACCATGACGAAATCATCCCCGCCGAGCATCAGCAACCGGAAAGGTGGAGCCCCCTGATTTTGCTCCAAGAAGGCGTGAAAGGTATCCTTGATCGCCTGTTGCAATGCCCGACGCGTGGCCGTGCGACATTCAAAGTAGAAGCGCTCTCCTGCCGCTTCTGCAATCAGCCCGGCAATGTTCCGGAGGTTCGCTGCGTCGGACTTCAGCGCCTGTTGCTTTGCCTGGTTGCGTAGCTGGGTTCCTCGTTGGCCCAGGCCGTTGCCGTCGGCTACCGCCACGGCCAGGTAAGAGCTTACCCGGGCCACTTCGTGGAACTCGGTGGGCCAATCTCCCTTGCCTTGTTGCGGGAGCAGGGAGTCCCGCAACAAACCGATCAGGTCGAACGACCGCCCGTTGTTGAACCGATCCGCAGCCTGCCGGCGTTGCTCCACGGCAGGGCTGATGCGTTGCAGACGCCCCAACTCTTCCTTTTCGGTATACGCCCAGTCGGTAAGTGATACTTCACAGGGCTGCCAGAGTGGCAATCCCCAGGCGGCTTCTTCGGCCGGAGGGGCAATCGTTTCTCGGGTAGTCTGGTGTTTGGCTTCGCTTCCTGCTTGCTCCTGCGCTTTGCAAAACTCCTCCCACCGGAAGAGACTCATGCCGATCTGCAAACCGGGCAGCTTCTCAGTGATCAGCCGCCAGGCGTCTTCGGCAAACGCCAGGGCGTTTTCCCGGCTGGGAAACACAGCGCGAAAGTGCCCCCCGTCCCGTGCAAGAATCCCTTGACGATAGGCCGTCCGGGGATCGTCCCAATCCTGCCCCGAGCTTCCGACAGGTTCTCCATTGCTGGGCAGATACTCTTCGACGGCCCTGAGCTGCTGCTGGTCCAGAGGCAGGCACGCCCCGTGTTCGAGAGCCAAGCCCGGAAGCGTTTGTCTGTCTTTTACAAATTGTCGGCTTCCTCCTTGGTCGCACAGTTTCCCTCGGAGCACTTCGCCAAGGAGAACATTGGCTCCGATGATCGACTTGAGCTCCGGAACGGAAAATAAAAAAGTCTGCACCCGCTGGAAGTCGATTGCCACCACGTAAGGCTCTGCGCATGCATCCCCTTGGGGCATAGAGTTTACTCCCTGAATCCCTCGAAAGCTGGCTCAAGCGTCCCAGAAGCTGTTACCGTACACCTCCGCGCCCCGTATCCTGGAGCACCCCTCCCGCTGTCGGGCTACCGTAACACTGAGAGTTGTTGCCACGGTAACAAAACCGCTACTCTCACAACGCAGGCGTGTCCAGCAACCGCCTGCCCCTTTAAAACAGGGGTGGTCATTGTACCACGCCCGGAAGCAAAAGCAACAAAAACATTCTGAAAAAACCTTAGCAGTCCAGCGGGCTCTTCGCTATAAAAGAATCCCGGCTTCACGGTCTTGGGGTTTCCGAACTTCTTGGAGTTTCGTTCCCACACTGCTGGAGAGATATCGTGTTGGACTACACATCGATGCTCTGGCCGCAAGACTCCCCGGCATCAACCAGAACGGAAAAGGACCCACGAGAACAGGCTCCTTCGCAGACTCAGCAAGGGGAGCCCCTGCTTGTGTCGATCACTGAATTGGCGCTGGAGTTCCTTTCCGCCGGTCGGCTGGTTCCTTGGTTGGGACCGGCTTTGCGAGGGTTGATCACCCGCGAACTGAAAAGCCGTAGTTGCGTTTTCGGGTCGCGTGGGCGGTTCGGCATCCAGTGCCACCGCTTCTGCGCCGCACCGGAGCGTTGCTCTTACGGGCGATTGTTCGAGCCAGGGCAGAACGCTCCCCGGATGGCTGTGGTGGCCCCCTATTTCCCCTGCCCCGAGCAAGCCGAACCAGGCATGTCCATTTCGGTGCGAATCATCCTGGTGGGGCAACAAGCTGCAGGCGACCTAAACTGCTTGCTCGAAACGTTGGATACCACCGGCCGGGCGGTGGGCATCGGGCCGGACAAGGTTCGCTTTTGCTTAAGGGAACGGCTGTGGAAAGCGAGTACGTCCCTTGCTCCGCAGGCCTTGGTGGAACCAAGAGATCCGCAGGAGGTATATCCCCGGGTGGCCATCGGATTGCGCAGCCCCTTGATCCTCCGCCGCAAAAACGAAGTCGGCAAACGCTACACCGTCAATCGGCCGGAGCTGGAAGACTTTTATTCGTCTGCGGCCATCACCTTGCAGCAGCTCTTCGCGGCGCATGGCACCGAGCTGAATGCTCCTTACCGCCACTTGCGTCAACTGGCCGAAGGAGTTCGCCGCTGCGAGCAGCACTACCAACCATTCCGACAGGTGCGATGGTCCAGTCGCTCCCGGCAGCGATTCGAAATGTTCGGCTGCGTGGGAGGTGCCGTGTTTACCAACGTACCGGCAGCGCTTGTGCCCTGGTTGTACTGGGGTGGGCTGCTCCACGTGGGTGCCCACCGCGTTGCCGGGGCAGGAGGATGGCGCGTTATCCTTGATTGAGGGAAAAGACGCCCGTCGGCAACGGTCGAACTGCCGCGCTGCCGTGCGGAACGTCTCCGGCGGTTCATGCCCGAACATTCGCTCCAGCTTTCCACCGGCGCAAAAAAAATCCCGCCAGGCCCCGAAGGACCTGACGGGATGGACAGGGGAGTTCAACACGGGGTTAGCGGACGATCGATCCGGCTACGGCTTCGCCGGCCTTCTCTCCGGCCCAGGCTCCACCGATGCCTCCCACGATCGCCCCAACGCCCCCGCCAATGGCCGTACCAATAGGACCGAAGAAGGAACCGATCGCAGCTCCGGTGACCCCACCGGCCTTGGCTCCCGCCCAGGCTCCGGCGGCTCCCCCGGCGGCTCGACCGGCTGTTTGCGCGTGGCGCTGCAGGCGCTGCTTGTGGGTGATGCGGCCCTCGCGGTAGACCTTTTCGGTGTTGTACACCTCAAGGCCCCCCGTACCGATCTCCACAGCAACGCCTACAGGACCTGCCACACGCTCAAGCGCTCGGCCCAATTGCTTGGCCATCCGGCCTGCCCGACCGAGCACTCCCAGGGCATCATCAGCAGCGCTGCTTACCCGGGGACGAACCCGCCCCGCCCTGGCCGAAGCGGTTCCTTTGACACGCGGACGCTTCGGCATGGGCGATGCGGTAGCGCGGACCTTGGCAGAACCGGAGACCGAAGCGTGCCGCCCCAGGTGCTTGCTTGCCCGGGACCAGCACCTGCGGACGTGTTTGGACACAACCTTCTCCAGGTGCCGTTTCTTAGGCAACGGAGCACCACAGGGCAGCTTCGACATCACGCGCCCTTGCTCCAAGGCCTGTTTGAGCCGAGCATACTCCGGGGACAGTGGGATGCCTCGGTAACGGGACAAGTACACCTTGCGTTTAAGTTCCCTCTCCAAGGCACGGTAAGTTTCTGCGTCGGTCAGAAAGTGCATCCCGCGATACTTGGGGTCACTCAACGCGTTGATAATCGTCTTGGGACTGCCACTTTTGGCCTGAATCCGACGCAGCACCTTGCCGGTGGAAGTATCCACTTCCAGGATGTCCGCCGCATGGTGCGGCTGCCCCAAAACGCTGGTGGGAACCCAGCGGGTTGCCTGGCCGGTGGCCTTCATCCGGGTGTTGACGGTGTGGGAGGCCACCGCTTCCAAGGCTTTGCCCCGACGCGAATTGAGCGTCTCCTTCAGGTACTTCTCAGCCGAACCGTACCGCTCCACGGCCTTGGGGCTTACCCGGCCTGCGGTCCGGTCCAGCAAATCCGGAAGGGAGTAGATTTCCCCCGGAACGCGAACATGCTGGCCCACAGCCAGCGCAGGTTGGGCCACCGTTTGGGCCGAAACGTTGCCGGTAAAGGCAACCAAGGCAATCAACAACGAAAGAACGAGCGTCTTCATTTGCTTCTCCTTTCTTTTGCTAGTAGACACGGGAGCCGGATTCGTGAAAAAGCGGCCCGAGCCGCCGGCTCCCGACGGGGCGACTCGGGCCACAAGGCACAACACGTAGTGGGGGGCAGGGGGCGTCTAGAACAGCTTCATCAACGCTGCGCCGACACCGACCCCAATGAGGTAGTAAACTACTTGGCTGGCGACCAATCCGACCATCGCCTAGTTCCTCCTTTACGAAACTGCCTCCGACGCCGGCCGAAAACCGCTTTCGGCTACCGCGGCGTCGAGGCCGACCTGGCTTTCCCTGCGGCTAGTTCAGCCAGGCCACACCGACGCTGGTGGCGATGCCCAGCAGGACATAAACCACCTTGGCTGAGATGTAGAGGGTGGTGAACATGAATCCACCTCCTTTCTTTGAAAGGAACCGGTACCCCCTGCCAGGGAACGTTCCTGGCAACCCAGGGGGCCGGCCTTCGCTTTGGAGCCGCACCGGGCTTTGGGCGCCCGGCTGCTCGGCCTCTCGCTATGTAGGCAACAATTGCAGACCTATTCCGCAACACAGGCCCACGGATGAGCCATGCTTCGCCGCCTCGCCTCACAGCGAGGCTTTGCGGGTAGGTCTATTCAATAGGCGCCAATTGCAGACCTATTCGGCGACCACGGGGCGGGCCCCTAGCAAGCGGAGCCCGCCCTGCAGCCCCTTTGCTCGGTCATGCCAGAGTCACAGCAAGATAGGCGGCACAACCACAATCACTTTGGCAAGCTGGGCCAACAGATAGCCCACCGGACCGAGAGCCAATGCCGTAAGCATTGTCTCGCCCTCCTTTTGCGGAGAAATGCTGCTGGTTCCCAGGCTCCACTGCCCAGGCTCCCAAACCAGCAGCTTCACTAAATAAGCGCCAATTGCAGACCCAATCCGGTGGTCACGAAACACGAAAACAGCGCTACGACGAAAAGCGACTCCCCGGCCTCGGGGAAATCCCGTGTCCGCCAACCTCCGAATGCCCAAAGAAAACGGGAAGAACGACAAAAATGCGCAAGATGGAAAACGCAGAAAGCCCCTTCCGGCTCAGCGCCGTCCCGGCCCCAGCCGCCTCCCCTTCAGAGGGGGATCAACCGGTGTGCCGCCGGACGAACTCCTCCAGTTTTTCCCGGAGCTGGTCCACCGGTACGATGTCCACTCCTTCTTCTTCCAACCGCTCTAGCGTATTCCACCAGTCCGACGGCTTGGCAAACTTCTTGGCCCGAAGCGACTTCTCATCGTGTGCTTTGAGCTGGCGAATGTCTTCTTCGGTCAGCGGGAACACGATGGAAAACTCGCTGTAAGCCCCGGTGTAGTCCTCCAGTGCCTTGACCCGCGATTTGATGTCCTTGAGAAAAGACCCCTGCGCTTGGTTCCCAGAGTGATAGTGCGTTTTACATTCCAGGTGCAGCAAGTCCCCGGTCCGAAGCAGCACAAGCACATCCAGCTCCATCACCACACTTGTCTCGGAAACCACCTCGACCCGGGAAGCCACCTCTTGCACTTTCTCTCGCAACGCCGCCTCTTGGCGAACCAGATGTTCCACTTCGCACGCAACCCATTGCTCAAAAAGGTCTGCAAGCGAGTTTTCTTCCAACAAGGGGACCAATTCGGAGGAGGCCTCCCGAGCTACCAACAGATGAATCGGTTCGCCACAGATCAATTGGCGCGCTTCCTGGTAAAGCCAATCGTCGGTTTCGCGGGCGTGGGAACGCCACTCCAATATCAATCTTTTTTTCGAGAAAATTGCTTCCAAACGCTGATGGGCAGCCATGCGGATTTCCTGTTTGAGCAAAGGCTGCACATGTTCTTTCCACGCGGGCAAAAAGGTTACGGCATCCTGGGCACATTGGAGCAACGCAGCGACAAGACGCTCTTCATATCCGTCGCGGAGCTGAGTTGCTTCGGCGGCTACACGGGCCTTCCTTCGAGGCAGCAAAGGAGAAAACAGCTTCGAAAAATACTCTTCGACTCGTTTCCGAAGCAATGGTTCGAGTGCGGTTACCTGCTGTCCCCAATCATCC
Source organism: Planctomycetales bacterium (assembly GCA_015488215.1). Lineage (GTDB taxonomy): Bacteria > Planctomycetota > Planctomycetia > Pirellulales > S012-138 > S012-138. The sequence goes on from WFOE01000228.1 coordinate 30,291, forward strand.
CGGCGCTGCTGGGCCCGCTCGGAACCAGAGTGCAGCCAGGACCGGAACTCCGCATTGGTGCAAATCGACTCGCGGAACGCCTCCCGCTGCCGATCCGTCAGTCGAAGCCGGTCATTCCACTTTGGTTCCACCCCATACGGCTTCAACCGCTGTGCAAGCCAGCTCCCCACATCCTCGCCAAAAGGGAACTCAACCGCCAGCCAGCTCTGACGAAACCTGCCGTCCAACGGCATCAGCTCCACTCGGGATGGGGGCGACGTGCAATACACGACCGAAACCCGGTCGAACAACTTGCGGGCCACCTCCACCAGCAGGACACGGTCCAATCCCCGCCCGGTGGTTACATCCACCGCCACGCCCCTCGGCTGGGCCCGGCTGTTCCCTGCTAGCTTCTGCGCCAATTCCTCCGGAACACCATGCTCCGGAGAAGGAAGCGAATACCATTCCACAGCCGTGTTGGCACACAGCCGCGTAACCTGCCGAGCGCGATCTTCCCAGCCTTTCCGTCTGGCCTCCGGCGTGACAAACAACACCAGCCGCCCTGGTCGGAGCGTGCCCAACAATTTACCCAGCACCAAGGGGTCCTTGGAAACTTGGGCAATCAACAGCTCGAAATAAGAACAAAACCCTTTCACCAGCAATTTATCTGAATTGCTTTCCACCTGGGCACATACGCTCCTTGGAACTCACATCTGGTTCAAGAACAGCGCAGTCCCACCTCGGGACGAACTGCCTGCCAGACTACTGTTTGGGGCAGTGTCCTGTCAAATACTCTGCAAACTAAACCAAGCGGGCAGGCATACCACCAGCCTGAGCCCCGAGGCGGCACCGGCCCTCCTATCACCCACTGCCGCTTCCCTAGGCACCCGCACTGTTTTTGCACGGTCTCAGCGACCTCTGGTGGCCCTAAGGGCATTGAGACACGAGCGGGTAGAAGTGCAGTTGATCCCCTTGTTCACGCCGGTTTCAGCGACCTCTGGTGGCCCTAAGGGCATTGAGACGTCCGCCTCGAAACTGGAACACCAGCACCACGCCTCCTACCGCGTTTCAGCGACCTCTGGTGGCCCTAAGGGCATTGAGACGTCGTACGTGGTGGCCATCACGCACGACCCGGCCCTTCCCCTCGGTTTCAGCGACCTCTGGTGGCCCTAAGGGCATTGAGACGGTCCGGACGGTGAAGTACAACCGCCGATCCCGGGTTTCAGCGACCTCTGGTGGCCCTAAGGGCATTGAGACCGGGGCCAGCCGGTCTGGTGGTAGGCCTATTTGGTAGTGCCAGTTTCAGCGACCTCTGGTGGCCCTAAGGGCATTGAGACGGCGTCCCCAGGTGGGGACGCCGAGCTTACTTCCCGCCGTTTCAGCGACCTCTGGTGGCCCTAAGGGCATTGAGACTACGATCACGCCCCCTCGGGGGCGTGATCTTTTGGGGTTCTCGTTTCAGCGACCTCTGGTGGCCCTAAGGGCATTGAGACCATCCAAAAGGAAGGTGATTTTCACCTTTCCTGACGAGTGGAGTTTCAGCGACCTCTGGTGGCCCTAAGGGCATTGAGACTGGTGGATCACTGCAATGTTGCAGTGATCCACCAAGAGTCCGGGTTTCAGCGACCTCTGGTGGCCCTAAGGGCATTGAGACTCGTAGGATGCTTGCATTAGAGAAAGGAGTTATTTTCCGTTTCAGCGACCTCTGGTGGCCCTAAGGGCATTGAGACGAAGTAATGCCGATGGATCCTAGCATGATGGGAGGGTTTCAGCGACCTCTGGTGGCCCTAAGGGCATTGAGACCCACCACTCGATCCAGGGCGCAGGCAACCACTTAGGGTTGCCGTTTCAGCGACCTCTGGTGGCCCTAAGGGCATTGAGACCTTTCGATTCCCAGACCAATGGGAAGTCGATTTTGGTAAGTGTTTCAGCGACCTCTGGTGGCCCTAAGGGCATTGAGACCCATCGTTATCGCGTCTGGTGAAGCCGGTAACGATGGCCACGGGTTTCAGCGACCTCTGGTGGCCCTTAGGGCATTGAGACTTCGGTTCAAAGCCACTCCGGATCAGGTGTTCGAGTTTCAGCGACCTCTGGTGGCCCTAAGGGCATTGAGACGAGGAACCGCTGATGCCAGCGGACATCATCGTACTCTTTGGCCACGTTTCAGCGACCTCTGGTGGCCCTAAGGGCATTGAGACTCGGCGGTTGTACGTGGACGGCAACCTCTGTGACGGTTTCAGCGACCTCTGGTGGCCCTAAGGGCATTGAGACAGGTGGAGGGGATAGATATGAGGGTGTCTTACGGTTACGTTTCAGCGACCTCTGGTGGCCCTAAGGGCATTGAGACAAGGGGGGAAGCATCTGAAACGCTTCCATGATGTCATCGTTTCAGCGACCTCTGGTGGCCCTAAGGGCATTGAGACATGGCGTGGGAGGCGAATACCGGCCGGGCATGCTGGAAAAGGTTTCAGCGACCTCTGGTGGCCCTAAGGGCATTGAGACCGCGCAAGCGGGCCACCGTACGACGATCCTGACCCGGTGTTTCAGCGACCTCTGGTGGCCCTAAGGGCATTGAGACGCGGTCTTTTGCTCCTGGCCGCCACCGCTGTCGCCCCCGCCGGAAGGGTTTCAGCGACCTCTGGTGGCCCTAAGGGCATTGAGACTTCCACAGGCCGTCCTGGCTGCCGGAAGTCGCCCGGGCCTCGTTTCAGCGACCTCTGGTGGCCCTAAGGGCATTGAGACATGCCCGTGCGTAATATTCGTTACAACCGGCGCTCGCGCGTTTCAGCGACCTCTGGTGGCCCTAAGGGCATTGAGACTGCAACATCGCAGCCATCGACGGGGAAACCGGCCAGGTAATGTTTCAGCGACCTCTGGTGGCCCTAAGGGCATTGAGACTTCATGCGGGTGGAAATCTTAGCAAGATAATAGGTTTCGTTTCAGCGACCTCTGGTGGCCCTAAGGGCATTGAGACGAAGCCCCTTATCGGTTGAGCCTGCCCCCGGTATCCGGGTTTCAGCGACCTCTGGTGGCCCTAAGGGCATTGAGACCTGTTCCTTGGGTTGGGAGGAGCCGGTTTTTGTGTACTCCGTTTCAGCGACCTCTGGTGGCCCTAAGGGCATTGAGACCCAGCGTCAAAGCGGGAGGTGATATTCCGCTTTCCGAACGTTTCAGCGACCTCTGGTGGCCCTAAGGGCATTGAGACAACCTCTGTGATGAGGTTGCCATCCAAAACATTCGGGAGGCGTTTCAGCGACCTCTGGTGGCCCTAAGGGCATTGAGACAAGGTCGTCTTCCGATTTCCCAATCGATGGACAGTTTACTTGTTTCAGCGACCTCTGGTGGCCCTAAGGGCATTGAGACCCGTCCTGTTTGAAAA
>WFOE01000229.1 GCA_015488215.1 Planctomycetales bacterium
ATTGCCAGGGCGCATGAAGAGGCCAACGGTTCGCTCCCGGATAGCAAAAAGGGAGCCAACAAGGCCCAAGTCGAAAAGGCCCGGCAATGGATGTGCCAGAACTTCTACGATGTACGCACCTTCGGCGCCGTGATGTCCACCGGCCCCAACGCCGGCCAAGTGCGCGGCCCGGTGCAAGTGGCCTTTGCCCGCTCCGTGGATCCGGTGCTGCCCCAGGACGTGGCGATCACGCGCGTTGCAGTGGCCGAAGACGTCCGAGGCGCCAAAAGCAGCGCCGATTACGAAGCCTGGGAAGCCGAGCAGGAAGAGGACAAGCTCCGCACCATGGGGCGCAAGTCGCTCATTCCCTACGGGCTGTTCCGGGGCAAAGGGTTCATCAGTGCCTTCCTGGCCCAGCAGACCGGATTTACACACGACGATCTCAAACTGCTTTTTGAGGCGATTCTCAACATGTATGAGCACGACCGGTCGGCCAGCAAGGGCGTGATGACCGTCCGCGAGCCGATCTACGTGTTCAAGCACGTGGGCACCGACACCGATCCGAAGCAACGCCAGCGCCAGGCCATGCTGGGCTGCGCCCCGGCCCAAGTGCTGTTTGAACAGGTGGTCCAGGTCCACCGCAAAGACGGCGTGGAAGTGGCTCGCTCGTTTGCCGATTACGAGATTATCGTGCACGAGGACCGGGTTCCCGAAGGCGTGGAGCTGCTGCGGCTGCCGCAGGACATGGAGCGATTGTAGCCCTTGGGAATCAGGCCATGTTTACCGACGAGGAGCTGCTGCCCATTTCGGCCTTGCAGCACCTGGTCTTCTGCCCTCGGCGAGCCGCCCTGGTGTTCATCGAACGCCAGTGGGCCGAAAACCGCTACACGGCCCAGGGCCGCCAGGTGCATCGCCGGGTCCACGATCCGCGCCGGGGCGAAAACCGCCCCGGCGTACGGATCGCCCGGGGACTGGAACTCCGTTCCTACCGCTACGGGCTGGTGGGCAAAGCCGACGTGGTAGAGTTCCACGACACCACTCCCGGCCAGCCGCCGCGTGTGATCGTGGTGGAGTACAAACGCGGGCGGCCCAAGGGAGAGTTGGACCTTCCGTTCCGGGTGCAGCTTTGCGGCCAGGTGCTCTGCCTGGAAGAAATGCTCCAGCAGCCGGTAGCCGGTGCCGCTCTGTTCTTCAAAAAAAGCAACCGCCGCGTGGAGGTGCCGCTGGACGAGGCGTTGCGCCGGCGCACCGCGGAAGCCTGCCAGGAACTGCACCAACTGGTCCGTTCCGGCCGCACTCCGATCGCCCGCTACCAGCGAAAGTGCAGGCACTGTTCGCTCCTGCCGCTTTGTTTGCCCAAGGCGCTGCGGCCTCGGGCCACGGCGGCGCGCTATCTGGCCCAGGCGATTTGTAGCGAATCCTCATCGGACCTTCCCGCTTCTCCGCCGCCTGGCTCCTCTCAAGCGGAGGAGGACCCATCGCCATGAAACGACATCTCAACACGCTGTTCGTCACCACCGAAGGCGCCTATCTGTTCAAACAAGGCGAGGCGGTCGCGGTCCGCATCGAAGGGAAAAACCGGCTCCGCGTGCCGCTAATTAACCTGGATTCCATCGTCTGTTTCGGTCGGGTGGCCTGCAGCCCGCCGTTGCTGGGAGCCTGCGGGCAGCGGGGCATCAGCGTTTCGTTCCTTACGCCGCAAGGCAGGTTTCTGGCTTCAGTGCGCGGGTTCACCTCCGGCAACGTGCTGCTGCGCCGCCAGCAATACCGCTTGGCCGATGATCCCGACAGCTCGGCCGAAATCGCCCGAGCCTGCGTGATTGGCAAGTTGGCCAATTACCGCACGGTGCTCCGCCGCGCGGCACGCGAACACCAACAGGCGGAGGCCGTCGCCCGGCTTTCCCGGGCGGCCGAGTCGATTGATTTCTCGCTGCGGCAACTGGCCCGGCCCATCCCGCTGGACGTGGTGCGCGGGATAGAAGGCGAAGCCAGCGCCCAGTACTTTGCCGTGTTCGATCTGATGATCGTGGCGCAGAAAGACTCTTTCTTCTTCCGCCAGCGCACGCGCCGCCCGCCACTGGACCGGATGAACTGCTTGCTTTCGTTCCTCTATAGCATCCTGGCTCACGACGTTCGCAGCGCGTGCGAGGCCACGGGACTGGACCCGGCCGTGGGCTTTCTGCACCGCGACCGGCCCGGTCGCCCGGGTCTTGCCCTGGACCTGATGGAAGAGCTGCGTCCCGTGCTTGCCGACCGCCTGGCCCTTGCGCTAGTGAATCGGCAGCAAGTCCGCCCGGATGGCTTTCGCAGCGAGCCGACCGGAGCTGTGCTGATGGACGACCAGACCCGTCGTACGCTGCTGACCGCCTATCAAAAACGAAAACAGGAAACGATTACCCACCCGTTCCTGGGCGAACGAGTAACCGTGGGCTTGATCCCCCACCTGCAAGCCCGGCTACTTGCCCGCTACCTGCGCGGCGATTTGGACGCGTACCCCTCCTTCCTCTGGAAGTAGGAGCCGATAGGATGATGGTGCTGGTTACTTACGACGTTTCCACCAAAACACCCGCCGGCCAACGACGTTTGGCCCGGGTGGCAAAAACGTGTTTAGATTACGGGCAACGGGTACAGAACTCCGTGTTTGAGTGTTCGGTTTCCCCAGACCAGTGGGTCACGTTACGCGCAAAGCTAATTGAGTTGATCGAACCGGAAGAAGATAGTCTTCGATTTTACTTCTTGGGCAACAATTGGCGCCACCGCGTGGAGCACGTGGGCGCAAAACCTTCGCTCGATTTGGAAGGACCGCTGCTGATATGAACCCGTTGAAACGTTGCCGATTCTACATTCGCGAACCACCGGCGCTGCCGCCGGCCCGGAAGGTTCGCGGACAGCCCAACCGCTTGTGGCCGTTGGACTTGCAGGTTCTCTACAGGAGAACGTTGGCCCATTTGCTTTTGGCACGCGGCAGGTTCGCGGACCGTTGCTTGCAAGTTCGGATTTAATGGCGACTTAGGTCGCCGGGATCGCCCGCCACGCGCGGGCGCGGATTGAAAC
>WFOE01000230.1 GCA_015488215.1 Planctomycetales bacterium
CTCCCCTGCCGAAAGGAAGGGCCATGCCCGCTGCCGACGAAGGGCCTTCGGGCCTGAAATACCATCGCGGGGTGCTCAAGATTTCCGGCGAGGGGTTCGCCGACCCGGGCCAGCGCGGCATCAGCATGCAGGCGGTGGAACACATCGCCGAGCAGACCCGGGCCGCCGCCGAACAGGGTGTGGAACTGGCCGTGGTGATTGGCGGAGGGAACATTCTGCGGGGGGCTCAGTTCACCTCGCAGCAATCCTCCATCCACGAAGCCACGGCCCACTACATGGGCATGCTGGCCACGGTGATGAACGGGCTGGCGTTGCAGGACGCCCTGGAGAGCCAGGGCTGCCAGACGCGGCTGATGACCGCCATCCGCATGGACGGCGTGGCCGAACCCTACATCCGCCGCCGCGCTCGCCGCCACCTGGAAAAAGGGCGGATTATCATCCTGGCCGCCGGGACCGGAAGCCCCTTTGTCACCACCGACACGGCCGCCGTGCTCCGCGCCCTGGAGCTGGAAGCCGACGTGGTGCTCAAGGCCACCCGGGTCGATGGGGTCTATAGCGACGACCCGGAGAAAAACCCCCATGCGGTCCTCTACAGCCAACTGACCTACCAGCAGGTGTTGCAGCAGCGGCTGCGGGTGATGGATCCCACGGCCATCGCCCAGTGCATGGAACACGACCTGCCCATCATGGTGTTCAATTTCCACAAGCCGGGTAACATAGTGCGTGCGGTGCGGGGGGAGCGGGTCGGCACGCTGGTTCACAGCGCCGCGGCCAGCGACGCTCCCGCCCAGCCTTCGGCCGAAGCCAAGGACTCCGAAAAATGACTCCCGACGAACTCCTCCTGGACGTCGAAGAACGCATGGAAAAAGCGGTGGCCGTGCTCAAGGACCACCTGCTGGGTATTCGCACCGGCCGGGCCAACCCCGGGCTGGTCGAGTCGGTCCGCGTGGAAGCCTACGGTACCCAGGTGCCGCTAAAACAACTGGCCACCATCTCCTGTCCCGAACCCAACCAGATTATCATCCGCCCCTTCGATCCCGGCACGCTCAAGGAGATCGAACGGGCTATTCAGGCCAGCGACCTGGGCTTTACGCCGCAGAACGACGGCCGCATCGTGCGGATTACCGTGCCGCCGCTTTCCACCGAGGTGCGCCGCAAGATGGTCCAGCGGATCAAGGAACTGGCCGAAGAGGCCAAAGTGGCCATCCGCAACGTCCGCCGCGACGGGAACAAGGGGGCCGACCAATTGGAAAAAAGTAAGGAAATCAGCGAGGAAGAACGCGACCAGCTCAAAAAAGAAATCCAGGAGCTGACCAAAAAATACGAAGCCCAGGTGAACGACCTGGCCAAAAAACGCGAAACCGAAGTGCTGGAAGACTAAAAGGGTGTGGAGGCTTGGAGGCGTGGGGGATGGGGGAAGCTTCCGCTCCGATGCAAGAATAAGCGTTGTTTCTCACAACTGGCGAGCGCCGACTGGAGTCGGCGGAGGGCGGCAGGGCCGCAGCCACTGGGAGCTTCCGCACCAGGGAGAGGAAAACGCCGACTATTGCGATTAGCGAGCCGGGAGCTTTAGCTCCCGGAGGGGAAATGACTGAAAAGCGTTTTCACTTGCTTCCTGGACTGAAGTCTGGGGCTGGCAAGTCGAGACGGCACCCCATTCGCCAACCGCCAGGCTGTGTCTATCTCTGCCGTAACACCTGGGCGATGCGTTCTGTGGTCACCGGGCGGATGACCCCTTTTTCGCAGACGATGGCCGTAATCCACCGGGCCGGAGTGACGTCGAAGGCCGGATTGAACACCTCCACCCCCTCGGGGGCCACGTGGGCGGAGCCGAAATGGGTGACTTCCTCCGCCGAGCGTTGTTCGATGGGAATCTGCTCTCCGGCGGCAAGCGACAGATCGAACGTACTGCTGGGCGCCACCATGTAGAACGGCACGCCGTGTTCCCGGGCGGCCAGGGCCACCGCGTAAGTGCCAATTTTGTTGGCCGTATCGCCGTTGGCCGCAATGCGGTCGGCTCCCACCAGCACCGCCTGCACCTGGCCTGAGCGCATCAGCCACGCAGCCGCCGAATCGCAAAGCAGCGTGGCCGGTATGCTGCGCTGGAGCAGTTCCCAGGCTGTGAGCCTTGCCCCCTGAAGCAGCGGCCGTGTTTCATCGACGAACACCCGCAGGCGTTTCCCCTGTTCAAACGCCCGGAAAATGCAGCCCAGGGCCGTCCCGTAGCGCGAAGCGGCCAGGGCTCCCGTGTTGCAGTGGGTCAGCACGCCGGTGCCGTCGGCCAGAAGCTCCGCCCCAAACTCGGCCATTTGGCGGCACATTTGTTCATCTTCGTGCTGGATGGAGCGGGCTTCTTCCCACAGCCGCTGGTGGAGCTCGTCGGCCGGCAGCTCCCGGGGCAGCCCGTCCAGCAGTGTGAGCAGGCGCTGCAAGGCCCAAGTAAGATTGACCGCCGTGGGACGGCTGGTGGCCAGGTGTTGGGCCAGGAGATGCGCCTGGCGGCGGAACGCTTCGGCCTCGGCCGTTCGATGCGGCTGCAGGCCCACGACCAGCCCATAAGCGGCCGCCATGCCGATGGCCGGCGCCCCACGCACCGAAAGGCGGCGGATGGCCTGGTACACATCGTCCAGACGGCGGCAATCCAGAAACACCACCTGATGAGGCAGCCGGGTTTGATCCAGCAGCCGCAAGTGGCCCGTGGCCGCGTCGCCGACCCATTCCAGCGTGGCAGGAACCGAACTCATCCCGGGCGGGAAGCCTCTCGCAGAGGAAAGCAAAGCGAAAAACGCACCATCCGCGGAGCCCGAAACGGGGTTTCCGCATCCATCCGGCGGCGATGGTCCCTGAAGGGGCCGGCGCAGGTCAAGAGCAAAGCCGGGGCGGGGGCGGTTTCAGTTGGCTTTTTCGGCCAGGCGGCGGAGTCGGCTGCGGGCTCGGGCCAGCAGGGGGCCGAGGGTGTTTTCGGGGATTCCGGTGGCCGAGCTGATTTCCCGGTAGCTCTTCCCCTCCAGGTGGAACATGCGCACCACTTCGGCTTCCTGGCCCTGGAGCTGGTCGAGCAGGCGTTGGACTTCCTCCCGGTCGGCGATTCGCTCCTCAGGCCCGGGGGCGCTGTCGGCCACGTCGGCGGAAACGGCCGAGTCGGCCTGGGCCTTTCGCCGCAGCAGCTCGCGCACCACAATCCGCCGGGCGACCACGGCCAGATAGGTGGCCAGGCTGGCCTTGCGACGGAACCGCCGCAGCACGGCGTAATCGTCGCGCAGAATCTCCAGAAAGACCAGACTGCACAGGTCCTCGGTGTCTTCGGCCGAAAGGTTCAACGAGCGAGCCTGGGCCGTGTGCTGGATGACGTGATAGACCAGTCCCACGAAACGATCCACAAAGGCCCGCCAGGCTTCGGGCTTACCTTCCAGACAGCGGTCGAGCAACTGGCGGTCGATCTCCGAGAGTGCCACGAGCTAGCTCCTCGCGCTGGGGGAACACGGCAAAACGAAGTTTTCGGCCCCCGCGATACCACACCGTCTCGAACACGGACTCCTTGGCGGCGTCGATTGGCCGCAAGGGCGTCCTGGGGATACAAGCCCGCTGTCCGTTCATGGCCGCCCCCCATTTTACGCACGCGCAAAGGGCTCGGGCAAGAAAAACCGCCCGGTCCGCTGGTTGTTGTCGCCCCCGGAGCGGATCCCCGAGCTTCGTTCCCGCCGGGGCCACCCACTGGCTGCCATCCCCACCTAGGCGGAGACACAGAGCGGCAACGCGACGGCAAACGTCCCCACGCCGCGACAGCCTCCCGCCATGCCAACGACTTGCCGGGCGGAGCCGTCATTTGCAGGGGAGACTTCCGCTCGGTGAACGCGACCAGAACTCCAACCGTGTCAACGGCTTGCAGGGGAAAGGTGTTCCAGCCCGGAGTCGCCGATTCTTCCTCTGGACACCTTGGAACTGCGGCTTATAATTGGAGGTGAACGTGACGCGGGGTGGAGCAGCCAGGTAGCTCGCGAGGCTCATAACCTCGAGGTCGCGGGTTCAAATCCCGCCCCCGCAACTTCTACCCGGGCGGCCGGCCAGAATCCGTCCAGCAAAACGCCCCGTCCGTCGAGGCCGCAACGGACACAAAAACCCCCGGGCGAACCGGGGTCCGTCCCGGGGGCAGAACATGGAGGTCAGCGATGCAACCCAGCCAAGCGCTCCACCAGTTCTCACGGAGGATGGATCACATGCTGGCCCCCATGCAACAGTTCCTGCGGGGAATCCAGGAGATGCAAAAGGCTTGGTTGCAGCCGCTTCTGGAAGAACACCTGCAGCGTAAGGCTCAGATGCTTGCCGTGGGGCAGCAGTTCTCCAACCAGTTGGTCGAATTGCTGGATCGTTTCAAGCGATTGGAAACTTCCCTGCCGCCACAGACACGTCTTGCCGAGGACATCCGGGCTCTGGCAAAGGCCCCGTTGTTCCCTGTGGAGAACCTGCCCCCAGGGCCGGCCGGGGAGCTGGCCCAGGAGATCGATCAACGACGCGAGCAAGCCTGGGCGGCGGATCGCTTTCTGGTGCTGGATTTTGGCCATCGCGGCTGCCTGTTTCTGGAACGGGTGGTGGCGAAAAACTCATTCCTGCTGGAGTTTCACGGCTTCGATCCGGATGGAACGCCCCGCGTGGTGCTGGGGTCGGCCCTGGCTCCCGACTGGTCCTCCTATCCGCTGTCGGAACTGGAGAAGAAACCTTCCCGGCGGGTGGGCTTTTGCCCCGGACCCACAGAGGACGAAACGCCGTGAGGCCAGCTTTTCGCCCAGGCATCGCGGGCAAGCGTACACGCGAGGAAAGTGCTTGGAACACTGCGGGCACATAAAACGCTCCTTGGGCAATCGCCCTGGCCAGAAGGGATTGAAACTTGATGAAGCTCCTCCTTTTCCAAGGCTTTGAACGCACCCCCGAGGGGGGCACGGTCGTGTTGCTTAGGCCGGTGGTGCTGCATCTTCCTCCGGAACAGGCCGAGGCGCTCGCTCCGTATCAAGGCGATCCGGAGCAGATTGTCTCGGCTGGCCTTGGTCTGTTGGGGACGCCTGGCCGCCCGGCCGAGGTGGAGATTCGTCTTCTTGACCAGGTGGAGGTGCCGTGATGTGGATTTCCCCTTCTGCGGGCAGCACCAGCCGGGCGAACCGGTCCTGGAAGTGGCAGCGTTTCAGCCTGCCCTGGTCTTTCCAGAGCCGGGCCACGGCTACAGGCACCTCGATCACCACCCGTGCCCCGGGGGGCAACGCGATCCGCGTTTCCGTAGCACCGTTGTTCGACATACGCCCTGGCTCCGAAGGGATTGAAAC
>WFOE01000231.1 GCA_015488215.1 Planctomycetales bacterium
CCCGGCGAGCCCCGGACTTCAGTCCGGGGAAGTCCGATTGTGTGAAAAAACGCGTGTTCTTGCACCGGAGCGGAAGCTCCTGCTCAGGACGCAAGACCTCTCCAAGTCAGGGGCTCGCCTTGCTCCCCCCACGCCTCCAAGCCTCCACGCCCCCTGAGCGCTGCCTATTCGGGCCGTTCCATCACTGGTTGCTATGCTCCTGGTCTTCTTCCTGCACGAACAGTTCTTCCGGCGAGTGGACTTCCAGCACCTGGGCTTCGTGCGCGGAAACCACCTTGGGAGCGATCGGCAAGCCGAACACCTTGAACATCGCCGGGCGGAGCAGGAACTCCAGCAGCGTGCTAGTGATCAGTCCGCCGACGACCACTGTGGCCAGCGGGTACAGAATCTCCTTGCCCGCTTCGCCGGGAGCCATGACGATGGGCAGCAGCCCGATGCCGGAGGTCAGCGCGGTCATCAGCACCGGGGCGGTGCGTTCGCGGCCGCCACGGACAATCATTTTGTCGTCCCATTGCTCTCCTTCGAACTCCACCAGGTGGATGTAGTGGTTGATGAGCAGGATGCCGTTGCGGGCGGCGATTCCGCAAAGGGAGACAAAGCCCACCATCGCCGCCACGGTGAAGGTCTGCCCGGTCAGATACAGCATGGCCACCGAACCGATAAACGCCGCCGGCAGGGCCATCATCACCTGCAAAGCGAAATTGACCGAACGGAACAAGGTGAACAGCAGCAGGAATACGCCCAGTAGGGCCAGGATGATGAAAATCTTCATCTGCCGGGCGGCCGTCTGCTGCCGTTCAAATTGTCCGCCATAGACGATGAAGTACCCGGGCGGCAGTTTGGCTTCCAGGGGCTGCAATGCCCGCTTGATGTCTTCCACCACATCGACCAGCCCGCGGTCGGCCACGTTGCAGCTCAAGAAGATGCGTCGCCGGGCTCCTTCGCGGTTGATGGTGTTGGGGCCTGCGGCCTCGTACACTCGGGCCACGTCGCTCAAAGTGACGGCCCCCCCGCCGGGCAGGTGGATTACCAGCCGGCGCACCCAGTCCAGGTCTTCGCGGTATTTTTCTTCCATACGGACCAGAATGTCGAAGCGGCGCTGGCCAATCAGGGCTTCGGAAACCACGGTGCCGTTCATGGCCGTTTCGATCAACTGGTTGATGTCCTCCACGTGCAGGCCGTAGCGGGCCAGGGCGTCGCGGTCCACTTCCACGCGGATTTGCGGCACCAGCACCATCGGCTCCACCTGCAAGTCGCGCACGCCGGGAATGCCGTTAATCCGCTGGTAGGCTTCCTGGGCGTAGGTGCGCAGCAGGTTCAGATCGTCGCCGAAAATCTTGATGGCCACCTGGGCTTTCACCCCGGAAAGCATGGCCGAAATCATGTGGGCCAGGGGCTGTTCCACGGCCACGGCCCGGGCGGGGATGTCCTTCAGCTTTTCCCGCACTTCCTCGATCAGCTCTTCTCGGCTTTTTTCGCTGTGGGGGTCGAGGTTCAGAATTAGCTCGGTGGTGTAAACCCCCTCGGCGTGTTCGTCCAGTTCGGCCCGACCGGTTCGCCGCACCACCGAGAGCACCTCGGGAATCTCCAACAGGGTTTTGGCGGCTTGTTCGCCCACTTCGTTGCTGCGGGGAAGCGAAGTACCGGGCGGAAGGATGACGTTGGCCTGGATGCTCCCTTCGTTGAACGGCGGCAGGAAGTCCCTTTCCAGCCGCAGCAGTCCCCAGGTGGCCACCGCCACGCAGGCGGCCGTGGTGCCCATGGTAAGCCAGGGAAACCGCAAGCTGAAGCGGATGGCCGGAGTGGCCAGGGCCTGCATCAGCGGCATCAGCAGTCCGTGTTCGAACCGCTCGCCCAGCCAGTCCAACACCACCAGCACCACGGCGGTGCCCAGTCCGACGGCTGTCCCAATCCCCCAGGCAAGTCCCGGGGCCATACCGCCGCTTTGCAACACCCAGCCGGTTATTCCGCCGGTGCAGACGGCCAGCACGGCGGTCATCAGCCACCAGAACCATCGGGTGGCCAGCAGCCAGTAGGAGAGCACCGGTGTGACCGTCAGCGACACCAGCAGCGAGCACATGAGCGAAACGATGTAGGCCAACGCCACGGGCGAGAACAGCCGCCCTTCCATTCCCGAGAGGGCAAACAACGGGAAGAACACCAACACCACCAGCAGCGTGCCGAAGACGATAGAGTTGCGGATTTCCGCGCTGGCGGCGAACACCACCAGCAGCGGGTGCCGCGGCTTTTCCCGATGCCGGTTCTCTTTCAGGCGGCGGAAGATGTTCTCCACGTCTACGATGGCATCATCGACCAGCTCGCCGATGGCCACGGCAATCCCGCCCAGAATCATCGTGTTGATCGAAACACCGAACGCCGCACAGACCAGCGCAGTCATCAACAACGAGAGCGGGATGGCCGTCAGGGCCACAATCGTTACCCGCAGGTTGAACAGGAACAGAAACAGCACCAGCACCACCAGCACCGCTCCGTCCCGTAGGGCTTCCACCACGTTGTCGATGGCCCGGTCGATGAACCCCCGCTGCTGGTACAAGTTCGGGTGGAGTTCCACGTCCTTGGGCAGCGAGGGACGCAGTTGTTGCAGGGCTTCGATTACTTTTTCGGTTACGACGCGGGTGTCGGCCTGGGGCTGCTTGAGCACGGTGAGCACCACGGCCGGGCCGCCTTCGATCCGGCCGTCGGCGGTGCGCACGTAGGCGGAGCTGTCGCCGCGTTTGACCTGGGGGCCTTCGATTACCCGGGCCACTTGTTCCAGCAGGATGGGCCTCCCTTCGCGGACGGCCACCACGGTTTTTTTCAGGTCTTCGACCGTCTTGATCCGGCCCAGGGAGCGGACAAGCCACTCCAGGTCCCCCTGCTCGTCGAGCCAGCCGCCGGTGGCGTTTTCGTTGGTGGCGGCTACCGCCTGCTTCACTTCATCCAGGGTGATTTCGTAACGGATCAACGCTTCGGGGCTGACCAACACCTGGAACTGCATCCGCCCTCCGCCCATGGTGATGACCTGGGCCACGCCGGGGATGGTGAGCAGCCGAGTGCGGAGGACCCAGTCGGCCAGCGTACGCAGCTCCAGGGCGTCGGTGGAACCGTCCCGGCTGTGCATGCCGATAATCATGATTTGGCCCATCAGCGAGCTGATGGGGGTGAGCATGGGGGTGATTCCTTCGGGCAACTGGTCGGCGGCCAGTTGCATGCGTTCGGCCACAATCTGGCGGTCGGTGTAGATGTCCGTGCCCCACTCGAAATCCACAATCAGCAGCGAGAGTCCCGCGATAGAATAACTGCGCACGGCCCGAACCCCCGTAGCTCCGTTGATGGCCGTCTCCAGCGGGAAAGAGATGAGGGTTTCCACTTCCTCTGGAGCCATCCCGGGGGCTTCGGTCAAAATAGTCACCCGGGGGCGGTTCAGGTCGGGGAACACGTCCACGACCATCCGGCTGGTTTGCCACAGGCCCACCACAACCAGCAACAGGGCCGCCCCCAAGGTGACCAAACGATATCGCAAAGCCGCACGGATGACTGCGTTGAGCACGGGAGGTTCTCCTGGCAGGAAACGTTTTTTCGGTTGGGAGCCCTGGGTTGGGAGCAAGTACCAATGCTTGTTGTATTTCTCCGCTGACTGAAGTCGGCGGTTCGCTGGTGGTATTTACCGGTGGTATTTGCGTTTGTTCTTGCACGGGTGCGGGAGCACCGCGTGCAACAGCGCAAGCCGATTCTGGCTCGGCGAGTCCCGGACTTCAGTCCGGGGAGGTCATTCGCAATCGCTTGTTTTGCTTGTCTTTTTCTGGGGACTGAAGTTCCCGGCTTGCCGTTGGGTATGGCTCCGTTTGTTCGCCACCGGAGCGGAAACTACCAGTGGTTACGGTCACGGGTGCCTCCGCCAGCTAAAGCTGGCGGCTCGCCGGGGTACGTTTTTCTCCGCAGCGGAGCGGAAGCCGCCGGCCGCACGCGGCCTCTGTGGCAGCGTTTGCCGGCAAACTCTAGTGCGGGTGGCTGTGTCCGGCGTGGGCGTCGCCTCCGCCGCCGGATTGCTTGCGCCGCAAGGCCAGGTGGACCTGGTAGGCCCCTTTCAGCACGATCGTTTCGCCCAGCTTCAGCACACCGTCGTTGGCCACGACCACGGTGCGCTGATCGGAGTATTCCACGTGGACTTCCCGCGGCTCGAAGTGCGTGCCGTGCTTCACGTACACGAACCGCTGTGGCCCATCGACCACTACGGCTTCCTTGGGCAGGACGATGCGGTCTTTCCACTGTTCCACGGGCACGTACAGTTCGGCCCGCTGGCCGGGACGAAATCGCCAGGCGATGAACCGCCGCCCCTGGCTCCGCACGTCGCTGACAAGCTCGTTGGGAAGCAGCACATGGAAGGTCAGCGCCCGGGTTTCCATATCCACGCGAGGCGAAACGTGGATAATTTGCAGTCCTTCCACCAGGTGGCCGTTGGTACTGCCGTCGATGACGGCCTTGACCGGCGTGCGGTTTTCAAAAGCCTTGATGATGCCCGGAGCGTCCTGAGGGAAGGCCTTGCCCTCGATGCTCAGCACCTGGTGGTCGCCCAGCACGCAGAGGGTCTGCCCGGTCTGCACGTGCTGTCCCGGCCGGATGGCCAGCCGGGAAACCACCAGCGGATGTTGGAGCGAGCCTTCGGTAATCGGTTCGCCACGCAGTTGTTCTGGGTGCGGCACGCGCACCACCACGGTGGAAATAAGCCGCCGGGTGCGCATCAGTTCCTCGACGTGTTCCGGCGAAAGCCCGTGCAGCAACAGCCGCTGCCGGTCGGCGCGAATCCAGGCCAGCAGCTTTTTCTTTTCGTACTGCTGGTTCAGCAGCGTCTTACCGGCGAAGGGGATTACCTTTTCGCCGTTGACGCTGGTAATGGCGCTTTCCAAGCGGCGGATTTCCTGTTCGACCACGTCCAGTTGTTCCAGGCGAGCCAGCAGGTTGGCCTGGGCTTCGACCAGCTCCTCGGCCGTCAGGCGGATGTGGAACAGCACGTCTCCCGGTTCCACCGCCTGGCCGTCGATTACCGTCACACGGGTGACAATCCCGGTGATTGGGGCCACCACCTCCAGGGCCGAATAGCCGGGTCGTTCGATGAGCACGGCGGGAATCGGCACGGTTCGCTGGTAGGTGCTCAAGGCCACCTTGCCGGTTTTGAGCCCGATGTTGCGTATCGCTTTGGGCGTCAGCTCGATGACGTTTTCTTCTTCCTCCTCGTGGGAATGTCCGTCCCCTTTGCCGTGGCTGTGGCCTTTGTGGTCGTCTTTGCCGTGGTCGTGACCGTCATGGTCATGGTCGTGGTCGTGGTCGTCGGCCTTTCCCTTTTCTTGCTGCTTCTGTTCGTCGTGCAGGGCCGATTGCACACGTGGAAGCCACAGGGGGGACCAGAACCAGGCGGCCCCGGCAAGCACGGCCAACGCCGCGGCAAAACACGCCAGTTTGACTACACGCGGCATCCAGGCTCGGGAACCGGAAGGCATGGGATCGTCTCCTTTGAAAGCCATAAGTGACATAACTGGGGAGCGGCCCTTCCGCCATGCGGCAGCGTGCGCGGGGCAGGCCGGATTCTGTCAAGCACAATCGAATTGCCAATCGCCTTCCTCGTCACGCCGGCCGCCGATGACGTAACCGCGCAGGCGGAAAGTGACGGCCAACACACCGAAGGCAATCAGGTGGAAAGAATCCGCGCGTGCTAGCAGAGGAAAACGCCCAGTCGGGCCAGCGCGCGGCACCCTTGTTCAGAAACTACCGTGGCGACCGACTCTCGCTCGCCACGTTCGGCTGGAATCGCCAGCACTTCCCGGCTGATATCCCCGGCGTCCCCAGCGGCCTGAGTCAGTTCCTGAAAACGCGGCGTGCAATTCCACCAGCAGCGGCCGTGCTGGGAACACTGGTGCGGCTCGCGTTCCGGGGAAGGTTCCTGGCAGAGAGGCTCCACGGCCAGATTGTGAGCCAAGGCAATCGAGGTGTGCTCGTGGTGAGACGTACAGGTCGCCTGGGGCTGCTTGCCGCCGTGCCAGCAGCAGCCCAACAGCAGGTGGCTAAGCGAAGCCACCGAAACCAGAACGACCGTGAACACGTGCACAGGAAAAACTCCTCCGGTTTCGGACATAAGCATTATTCGGCCGTTGCTTCGTTTCAGTCAACCGGAAAGTTGCCTCGGGCAGTCTCCATTTTGTCTCTGACGGCCGGGCAGAAGATGTGCAGCCGAGGGCCGCCGCCTCTTGGCTCGCAGGGCCGGGACGCTGGATTCCTGGTGGAAATCGCTCAATTCCGCTGCTCAAGCCGCCCGAAGAACCCCTATATCCGGCACGATTCCCGAGCCGCGCCGTGCCAGCACTGCTGGCGCCACGAGGGACCAAGTGCCCGGATGGAAACACGAACCGGCCGCGCAGCTCGCAAACCAAAGGGGGGTTGAAATGGCCGCGCCGGTACCACAAGCGGCCTCGGCATTGCCCGAAGCCGTGGCCACGGTTGCCAAGAGGCGTCCCGATTCCGCCGGACCGGTGGTGTCGTTCGCTCAGTTGCTCCAGCAGGCCCCAGGCGGCAATGGTTCTGCGGTTCAGGACCGGCCGGCGCGAGCTCAGGAAGCAACGAATCGGGCCGAAGCGGCTCGTTCCCGGGCGAACGACTTGCCGGCACGGGCTGCCCGCTCCTCATCGCAACGCAGCTCCGAATCGGAAGCGGAAGGAACCACCGGAGAGAAAGACCCAGCGTCCGAACAGCGCTTGCCCGCCGAGGAGCCGAGCCGGTCGGAGACAACGGCCGGTGCTTCTCCCCAGGCCGACGACGCCGGTAACTCCGTTGCGGAACCGGAGACGGAAGAAGCTCCGGCAACGTCCTCGCCGGAGGGCAACACCGGGCAGCCGGCCGTCTTGGCCCTGGAAGCGCCCCCGCTCCCCGGTGGCGAAAACCTGCCCCAAGTTCCAACCGGCGGAGGAGTCCAGGAGCCGGGAACCCTCCCCCCAACAGAAGCTAGTTCGGGGAACCTATCGGGACCGGCGACAGAACAAGTCGGGACTCCCACTTTGGAAAACACGCCGGTCGAAAGCGAAGTCCCCGCCCCGGCTGAGAGTGACGGTCAACCTTCGTTCCAGCTGCCCCAGCCTGCTCTGGCCGAAGAAGAATCCCTTGCGGAAGCCGAACCGGACGCGAAAGACCAACCGAAGGGACCTCTTGCGGGCAATCGGCCCGGCGATGGCAAAGATGCGCCGTCCGCCCTCCAGGTTGCGATTGCCGGGCAAGGTGAAGCGGAACAGCCGCCTCCGGATGGCCATGAGGCAGAGCAGGAAACAGGCCGCTTGGAACGTATCTCCCCCCTGCAAGCCAAAGGCCGCCGGTTCAACGCCCCGGAGCGTCCTGCCGCCAGCGAGCCTGCCACTCGGACGACTCCCGCCGGGACAAACGAGCCACCAGGGAGCAACCACACCGGCCCGGGGGCCAACGAACCTCTTCCCGTTTCCACTCGGCAAACGCCGGTGGTTCAGGAAACCGACTCCGCCGGCAGCCAGCAGTCGGCGGTTTCGTCCCGGGTGGAAACTGCCTTGCAGCAAGTGGAACAACAACTGGCGCTGTTGCCGGAAGTGGGGCGAGCCGGGGGCGGAGCGTCTTCCGGAAACGGGGCCTCTTTCGGCCCGTCTTCTTCGGTGGCAGGTCCGGGCGGACAGAAGTTGTTGCTGCGGGTAGTGCAAGCGATGCGGCAAGCCGTGCGACGCCGCGGCGTAGTGCGGCTGAAGCTCCACCCGCCGGAGTTGGGCTCGGTCCAGCTTCAACTGCGGCTGCGACGCGACGGGGTGGAAGCGAAGCTCCAGGTGGAAACCTCACAAGCACAGCAAGCGCTGCTGGACAACTTGCATCAGCTCCGACAGCGTTTGGCTGAGCAAGATGTGAAGATTTTGCGGTTTGAAGTCGATTTGATGAATCAGCCGTTCGGACACTCCGGCAACGGGTCCGGACCGGAACAGCAACGCTCTTTCCGGCGGCCAGTCGCACCGGAAAGACCCTTGCCCGCAACCGGCATCGGCCCGACCGAAACTGCCGCCGCTGGCAAGCTCGACGCCGGAGGAGTGGATGTGGTGGTGTAGGGTCCGACGGCGGTGGAACGGCCCGTCCCCCTGACCTTTGTCGCAGGAGAACCAATCGATGGACGTAAGCGGCCCCGGCGGTATCGGCGGCACGGCAGCTCCTCCGGGAGCCGACGAAGGGAACCTGCGAGGCTTGGATCCGGATGCCTTTTTCAACCTGCTGATTGCCGAATTGAAAAACCAGGATCCGCTCAACCCGCTGGATAACACCCAATTGCTGCAACAGGTGGCCACCATCCGCGAGGTGGGCGTGAGCATGCAACTGAACGAAACCTTGCAGGCGGTGATGTTCGGCCAGCAGTTGACCAGTGCTGCTTCGTTGCTGGGCAAGACCATTCGCGGGCTGAACGAAGCGGGCGACGAAATCACCGGCACCGTGGAGCGGATTAGCATCGAAGAGGAAAAAGTGCTGCTGCACGTGGGCGAGGATCAGGTGCGGCTGAACAATGTGGCCGAGATTTTGACCGCGCCACCGCAGAACGGAAACAACAATTAGCCTCGACCGGTCCGGGCGGGCCGAAAGGTAACGGCCGCCATGATGTGGACCGGACAACCGTGCGTCCCGAGATACCGCTTCGTCGAAGTCCCCTTTGACGCCGGCCAAACCGAACAAGGAGGTAAACGATGGGTTTGCAATCGGCCTTGACCACTTCGCTGACGGGGTTGACCGCCGCCGAAGCGATTATCGACGTGGTGGGCAACAACGTCAGCAACGCCAACACGGTGGGATTCAAGGCTTCCGAAGCCCTGTTTGCCACGCAGTTCGTGCAGACCCAGTCGTTGGGTTCTTCTCCGACAGAGTTCAGCGGGGGGACCAACCCACGGCAAATCGGGCTGGGGGTGAAAACCGCCGAGATTCGTCCCGACTTTACCCAAGGGACCGTGGAAATCAGCTCCAGCCCTTCGGACCTGGCCATCCAGGGCGACGGGTTTTTCATCGTCCAGGGGGAACAAGGCGAAACCCTCTACACGCGCAACGGTCTGTTCAAAACCAACGCCCAAAACCAACTGGTAACCATCAACGGCGAGCGGCTGCTGGGTTACGGCATCGACGACAATTTCCAAATCCAGCCTACGGGGCTGGTGCCGCTGGAAATTCCCCTGGGTGCGGCCGCCGTGGCTCAGGCCACGCAAAACGTGTATTTCGAGGGGACGTTGCGTCCCAACGGGGACGTGGCCGACCGGGCCAGTATCATCCAGACCGATGTGCTGGGCGATGCCTCGTTCCCCTGGCCCGATACGGACTACGGAGCTCCGCTGGCCGTGGGACCGCCGGCCACGGACCCGACCGGTACGGTAAACGTCGGGGCCGGAGCGCTGGAAGGGGGGGATTACGAATACGTGGTTACGTTCTTCGACGCCCAGGGGAACGAAAGCCCGCCGTCGGGTTCGGTGGTCATTACCGCGGCGGCCAACGACGAGATTCAGCTTACGATTCCCACGGCTCCTTCGGGCCCCCCGGGCGATTGGGTCGGGCGACGCGTCTATCGCCGGTTGCAAGGGTTCGACAACGACACGTACCGCCTGATTGCCACAATCAACGACCTGGCCACCACCAACACCATCAACGACGGCACGCCGCAAAGTGCCGTAACGGGGAACGCAGCCCTGTTTGCTCCCGCCCAGCCGGCGGGTACCCGGGTGCACAACTACCGCATTGTATTTTCCAACAGCCTGGGCACGCTGGAGCCAAGCCGCCCCTCGCCCATCTTGGGCGGAGGACCAATCAGCTTGACGGGAGATGCTCGGGCCAAGCTGGTCAATCTGCCCGGCGCGGCGGACATGCCGCCGGAGTACGACCGCATTCAGATCTACCGGTCGCTTACGGCCGACGATACCGACTACCGCCTGGTGGCCGAGATCGTGCCCAATCCATCCGGCAAAACCGTGTTCATCGACCCTTATACCGACGATTTGCTGGCCACTCAGCCGCAGTTGGACTTCGACGGGGTGCGGATTCGGGCCACGACCACCAAGTTGGTGGACGTGGTGCGGCGTGACGGGCAGGACACCTACGAAAAAGTGTTTCCCGAAACCGGTACGCTGAGGTTCACCGGCAAGAAAGGGGGCCGCACGCTGGCCACCAAGGAGTTCAAAATCACCAGCACCACCACGGTGCAAGAGCTGTTGGATTTCATGGAAGACGCCCTGGGCATCCAGGAAAACACCGACCCGACCAACCCCATTCCCCCTTCGTTCTTCGAGCTGACCGGGGGCACCATCGACCCGGGCGGCACGGTAACCACCGGCGCCGACGCGGGACGCATCCGCCTGGTGGGCAACAACGGCGTGGACAACGCCATCGACATCGGGCTTTCGGGGCTGGAGTTGGTGGGCGATTCCGGCACCGTGTACAACGTGAACATGCCCTTTGGAAAAATCCAGGACGCCAAGGGCGAAAGCGCCGTGGCCGACTTCGTGGTGTACGACTCGCTGGGCATCCCGATCAACATTCGCGTCACGGTGGTTCAGGAATCGCGGGACAGCACCAGCACCACCTATCGCTGGTTTGCCGATTCGCCGGACAACCAGCCCTTGAACGGCGTGGATATCGCCGTGGGAACCGGACTGATTAAGTTCGACGGCGAGGGGAACGTAGTCACCGTGACCGAGGCGACCGTTTCGGTTGAGCGGCGCGACGTCTCCAGCGCTTCGCCCCTGGAGTTCGAGTTGCAGTTCGACGATCTTTCCGGCCTAGCCACCGAAAGCAGTTCGCTGTCGGCCAACCGGCAGGACGGCTCCCCGCCCGGAACGCTGACCAGCTTCATCGTGGGCGAAGACGGACTGATTCGCGGCATCTTCAGCAACGGGGTTACTCGGGACCTGGGGCAGATTCGCCTGGCCCGCTTCGCCAACAACGCGGGGTTGGTACAGCGGGGCGAAAACCTGTTTGCCGCCGGGGTCAACTCGGGACTGCCCATCGAAGGCAATCCCGGCGAGCAGGGGATCGGGCGAATCATTGCCGGGGCGTTGGAGCTGTCCAACACGGACATCGGGGCCAACCTCATCGACCTGATTCTGGCCTCGACCCAATACCGGGGCAACGCCCGGGTAATCGACGCCGCCCAACAGTTGCTCGACGAGCTGCTGAACCTGCGGCGATAAGCAGCCGCCAAACGACGGAGGGCCACCGGATGATCCGCTTGACCCGGCTCAACGGCGAGGAGTTCGTCCTCAACGCCGAGTTGATTCGCTACGTGGAGCAACGGCCCGACACGTTCATCACCCTCACCACCGGCGAATCGCTCGTGGTGCGGCAAAGCATGGACGAGGTGGTCCGCCGCACGGTGGAATACCATCGGCAGAAGTCTCCCTGGGCCGCGGTGGATTGGCCAGGGATGAGTGGGCACCCCGAGCCGACAAACGCCCCAGGCGCCGAGCCGCCGGCTTCCTCGTCCAGGTGTGCCTAGTGCCCGAAGACGAGCCGGGAAGCCTGTTGATTCTTAGCTTGCCTATCCGCTTCCCCTTTGCCAATCGACGGTGCCGCAGGGGAAACGGCCGCATTTTCTGCGCGGTTACCGCGCTGAGTGCCGATAAGTCGATCAGGGCGGTTCTGCACCGTCCCGAAGCGAGCACAAACGCCACAACACGCACCGACAACACGCACCGGCGAGCCGCCAGCTTGAGCTGGCCGAGGACGGCACGGCTGTCGGCGACTGGATGTTTCCGCACCAAAGGGCATGGAGGCTTGAAGGCTTGGGGGCTTGAGGAGGAGCTTCCGCTCCGAAGCAAAAACAAACGTGACAACGCCGAGCGGCAACCACACAAGACGACAAGACGGCAAGCCCCGGGCTGAAGCTCGGGAGAAAAGAGGACAGCCGGAGTATTTTACCGGCTCTCCCCGGACTGAAGTCCGGGACTCGCCGAAACGCCCCGTAGCGTCGTCTCCGGGCGTGTTCGAAGAGTAAAAGAGGATTGGCAGAGCACTAGCCGCTAGCACCCGGCAACCCAAAGGAGGCTGTGGATGGACCTTGCCACGCTCATCGGCCTGGGACTGGGCATCCTATTGCTGGTGGCGTCGATTCTGATGGCCGAAGGGGCCACGTTCGGGGCGTTTGTCGACGTTCCCTCGCTGATGGTCGTGGTCGGAGGGGCGTTTGCCGCCACGATGATTTGCATGCCGCTGAAGAACTTTCTGGCCATCGGCGGTGTGGGAATGAAGATATTTCTGAACAAACCGCCGGACATCCCCCAGTTGATTGAACAGATTGTTTCGCTGGCCGAAGTGGCCCGACGCGAAGGACTGCTGGCCTTGGAAAGCCGCATGGGGGATGTGGAAAACCCATTCCTGGCCCTGGGCCTGCAAATGGCCGTGGACGGCACACCGCAGGAGGTGGTTGAAGACGTGATGCGCAGCGAAATCGAGGCGGTGGCCACCCGGCACAAGAACGGCAAGTTCATCTTCGATTCGCTCGGCCGCTACGGTCCGGCCTTCGGCATGATTGGGACGCTGATGGGCCTCATCATCATGCTGGGTAACATGAGCGATCCTTCGTCAATCGGCTCGGGGATGGCCGTGGCGTTGATTACCACGCTTTACGGAGCCATTTTCTCCAACCTGTTCTGCCTGCCCTTTGCCGATAAGCTGGGAACCCTCAGCAAACAAGAGTTGCAGGCCATGGAGATCGTGCTGCGGGGAGTGCTAGCCATCCAAGCCGGCGAAAACCCGCGGATGATCCAGCAGAAGCTGGCCACCTACATTCCGCCCAAGGTGCGCAAAGCCCAACAGGAAGAAGCCGCGTAAACGCCCCCCACGGCTAGCGAGCGAACCCGCGCTAGAGAGCAAAGCCAGCAGCTATTGCCCGAGGTGAAACGATGGACGACGAAGGCGGTGGGATTCCCGAGTGGGTCGTCACGTTCGGCGACATGATGTCGCTGTTGCTGACGTTTTTCATCATGCTGGTCTCTTTGAGCGAGATCAAGCAGGAGGAGAAATACCAGGCGCTGCTAGAGTCGATCCGCCGCCAGTTCGGCTTCAGCTCCGCGATGTTGAGTATGGCCCCGGGACAACACAAGCCCCGGAACAGCCGCTTGCCCAATCTGGCCAGTCTGGGGCGGGCGCTTCGGGCCAACACGATGCGGGGGGGCGACCGGGTCAAAGCTCCCCAGGGCGAAAACCCGCGGGTGCAAGTGGTCCGCTATGGCGAGCGGACCACGATTGGCACCGTGGTGTATTTCCGCCCGGGCAGCGCCGCACTGGACCGCAAGGCTCAGGACAAACTGAAGCTGCTGGCCCCCCAACTGAGCGGCAAGCCGCAACGGGTGGAAATCCGCGGGCACGCCCTGCCGGTGGCCTCCGACGACGAGGACAGTTGGAACCTGGCCTACCAGCGGGCCAAGAACGTGCTGGAGTTCCTGCAACAGCAGGGGCTGGAGCCCTATCGGGTGCGGATTTCCGTGGCCGGGCGTTTTGAACCATCCCAGATGAAGGAAGCCCGCAAGAATCCCGCACTGCACGAGCGGGTGGAAGTCTTCCTGCTGGACGAACTGGTTTCCGAACCGGCGGCTCCCTGATTGCCGCAGCCGTTCCCGGGCGGAAGCTACCGCACCGGGTGTCCTTTCCGCCCAAAGCCGCCGGAACTCGTGGACGGGTTCCCTCCGTGCTGGGCAGTCGTGCCAGACGGCATCCTCGCGGCGGCGGGACATGCCCCCAATCTATACATCTTTTCAGCAGTAGCCCCTTCCAGGCGTTAGTGGGAAAACTTTCCAGAAAACCTGCCCAATCCCTACGACCGGTTTTTCGTAAGCTATCTTTGTTCCGGAAGGCGACACCTGGACTGTTTGGATTGGGAGGAACACGAATGGCAGACGATGCGGCACAAGCGGCTGCCCAAGGGCAAGACACCGGGGCCAAGGAAAAGAAGGGTTCGGGGCTGCTGCGGCAAGTGGGCTTCGTGCTGGCATTGCTGGCCGTGGTGGGGGTGGAGTGTGCCCTGGCGGCCATGCTGCTCCCTTCGCCGGAAGACGTAGCCGCGGCCGCAGGCATCTCGCTGGAAGAGCCGGAGCCTTCGGAGGAACAGCGCACGCTGGAAGAACTCGAAGGCCAACTGGCCGACGATTCCGTGGAAACGGTCGAAAAGGACCTGGGCACCTTCCACGTAACCACTTACCAGGTGGCCACCAACACCACCTGGAGCATCGACTTTCATCTTTACGTGCTGGTGGCCAAGGAAGACGAACAGGAGTTCGACACCCTGTACGCCCAGACCCAGAACCGCATCCGCGAGTCGGTGCTGGTCATCATCCGCGGTTCGGAAATCAAGGAGTTTGCCGACGCGGGGTTGGGGTTGATTAAGCGGCGCATTTTGACCAAAGTGAACGCCACGCTGGGCAAACCCCTGGTCCGGGGCGTGGTGATTACCGAGTTTTCGTTCTTCGAAAACTGACCGCTCGCCCCCCTTTCCCGGCATGGAGAAAGGATGCTCCATGAGCGACGAAAACAAAGAACTCTCCCAGGACGAGATCGAACGCCTGCTCCAGCAGGCCCAGGGCGGAGGCGCAGCCGGCGGCGGGGCTTCCCAGGAACAGCCGTCCGAGCCGGAACAGCCCCAGCCTGCAGCCCAGCAGCCCGCGGCATCCGCCGGGGGGGACGAGGACGCCGTGCTGGACCAGGACGAAATCGAAAAACTGCTGGCCCAAAAACAGTCCGGCGGCCAGTCGGGCCAGCAACCGCCGCAACAGCCGGCCGCTTCGGCTCCGCCTGTTGCCGAAGACGACGACGCCTCGGAGGTGCTGAGCCAGGACGCCATCGAACAACTGCTGGCCAAAGCCCAGGCCGGACAAAAAGCTCCCGCGGCCAGAGCCGCCAAGGCCCAAGCAAGCAAACCCGCCGAAGAAGAACACGAACCGGCCGTGGCCCAGCAGGACGTGGAATACCTGCTGCATCAGGCCGAGCAGGCTCTTAAAAGTCTGGAAGAACCGGCCGAAAGCTCTCTTGACGGGCTGGAGCCGTTCGAGCTAAAGCCCATCCAGCCTGCTCCTCCCTCCAGCGAAGCAGCCACGTTGTCGCTGCTGCGCGATGTGGAACTGGACGTGCGGATTGAATTGGGCCGCACCCATCTGCCGTTGGAGGAGGTGCTCAAACTGGGCAAGGGGTCGGTGGTGCCGCTGAACAAACTGGCCGGCGATCCGGTGGAGATTTACGTCAACGGACGCCCCGTGGCCCGCGGCGAAGTGCTGGTACTGAACGACAACTTTTGCATCCGCGTGGCCGAACTGATCGTCGGCGACGCCGCCCAGGAAAGCTGACCACCGCCCGCACTTTCGCCCCCAATCGTAGCGCCCCGGCTCGGCCCCGGAGCTGTCTCTTATACACATCTGACGC
>WFOE01000232.1 GCA_015488215.1 Planctomycetales bacterium
GCACTAACGTGCGGGGCTCGCGCCCCCACGCCCCCAAGCCGGCTACCCGTCCGGCTGTTCCCGAACCAGGCGCTCAAACCGGCGGCGCAGCTCCTGGGTTACCGGTCCCGGCTTGCCTGAGCCGATTGCCCGGCCGTCCACGCGTACCACCGGGATAACTTCGGCCGCCGTGCCAGTCAGGAAGCACTCCTGGGCCACATAGACGTCGTGCCGGGTCAGCGGCACTTCGTGCACCGGCAGATTCATTCCGCGGGCCAGCTCAATCACGGCCGCCCGGGTTACGCCTTCCAGGATGCCGGCGTCGTTGGGCGGGGTGTACAACTCGCCGCGGCGCACCAGGAAGATGTTGTCCCCGGTGCACTCGGCCACTTCGCCCTTGTGGTTGAGCATCAGCGCTTCGACACAGCCGGCCTGGAGCCCTTCGATCTTGGCCAGGATGTTGTTCAGGTAGTTGAGCGATTTAATCCGCGGGCTCAGTGCCGCCGGATGGTTACGGATGGTCGATGCCGTGATGATGTGCAGCCCTTTTTCGTAAAACTCCGCCGGGTACAGCTCGATGTGGTCGGCGATGATGATGACTTGCGGGTCGGAGCATTTGTTCGGGTCCAGCCCCAGCGTGCCGGCTCCGCGGGTAACGACTAGGCGGATGTAGCCGTCGGAGATGTCGTTGGCTTGCAGCGTTTGATAGACCGCCTGGGTCATCTCCTCCTGGGAGAGGGGGATTTCCAGCCAGATGGCCCGGGCCGATTCCCAGAGCCGGTCCAGGTGGGCCTGGAGCCGGAACACGCGGCCGGAGTAGCTGCGCATGCCCTCGAACACGCCGTCGCCGTAGAGGAAACCGTGGTCGAACACGCTCACGGCGGCCTGTTCTTTGGGCACCAGGCGGCCGTTGATGTACACTTGCAGCGTCATGGGCAAGGCCCTGGGGGCGGTGGGAGCACGGGGGGCCGCACGCATCAGCCGGCCGCACGCATCGCCGCCGGCTGGTCGGCGGCCAGCACGCGGCCGTCCTGCAATTGCACCACGCGATCGGCGGCAGCGGCCACCTGAGGGTCGTGAGTCACCATGACTATAGTGAGCCCCTGTTCCCGGTGCAAGGAAGCCAGCAGCCGCAGAATCTCGCCGCCGGTGCGGCTGTCCAGGTTGCCCGTGGGCTCGTCGGCCAGCAGCAGTTCCGGCTGGGTAATCAGGGCGCGGGCGATGGCCCCCCGTTGCATCTCGCCGCCGGAGAGTTCCTTGGGCCGGTGGTAGAGCCGGTGCCCCAGCCCCAGCCGGGCCAGCAGTTCCCGCGCGTGGCTTTCCAGTTCCCGGCGCCGCCGCCAGTACGCCCACGGCCCGTAGCGGATCATCCAGGGGCAGAGCACGTTTTCCAGCAGCGTCAGCTCCGGCAACAAGTGGTAGAACTGGAACACCATGCCGATGGAGGCATTGCGCAGCCGGTCGCGCGTGCGGGCCGAAACATTGTCCACCCGGCGGCCACGGAAAAGAATCTGTCCCTGGTCCGGCACGTCGAGCGTTCCCAGCAGATGCAGCAGGGTGGATTTGCCCGAGCCGCTCTGGCCCACCACGGCCACGAACTCCCCGGGGACCACGGCCAGATCGACCCCACGGAGTACCTCCACCCGATGCGCCCCGCGGCGGTACGCTTTGTGGACGCCTCGGGCTTCCAGCAGAGGATGGCCCTGGGCAGGGATTGCTTGTTCGTTCACGGGAAACTCCACTCGGTGCGTGTTTTTCTCTGCGGCGATGTATGCAGCCGCAAGGTTTTTCGTAAGTGCCCAGCCAAACTTTTTTAAGTAAACCAGCAGACGATACGGTTCGACGCTTCGGCGAGCCCCGGACTTCGGAGAGCCGGAGAAAAACGCTTGCTGTTGTTTTTCTCCCCGAGCTAAAGCTCGGGGCTCGCCGTTTGACAAAATTGCCGTTTGTTCTTGCCGTGGAGCGGAAGCTCCGCCTCAAGCCCCCAAGCCTCCACGCCCCCAAGCCCTTTTTCACTCATATCGCAGGGCCTCGACCACGCGGAGCCGGGCGGCGCGGGTGGCCGGCCACACGCTGGCCAGCACCGCAATGGCAAGTGCGCCCAGCACAATCCAGGCCACGGTCCACACGTCCACCAGCGTGGGTATTTCGTAAAAGTAGTAGATCGAAGGGTCGAACACCCGATGGCCGGTCAAACGGCCCAGGCCGTCGGCAATCTGGTTCAGGTAGTGGACGAACAGCAGCCCCAGGGCCAGACCGGCTCCGGCTCCCACCATGCCCAGGGAAAGCCCGTAGCCCAAAAACACCCCCAGCACGCCGGTGCTGTGGGCCCCCAGGGCCTTAAGGATGCCAATGTCCCGCGTCTTTTCCACCACAATCATGAAGAAGATGGCCAGGATGCCGAACCCGGCCACGGCGATAATCAAGAACAGCAGCACGTTGAGAATGGCCGTTTCCATCTGCACGGCGGCCAGCAGCGGTCCCTGCCGGTCGCGCCACGTCTGCACCACGTAGTAGGTGGAAGAAAACACTTTTCGCAGCCGGTCGCGCACCTGGGCGGCTTTGGACGGGTCGCGCAGCTTCAGTTGGATGGAGCTGACGTACCGCGTGCCCGTTTCCGGATCGAGCATTCCCCGCAGCTCTTGCAGCTTGTCAATCGGCACGAACACGAAGTTGGCGTCGTACTCGCTCATCTTGCTGGCGTAGAAATCCACCACGGTGAACGTCTCCGTAACCGCCTTGGGCGGCGTGCCGGCCGTGGGCAGGGTTAGCTTCACGTCGTCGCCGGGCAGCAGCAGGAAATCTTCCGAACCGTCGCTGCGCCGTACCGAGGCGATGGCCATGCCCAGGATGCAGCCGGTGTATTGCTCTCGGGCCGGATCGAACGTCTTCTGCTCTTGTTGACCGGCGGCGGCAAACGGATCCTGAGGCAAGCTCTGCTCATCCGCCCCCCCCACGCCCGGGGCGGCCAGCAGTTCCAGGTCGCCCTGAGGGCTGATTTGCTTTTCCACCAGACGGTAGCCCATCTGCTTCAGCAGCGACTCGTAAAGCGCAGCGGCCGCCTGGGCCGATGTGCCGCTTTGTCGCAACTGGGCCGCCGACAGCTCCAGGTGGACCAGGTCCCTGGACGAAGATTGTTCGTTCCCCTGGGGCTTTTTGGCTTGGCCCTCCAGCGGCGAAGTCCCTTGCGCGGCCGAAAGTCGCTGCCGGGCTCGCCACCGCCGCCAAGGCCATCCGGCCAGGTCCATGCCGCGGCGCACGCCGGCTTTTTCGCCGCCTTCCGGGTCGCGGGTGTAGTAGCCCCCTTCGTGCAACTGGAAACTTACCCGGCTCCGGTTGGCCGGATGTTGCAGGTATTCGGCAAACCGGCACGTGCTGGCACAGGTGGCCGGGTCGATGCCGATGAGGGTCACGGGCCGGGTAATCCAACGCCCCCCCACCTGGAAAGAGAGCATCGCCGGCACGTGAACCGACACCGTGGCGCTTTCCACCTCCTGCCCCACATGGCGGCGAATCAGGGCCAGATGGGCTTCCGGGTCCGGCAGACCTTCGAAGGAACGCGACTCGATAATTACGTCGGCCAGGATTCCCTTGAGCCGCACATGCATCTCGTGCTGGAAGCCGCTCATCACGGCGTTGACCACGATCATGGTGGCCACGCCCAGTGTGACGCTGACGATGGAAGCCAGGGCGATCCAGCGGGCCTTCAGGTATCGCCAGCACAGCAGAAACTTGTACATCGTCTGGTGCCTTCCGTGGCGCGGTGTGGCGACTGCGTGCCGCCGTCGTTTGCGACTTTTACCGGCGAGCCCCGGACCTTTGTACCCGTTTAGCGTCGGACTTTTAGTCCGGAGAGGTTATTCGCAATCGCTTGTTTTGCTCGTTTCTCTCCGCCGACTGAAGTCGGCGGCTCGCCTGGAACGTACTCGCCTGGAACGTGCTCGCGTTCCGTCTTTGCACCGGCCAGTACGATTACGAGCACGAGTACGAGTACGAACGCTTGTTTTTTTCCGCCGGAGCGGAAGCTCCCAGTGGCTGCGGCGGGAGCCGCCTCCGGGGACTGAAGTCCCCGGCTCGCCGTTGTACGCTTGTCGTTATACGTTTGCTCTTGCCTCCGGAGCGGAAGCTCCTCCTCAAGCCTCCATCCCCCCACGCCCCAAGCCCCCGGTGCGACAGCACCGGCCGCACGCCGCTACTCTCGCTTCCCCTCGGGCCGAAGCAGCGGGAACAGGATTACCTCGCGGATTGTTTGGGCTCCGGTCAGCAGCATCGTCAGCCGGTCGATGCCTACGCCCAAACCACCGGCCGGGGGCATCCCGTGCCGCAACGCCCGGATGAAGTCGTGGTCCATTCGGGCCATCGACTCCTCCGGCGGCAATCCGGCCAATTGGGTGCGGAACAGTTCCTCTTGCAAGTCGGGGTCGTTCAGCTCCGTGTAGGCGTTGGCCACCTCCATGCCCTGGATGAACAGCTCGAAGCGTTCGGCCACCTGCGGGTTGTCCCGCTTGCGCTTCGTCAGCGGGCAAATGCTGGCCGGATAATCCAATACGAACACCGGCCCTGTCAACTTCGGTTCCACCAGTTCCTCGAACACTTCGTTTTTAATCACGTCCGGGTGGCGGCCTTCGGTTTCTATTTCCAGCGACTGGGCCAACCGGGCCACCGCTTCGGCGTCTTCCGGGTCCACGCCTGTGTGCTTGCGGAACGCTTCGGCGTAGGTGATGCGCTCAAACGGCGGGGTGAAGTCGATGGTCGTCTCACCCCATGGAACCTGCTGCCCCTGGCCCGTGGCCGCTAGCGCCGCTAGCACCAACTGTTCGGTCAGGTCCATCATCGTGTGGTAGTCGCCGTAAGCCTGGTAGGCTTCGAGCATGGTGAACTCGGGATTGTGCCGGGGGCTGATTCCCTCGTTGCGATAGACCCGGCCCAGCTCGTACACCCGTTCCATGCCGCCCACCAGCAGCCGTTTCAGGTGCAGTTCCAGCGCAATGCGCAAGTAAAGCGGGATGCCCAACGCGTTGTGGTACGTTTCGAACGGCCGCGCGGCCGCTCCGCCGGCGATGGCGTGCAGCGTGGGGCCTTCCACTTCGACAAACCCTTGCTCATCCAGCGTGCGGCGAATCGCCTGTACGATTTGCGTCCGCCGCAAAAAACGCTCCATCACGCCCGGCGTGTAGGTCAGGTCCAGGTAGCGCAGGCGCTGGCGCAGTTCCGGGTCGGTCAGCCCGTGGTGCTTTTCCGGCGGCGGTTCGAGCGTTTTGGTCATAATCCACAACCGCTCGACGAACACGGAAAGCTCGCCGGTGCGGGTGTGTTTCAGTTCCCCTTCGGCGGCGATCAGGTCGCCCAGGTCGAAGCATTGGGCCAGCTCCCACTGTTCCTCGCCCACCTGGCGCTTGCCCACCAGGAGCTGGATTTTGCCGGTCCAGTCGCGGATGTCCAGGAAGATCAGCTTGCCCGCTTTGCGCTGGAGCATAATCCGCCCGGCCACGCGCACCCGGGGGCCTTGTTCCTCCTCGCGCCCCTCGTCGGTGGTTACCTTGGTGATTTGCGATTCCATGGCCCGCGCCTCCCCGATGGGCAACCGCTCGTCCAGGCGGTGCCCCCAGGGATCGTGCCCCAACTGGATGATTTTTTGGAGCTTTTCGCGGCGGGACTGCTGCAACTGGGCCGCAGGGGATTTCGACGAAGCTTGATTCATGGCAGGATGCAACTGGCGGAACGGAAAACTCGCATCAGGGCCGACGCGCCCCTATCAGACCAAAACGCCCCCGACGGGCCAAGAGCGCCCCGGCCCCATGGCGGCAGCGACGATTCGCCAGGCACGGTTTCCGATGGAAGTGGTGGTCCTCGGCTCGGTCAACAGTTGGTACGCCCGGGATCTGGCCCGGGCGGCCCGGGACCGCTGTGCGCTGCGGTGCCTGCCGTTTTCGGCCCTGGAAGCCGAAGCGGCCCCCGGGCGCTTCCGGGCCGCAAGCGCCGGGGAGGAAATCTCGCCGGAGCAGGTCGTCCTGGTTCGTTCCATGCCACCCGGGTCGCTGGAACAGGTGGTCTTTCGCATGAACCTGCTGCACGAGCTGGCCGCCCGAGGGCAGCTCATCGTCAACCCGCCGCGGGCGCTGGAGCTGGCCATCGACAAAGCGGCCTGCACGCTGCTTTTGCAGCGCCACGGGCTACCCGTGCCCCGAACCTGCATCTGCCAGCGCACCCAGGAGGCGATGGCCGCCTGGGAACAACTGACCCGGCCGCTGGTGCTCAAGCCGCTTTTTGGTTCCGAAGGACGCGGCATCACCCGGCTGGAAGACAA
This sequence comes from Planctomycetales bacterium, assembly GCA_015488215.1. Taxonomy (GTDB): domain Bacteria; phylum Planctomycetota; class Planctomycetia; order Pirellulales; family S012-138; genus S012-138. The sequence continues at coordinate 6,287 of WFOE01000232.1, forward strand.
GGACGTGGCCTGGCGTGTGTTCCGCACCCTGGAACAGCACCGCGTGGTGTTTTACCTGCAAGAGTTCGTCCCTCACCCGGGCTGGGATGTGCGCGTGTTGGTTGTTGGCGATAAGCTTTTTTGTGCAAAGAGGTTAGGCGGGAACGGCTGGCGCACGAACGCTGCCCAGGGCGGGGAGCTTCGCCCGTGGTCCCAAGCCCCGCCGGAAGCACTCCACCTGGCCCGGCAAGCCGCCCAAGCAGTGGGTGCTTTGCTGGCCGGGGTGGACCTGATTCGGGACCCTGGCGGCCGGTGGCTCGTGCTGGAAGTCAACGCCGTGCCCGGCTGGCGTCACCTGGCCCGGGCCTTGCAGGTGGACATCGCCGCCGAGGTGCTCTCCCTGCTCCAGGAGCGGTCGAAGCGGGAGTGAACCGCGTACCGAAGTCGGCAGAACAGACCAGCAAAAAATTTTTTTGCACTCCGCTTGACGGCCTGACCGATGGCGGTAGAATGACTCGTGGATTCAGTGCTCGGGAGTGACCGCTGAGCAGTCGCTTTCGGGCTTTTTTCTTCCGCCCCGAGCGGAAGCTGATCTTTGACAAGTTGGTAGCGAGTCCTTCCAAGCCTTGCCGAGATTGTGCCATACGAACCCCAACTTGGCTCAGTGATCTCCGGGCTGAAAGCTTCGGTTTTCGGCCAGGAGATGCAAGCAAATACCAAGTGAAGGGTTTGATCCTGGCTCAGAGTGAACGTTGGCGGCGTGGATTAGGCATGCAAGTCGTGCGGGTACCTGGCGGGACGGAAGCTTCGGCGGAAGTCCTGTCAGGGAAAGCGGCGAACGGGTCAGTAACGCGTAGGTTACCTGCCCCCAGGACCGGGATAGCCGGGGGAAACCCCGGGTAATACCGGATAATGTCTCCGGACCAAAGGGTGCGATTCCGCCTGGGGAGGGGCCTGCGTCCTATTAGCTAGTTGGTGAGGTAACGGCTCACCAAGGCTGCGATGGGTAGCCGGTGTGAGAGCATGGCCGGCGACACTGGGACTGAGACACTGCCCAGACACCTACGGGTGGCTGCAGTCGAGAATCTTCGGCAATGCCCGCAAGGGTGACCGAGCGACGCCGCGTGCGGGATGAAGGCCTTCGGGTCGTAAACCGCTGTCAGGAGGGAAGAAATCCCAGGGGGCTCTCCCCCTGGGTTGACTGATCTCCAGAGGAAGGGCGGGCTAAGTCCGTGCCAGCAGCCGCGGTAAGACGGACCGCCCGAACGTTACTCGGAATCACTGGGCTTAAAGGGTGTGTAGGCGGTCCGGTAAGTCGGGTGTGAAAGCCCTCGGCTCAACCGAGGAACTGCGCTCGATACTGCCGGACTTGAGGGAGGCAGAGGTGAGCGGAACTACGGGTGGAGCGGTGAAATGCTTTGATATCCGTAGGAACACCAGTGGCGAAGGCGGCTCACTGGGCCTCTTCTGACGCTGAAACACGAAAGCCAGGGGAGCGAACGGGATTAGATACCCCGGTAGTCCTGGCCCTAAACGATGAGCACTTGGCTGGGGTGGTGGTCACGCCGTCCCGGCCGTAGCGAAAGTGTCAAGTGCTCCGCCTGGGGAGTATGGCCGCAAGGCTGAAACTCAAAGGAATTGACGGGGGCTCACACAAGCGGTGGAGGATGTGGCTTAATTCGAGGCTACGCGAAGAACCTTATCCTGGGCTTGACATGCACGGATTAGCCCCTGGAAACAGGGGTGACGCCCTTCGGGGTGGAACGTGCACAGGTGCTGCATGGCTGTCGTCAGCTCGTGTCGTGAGATGTCGGGTTAAGTCCCTGAACGAGCGCAACCCCTGCCCCTAGTTACCAGCGGGCCTTCGGGCGCCGGGCACTCTAGGGGGACTGCCGGTGTTAAACCGGAGGAAGGTGGGGATGACGTCAAGTCCTCATGGCCCTTACGCCCAGGGCTGCACACGTCCTACAATGCCGCGTACAAAGGGACGCCAACCCGTGAGGGGGAGCAAATCCCAAAAAGCGCGGCCCAGTTCGGATTGCAGGCTGCAACTCGCCTGCATGAAGCCGGAATCGCTAGTAATCGCGGGTCAGCATACCGCGGTGAATGTGTTCCTGAGCCTTGTACACACCGCCCGTCAAGCCACCAAAGTGGGGGACGTCCGAAGTCGCTGAGCTAACCCCGCAAGGGGAGGCAGGCGCCGAAGACGGACTCCGCGATGGGGACTAAGTCGTAACAAGGTAGCCGTAGGGGAACCTGCGGCTGGATCACCTCCTTTCTAAGGAATACTCCCGCCCCGTGCCAACCCGGCCCGCCGACCGTTCCCCTCAAGGGAACCCGGCAACGGCCGAACCGGCACGGTGTGCCAGGAGCAATGTGACCACAATCTCGGCCTTGCCAGGCTGAGGAAGGACCACGCTACCAGCAAATAAAACCCGGTCGTGGGAGACGAGCCAACTCCCCGACCGGGTTTTTTGTTGGGGCTTGCATCCTGCGCCGTGCGCCTTGCGCCGAGAGCTTCCGCTCCGATGCAAGAACAAGCGCAGATTCTTCCAATCGGCGAGCCGCCAGCTTTTAGCTGGCGTTGGGGCCGGGGCGCAAGTTCAGCCCAGGTGCCAGTACCGCATCATCCAGTAGGCCAGCAGGTAATCGGTGCCGCAGGTGGTTTCGCGGGTGGGGGCTTCGGCCTGCCAGCGATGGAAGGGGTCGGACTTCCAGTGGAAATCGTCGCTGCGGCGCAGATCGACCCACTGGGGCGTTCGCGTGCGCACCGGACGGCCGCGGTAAACGAAACGATCCAGCGGAAATCGCCGGAGCTGCTCCTTGCCTTGGGCCACCAGGCGGCGGGTGCGGCGCAGTTGTTCGTCTCGTTCTCGCTTCCGCAGCAGATGGGGCCCCAGCAGCGGGTCCCGCACCAGGGCCGCCCACATGAAGTTGCACAAGCTGTGGCGATGCGGCTCCAGGTAGCGGCTGGTCCAGTAGAGCGTGCGTCCCATCTGGTAAACGAAGGTGCTGTCCACGGCGCGGCCTTCGCGCCGGGCAGCCCAGCGCTCCAACAGCAGGCTCACATAGGCGGCCGTAGCCACGTGGTTGCGGTCGTTGACCCCTTTGACCAGCCGGCTGGCACCGACTCGCTGGGGAAGGATCAGGCTCCGCCAGGGCGATTCGTAATACACGTGGTGTTTGTGTCGCAGACGATGGAACTCGCCGGCAAGCTGCTCTTGTTCGTTCTTCAGCGGCGGGGGGAAATAGCGCCCCAGGGCGATAATCATGTAGGCCACCTGGGCGTTGAACGGCACGCCCTGGCTGCCCAGCAGCGGTACCAGGTTCCCGTAGGGAGTGCGTTTGCCGGAAGAGTTGGTGATGTGGTAATCGTGCCGCACCAGGTGCATGGCCAGTTGGGACAAGCACCATTGGACCCGCTCGCGCGCCGCGGGAGAAATCCGCTCGGCGGCCAGCATGAGCACGGTGCCCAAACCGGCGGCCGCCTGGTTGTAGGTGCCTTTGGCGGCGTCTTCGCGGTACCAGTACGTGCGGCCGTCCGGCGCGTGGTAGGGCAGTTGCCCGGGCTGGTCGGGGGTTTGGTAGTCCGAAACGTTCCGGGCCAGCAAGCCGGGGCTACGGGTTACTTCCAGGAAAAAAGCCATTCCCTGGATCAGTTCTTCCAGTCGGGCTGCCGCTTCGGCCGAGCCGGTTGCCGCCACCTGGTAGGCCAAGGCGGCCAGCAGTGCACCGTTCCAGGTGGCGCTGTCCGAACCGGGGATCCACCGGGGCTTGCGGCCCGGTTCGGCCGGTAGTTCCGTATAGTGATGCACCTGATGCCAGGGCGTCAGGTGGTAGCGGAACAGCTCCCAGTGGTAGTAACGAGCCTTCAGCTCAAGCGGCAGCCGCTGGTGCTTTCCCCCGAAGGGAGCCAGCACCCGGTGTTGAACCCGGCGCAACCCAGCAGCGGACCAGTCGTCCGCAGGGAGCAGGCGATCCAGTTCAGCAAAGGCCCCGCGGGCCGCAGCGCGTTCCGTAGCGGGGCTTGAGGCCGGGCCGAGCCGCGGCCCCTGGGCCCGAAGCGGCCTGGCTCCGGCGGCCAGCGAGGCCGAGGCAAGCTGGAGTGCTCGGCGCCGGGAAATCCGGTCCACGGGCAGCGTTCTCCGGCACAAGGGAACAGGAAAAGGGAAAACAAGCCCCTGTGCTTATCTTCGGCCGCCGAGGGACCATGCCCCCAGCGAACCTGCCCAGGGGAATCGGCTTGCGGCGTGCGCCGTGCGCCTTACGCGGTGCTTCCGCACCAGCGGAAAAGCAAGCGTTCATAGTCATTCTCGTACTCGTGCTCGCACTCAGTAGTTCGTTATCAGTAACTGGCAATCGGCCAGCGCCTTGCGTGGTGCTTTCGCTCCAACGCAAAAACAAACGCCGATTCTTGCACTCGGCGAGCCCCGAGCTATAGCTCCCGGAGAACAAATCACAGAAGAGTGTTTCCTCTCGCCTCCCCGGACTGAAGTCCGGGGCTCGCCAAACTAAAGTCGGCTTGCGGCCTGCGTCTTGCGCGGGAGCTTCCGCTCCGACGGAAGAACAAGCGCCAATTCCCACCAAAAATACACAACGAACCACGGAACACCGCCGGCAATCTTGCACGGTGCCAAACGACCAATAGGCGTGTGTTCCCGCCCACTCAAGACCCAAGACGCAAGCCCCAAGGCCTCCTTCGTCCGGCGCTCGCCGAAGCGCCGAGTGGGCTCGCCTGTTGGTGTACTCAAAGACCGACTATTGGCTGGGTACTCAGGGACGCGAAGAGCTGCGGCGCGGGGCGGCGGGTACTGCCTCCGCGTAGAGCAACTGGCCCGTGCGGCCGTCGTAATACTGGAACACCACCTGCGGTCGCTCGTAGGCCACCCAGCGTACTTCGCCGGGGCGGCGCGGGTTGTTGAACACGTTGTTTACCTGCACCACGCAGTACACCGGGTGCTGCAAGTATCGCCGGGGGATGTCGTTCAGGTAGAACGTGGACCAGCGTATCTCGCATTCCCTCGGCCCGTACTTGAACCGGCCCGCAGCCGGACGGTTCCCTTCGTCGGTGTACCAGTGGTTGTTCGAGTTGTGCGGGCCGGAGGCGAACTCCCACACCCGGTCGGTAATTTTGATGGCAAAGCTGTTGTGCAGGTCGCCGGTGAGCACGAACACGGGCTTGCCGAGCGAATCCCAGAACCGAATCAGCTTTTCGCGTTCGTCCAGGAACACGGTCCAGGCGTCGTCTTTGTTGTGGGTGCGAATCTTGCCGCCGCCGACGTGGGGCACCATGAAATTGACGCTGGAAACGACGAAGAAAAACTCCGCGTCACTCTCCTGCATGTGCTTCATCAGCCACCGGCGTTGGGCCAGTCCCAGCATCGACAGGCCCGGCTTGTCCGGCTGCCGCACGTCGTGCATCTGCCGGTGCGTGCGCGTATCCAGGCAAAAGAAGTGGCAGTTGGCCACGCGGAACTGGTAATAGGAACGGCGGCCGATGGAATAGACCGACTCGGCGGTGGCCCGGGGAGCCGGCCAGATTTGCAGCCGGTGCGGCCCCAGCACTTTTTCGATGCGGTACACGCCGGCGTTCGGATTGGCCGGGGGCAGTTCGTCCAGGGCGTTGTCGTTTACTCCGGCCGTGGGCGTTCCCCAATGCACGTGCAGGTTGGCCGCCTGCTCAAGGTCCAGCTTGGTGAAATCGGCCTGGGGGTCCAGCAGCACCGGCTCCCCCTTGCGGAGCAGGGCCTTGCCCAGGTGAATGTCCTGCCGGAACTCGACCGGGTTGCTCCAGCCCAGGTAGTCGTACCAGGCCGTGAGGGCGATGTCGCGAAACACCGCGCGGCGATCCACCAGTCCGGGCGTGCCGGCTCCCCAGACGTCGTTGAGGATTTCGTGGTCGTCGAACGTGAAGAACGCCGGCATGTGCCGGTGGTAGCGGGCGAGATTCTTACCGCGGCTCAGGTATACCTTGTAGTTTTCCCACACGCCCACCACCGTGGGAGCAAGCCGCACCACGCGGGGCAGTTCCTCCGGCAGCAGCCCGTGCCGCAATCGCCACTGTTCGGCCGGAAAGTCGCGATGGTCCTCGTAGAGCCAGTCGCCATTGAAGATGGTGAAGTAGCACCGGCTGTAGAGTTTTTCCAGCATCGTCTTGAACGTCGGCAGATTGGGACCGGCCCCCTGGCCCGGGGTCTGGTTGTTACCGCAGCCGAACTCGAAGCGGAAATTGAACAGCCCGCGCGGATTCCACTGCGGGTGGCGGTAATCTTCCGCTCGGGGCAGCGTGTAGAAGGAGCCTTCGGTGCCGGGGATGGGCGTACCGTCGGCCTGGGCCAGTTGGTAGTGGTACTCGGTGTTGCCGTCCAGATCCTTCAGAAGAACCCAGCCGGTGCAGTCGTCTTCCAGCCGGGTGGTGACCACCGGAGAGTAGTGTTCCAGCCGGTCGGGCTTCAGCCCATAACGGACGCGGAACGCCCCCGGGCCATCGGTCCGCGCCCACACGCCCACGCTCTGCGAAGTCAGCCGTCCCAGCAGAGGGCCGTGGGTGATTTTTACCTCCTGGGCCACCCCGGCAGAGGGAGTTCCCAGCAGCACAAGCGCGACAAGCAGGCTCAACGGTCGCATCGGCGGACCTCCGGCAAGGGAAAACGCGTCAGGGGCGAATCGGTTCAAGTATAGATTGCCCGCAAGCACAATTGCCAATCCCCACTGCTCAGCCGGCAGTCAGCGAGAAACTTGCGAAGCCAAACGAAACGCCGGCGCTGCCAAATGGCCGGAGTTACTAAACGGACTGAAAAGAGGGAGGGATGCCTTCAGCTCCGGAATGTTTGCAGCAGCCCACGTGCTGATTGTATATTCGCCAGGGGTTGCACCTGCCGTGTTGGTCCCCCGCCGGTGTGTGCCAATGTGTGAATCCCGCCCCGGAGGAGTCCCGCCCATGCCCGTTCGTCCTGCCGTTGGTTTGCTGGGGATTGCGTTGGCACTGATTGCGAGCCGGTTCGCCCCGGCCGAAGAGCTGCGCCCGCAGTACGAGCACGGGGAGATTCGCATCCCGGCCGCTTCGCCTCAGGAGCCCCGACGCGAGACGTTTTCGCTCGCAGCGGCCATCGACTATCTGGAAAAGGGCAATCGGGCCTGGACCGCCTCGCGCCGCTGCGTGGCCTGTCACACCAACGGCAGCTATCTGTTCCTGCGTCCGGAGCTGAGCCGGTATCTGGGTCCGCCGGACGAAGCCACCCGCCGGTTCTTCGTCGAGCAACTGCAAAAACTGCAACAGACCGAACGCAAGAAGCTCCTTCGCGGCATCCGGCCCACCCAGGTGGCTTACTTGGCGGCCGGGCTGGCCCAATGGGACCGGCACTTGCGCGGCTCCCTTTCGGCGGAAACCGACGCGGCGCTGCGGCTGATGCTCTCCCTGCAATCCGAAGACGGCTCGCAAGGCAACGCCACCTGCTGGCCGCCGCACGAATCCAGCAGCTACCACGGAGCGACGGTAGCCGCCCAGGCCGTTTCTGCCGCCCCCGGCTGGTTGCAATCGCTGGACCCGAACCGGCCCGAAGACAGCAAAATGCTCACCCGGGTGGAACGCCTGAAACGCTATCTGCAAACCACCCCGCCCCCGCACGATTACGCGGCCGTGCTGCTGCTGTGGACCGCCTGCGACTGGCCGGAGCTGATCTCCCCCCGGCGCAAGCAAGAGCTGATCCAGCGGGTGTGGCAACACCAGCGGCCCGATGGCGGCTGGTCCATCCGCAGTTTCGCCCGGCCGGAGCAGTGGGGCCGAGGCAATCGGGCCGCTCGGCTTCGGGCCGAGCCGGATGCGGACGATCCGCCAAGCGACGGGCACATGACCGGTCTGGCCGTGCTCGTGCTGCGCCAGGCGGGCGTACCGGTCGACGAACCCCGCATCCAGAAAGCCCTCCGGTGGCTGGAGCGGAACCAGCGTCGCTCGGGCCGGTGGTGGACCCGATCGCTCAATACGGACCGCTACCACTTCATCACCTACACCGGCACGCTTTACCCGGTGGTGGCCCTGGCCCGCTGCGGCCGCATACCGGAAAAGAAGTAGCGGCTTGCGGCTTGCGCCGTGCGGCTTGCGCATGGTGCTGCCGCACCGGCGGAGATACAACGGCTCGTGCTCGTACTCGGTGATTCGTTATCGGTAATCGAGAATTGGCGAGCCGCCGACGTGGAGAGGTCTTGCGTTTTGGGTCTTGTGTCTTGGGCAGGAGCTTCCGCTCCGGTGCAAGAACAAGCGTAACAACAGAAGACGGGAAAATGGCGAGCCGCCAGCTTTAGCTGGCAGAGGAGCGGCGAGCCGGGAGCGTAAGCTCCCGGAGCACGGCTCCAGCCGTCGGCCACTGGGAGCTTCCGCTCCAGCCCGGTCGAACGAAAGCCGCCTCGGGCGGTTTGCTGCACTGATGCCACGCTCCAGGAAAGAAAGGACCTGTTCCATGAACCGACTGCCAATCGTTTTAGGCACGCTGACGCTCCTGGGCACCCTGGCCGCACCGGCCTCGGCCCAGCGGTTTGTACCCAACTACGACGAAAGCAAGGTCCCGCCGTACACGTTGCCGGA
>WFOE01000233.1 GCA_015488215.1 Planctomycetales bacterium
GCTGGCGGCTCGCCGTTTGTGAGAATCGGCGCTTCTTCTTGCATTGGAGCGGAAGCTCTCCCCCCATCCACCCACGCCCCTCAATCCTTCTTCGGGCTCACTCGCACCTTGGCTAGGTAGATGCTGGTTTTTCCTTCGTGGCTGGAGTAGTAACTGACCCACACCAGCCCGTCCGGGCCAAGCACCATGCCGGCGTAGCTGCAATCGCCACCCGAGGGGAGCCGCAACGCTTCGGTCAAGCGGCCTTCGTTCGGGTCGATCCAGCAAAGCGAGGTGCGTGTTTTGTGATAAAGCCGCACGGCGGCCAGCAGTCGCCCGTCGGGCAGTTGAATCATCTGGGGACCGCCAATCCGCACGCCCAGGTCCTTCCACTGCCAGGCGGTGTAAGGGGGCCGGCTGATTCCAAGCTGCCCGGTGCCCGGATCTCGCCGCAACAGGCAATAGCAGGTGTCGTCCTTGGTAAAGACCAGCGCGGTTTCGTTGGGATAGCCCTGGGTGAACACCTTGTCGGCCAGCAGGGTGAACTTGCGGCCGTTGGTGCTCTTGTAAAGACGAATCCAGCGGTTGTTGCTGCGGGTGCCGTAGCCGAACCCGTAGGCGGTACCCTTGTGCCACACGACGCGCCAAAGCCAGAAGTCCCGGTCGCCGATCTTCACCGCGTCGGTCCAATGTCGGCCGTCACGGCTGAACCAGGCTACGGTCTGATGGCGGAAGGGAATCGGCGGGTGCATGGCCGCTGCGCCGGAGAGCATCAATTCCCCGGCCGGAGTTACCGCCAGCTTGGGGTCGCGCAGGTCGGCGAACACGGCCGACATCAGCGCGGCACTTTCCCAGTTGCGTCCGTCCTGAGAGACAATTACCCGCAGCTTGCCGTGATAGTTGACGTGGCCGGTCCCCTCGCGAAACGCACACCACCAGCGTCCCTGCCAGCGCACAAGATCGGTAAAGGCGTTGTGCGGGGCATGGTCCCAGATGCGCCGCACCTCCACCAGCTCCAGCCCTTGGGCCCAAACAGCTTGCACACTCCAAGGCATGAGCAGAACAAACGCCGCAGCGGCCCAGGCTGTTCCCAGAACCACTCCAGTGCAGCGGGCAAGTCTCCCGCAGGATCGGCTTGCGGCTAGGCGGAGCATAGTGGGCCCTCCTCCAAAGGGGTCAAATTTTGTTGTTTATCAGTTGTTGTTCAAACGCAATGGAGATAGTCGCCGGGGGATTTTCAGCAAACTCCCGGCCGACATTGGGAGTTGCTGGAAAGGTAGAAACCGCCTGCGGCTTTCCGGCTCAGGGGGAACCGCGGCGGAGTAGCTCGGCGGGCGTGCCGTTGTCGAACCCTTGGGGTTGCGGAGTCTGTTCCGTGATGATGCGCCAGGTGGCCCCGTTTTCCCGAAACGCCCGGAAGTCCCGCGGCCGGTAGCGCACCTGCAACTGCGGCGACTCGACCGGCTTGCCCTGGGCGCGGCTGCGCACGGCCGCTTCCAAGGCCAGCGTGGTCAGCAACGTGCGTTCCACCGGATAGGGCGGTTCCCGATGGACGAAAAAGTGCTGGATTGCGTGGCTCAGCGCCTTGAACAGATTGCGGTTGTTCCAAGGACCGGGATAGAAATAGGTGGCCAGCGGCCTGGCCGAATCGTTCACATAGCAGGCGAAGTTCCAGCGGATGCCCGACTGGCCCACCTTGAGCACCGCCGCGCGTAGCCCGTCGCAGTATTCCAGCAAAATGCCGTGGAACTTCCCCTGGTGCAGAGCTTGTTCCAGCGTGGGCTTGTCCCGGTGGGGTTCGGCCTGCATGGCCGCCCGGGCAAGCGGCAGCGACCACCGGCCCTGGCGTCCGGCTTCCCAGAGCTTTTGGCCTTCCAGAAACTCCACGCGGCGGATACCCACCTCGCCGCCGCGGCGGGACTCGACCATCGACTGCAACACTTCCAGCCCGTGGAAGTCGTAAATCTCGAACGGCCCGCCGTGGATCGACACCGCTTCGCGAATCCGGCTTCCCGGGGGGATTTCGACCATGGGAATCCGCTGGGCCAGCGGGACGGAACTGCCCGCCATGAGCGGAATGCCCAGTTGCCGGGCGGTGCGGTACATGGCCAGAGCCCAGTCGGCCCGGTAGCTCAGATGCTTGTCGTTGAAATACGGGACGAAGCGGCCGCTTCGTTTCATGACGGCCACACATTCGTCGAAGAAACGCTTGCGAGGATACTGCACCTGGCCCCATTCGTTCACCGGGTAGTCGCCGTGTTCGCCGATGGCCAGCACGGCGTCCACGGCCAGTTGCTTGCCGCCCCGGCAAAGCGCCTTATCGATAGAATCGTAAATCGGGATGCCGTACCGCCGGGCCACCTCTCGGGCCATGTCTTCCCGGGGGAACTGGTCCGCGTAGAACGAAACTACTTCCACCGGCGGATACACCACGCGGCCGCGGAACAGATAGGGCATCAGAAAGTTTTCCAGCAGCACGTGCGCATGGGAACGAAAGCGAAACTCGGTGAACACGGCCGCTACCTTCACCTTGCCTTGATTTGCCCAGCTCATCGGGCATCCTCCCCAGCGGGACAACAGCCACGCCGCCCCTGCGCCGCCGAGCGAAGCCAGCCACCTGCGCCGAGTGCTCAAGGCGGATTGTCCGAACCGCAGAGAATCTCCAGCAGCAGCCATTGCAAGACTCCTTCGACTTTCGGCGCGGTGGGAAACGATGCCAGGCGAGATACGAAAAGGCCGTCACAAAACTTCCGGCCGCAGCCCCCACACGCTCTAAGGATTGGAGCCACGCCGGAGGGTTGGGTGACACGCAGCAAAACTTTGCCTGCTATCATCCCCTGCGGACCCGGTGGGGTCAAACAATTTGCTCCGGCCAATTTGCTCCCGGCCCGATTGCACGAGACAAGCAAACCGCAAGAGGCTGGCGCCGCCGGTGCCCAACTGTCCGGCTTCAGTGCCACCGGTGCTGGTGGCCCGGCAAAGGTCGCAGTCGGATGAGCGCAAGTTGCCTCTTTTCAGATGGTTGCGCCAAATGGTCTTGTGCCCGCGGGAAGATTGTCGGCCGGTTGGGCTTATCAGGCTGTGGCGATTTTTCCCATAATGCGGCCGGTGCCTTGACTGGGGTCTATACTTGAAAGCGGGAAACCGCTGCTCTGAAGGAGGTGGGGAGCCGGCCCTCCGGGGGTCGGGGCCTTCCACTCCCCTTGCGACATGATGGAGAAGCCGATGAAGAACACCATGCTCCTGGCGGTGGCAGTGGTTTTCCCGATGTTGTTCTCTGCCGTAATCACCCGGGCCGAACCGGCCGACTCTCCGGCCGAAGCGACACCGGAAGCCGAAGTGACCGAAGTGGCTCTGCGCAGCTCGGTCGCTTCGCTGGAACGGTTACTCGCCTTGGTTCCGCAGCGGAAGCTTCATCCGCTCCAGCCCATTTTGCGTTGGGCCGAAGCCAACTTGCCGCGCATCGAAGCCATTCAGGACTACACCTGCCTGCTGGTGAAACGAGAGCGGATCGACGGCAAGCTGATGCCCTACGAGTACATGTATCTGAAAGTGCGGCATCGGCCCTTTAGCGTGTACATCTACACGCTGGCCCCAATTAAAGGGCGCGAAATCATCTACGTGGAGGGGAAGAACCGAGGGCGGCTCTGGGCCCACGAAGCCGGACCCCGGCGGCGGATTATCGGCACGGTTTCCCTGGACCCCCGGGGCCCCCGAGCCATGCGAGGGCAGAAGTACCCCATCACCGAAATCGGCATCCTGAATCTCACCCGGCGGCTGATTGAACAGGGCCGCCAGGAGCTGAAATGCGACCAGGTGCAGGTGCGCACCTTTTCCCAGGCCAAGCTCGACGGCCGCCCCTGCATCGTGCTGGAGTTCCGGCACCCCGAACGCCGGCCCGAACACCGCTTCCACATCGCCCGGGTGTTCGTCGATCGCCGGCACAACTTGCCGGTGCGTTACGAATCCTACGGCTGGCCGGAACGGGAAGGCGACGAGCCGCCGCTGCTGGAAGAATACACCTACAGCCGGCTGCGTCTGAACGTGGGCCTGACCGACGAGAACTTCGACATCCGCAACGCCAAGTACCGCTTCCCGTAACCCCCCCGCGGACACTCTGGGCTAGCCGGGCGAGACTCCGGGGAGCTATCTCTCAGCCCTCTTTTTCATAAGCTCCGCACACACCGCAGGAGCCACGCGGCAAGCCGATTCTTGCCCGCAGCGTAAGCTCCTTAGTGACTGCGGCCCGGCTGTATTCACATTAGTAAAAAGCGTTGGCTTATTCCAAATTGTAACCTGATTATGTGCTAAAACCTGCCCGTGAAACCATCGGGCTGATGGGTAGCTATTATAGAGAGACCAAACCAATGATCAGCAAGCAAGCTCTTCTTTATTCGCGGCACTTCACCTGCAAGTCACCTGTAACACAAATACGATAAGGTGTGGCATCGAGAGCGATTACCTATTACTCTGGATCCTCATTGCAATTCGCTTTCCATTAACGCTCGAAGCTCATCCTCTGATATTTGATCTCGTGGAACCAAGTCGTAATGCTTTTCCTCAACAATACTTAGCCTAAGCTTCTCACCTTCTTCCCTAACAGTAAGCTCAAGGATTGCTACACGATTGTCGCCGACAAACTGCAGTGCAATAGGCTTACAAATCGCATTAGGATAACGTTCTCGACAGAGTGCGACATCTTGCATTACCTGAACAATACCAAACTTGTCGCCTTCTGATTTAGCTTGGCACGGCAACACAAAATGAGTTCCTCGTTTGTTGACCCCTACATATATTTCGTCAACCTCGACTTGGCCAATGCCAGCAACAGTTGTACGCAAATGGTTTTGTATAGAGTAGCAGGTTATGCCAGTAAAGATATCGATAAGCCTGTTGTACCTCGCACGGGACAACAATGCTTGTTCGTCTTTTCCTGAAGCATAGTGACGCACAATTTCTGGAGTCGCATCAGGGACTTTGATAGGAAGAATATGAGGCCCCGGTTGCACTTTACCAGGCGCCGCGAGGCGGAACTCGTATTTCCCTATCCCTGCACCAACAATGATCCATTCCGAATTAGCCGGCGCAGTCCTTTGAATGGATTTCGGAAGATCTTGACGAAAGCGGAAGGAGTAGGGAATATCGCCAAGATTCTTCATCCTTGCGATTCCCAACTCCTTAGATGCCTTCACGAGTTCCTCTCTGTCGAAAGCTAGGCGGACCTTGCCGGGTCGATAGTGTTTCTTAAATACCCACTCGATGATTTGTCGGTATTTTCCCATCATCCAGCCCATCAGATCGGCGTGACTATATTTATTATTTAGATCCCGGCCAGCGCAGTATCACAACTTCCTCGCGCAATTTAGCCTTAGTTGCAGTAGCAAATCGAGTCCGGAACACATCAATCTGCTCAACTTCATAGCCCAGCCTTTCAGCTATATTTGCCAAAATCCGGCCTGTTCTAATCATAATACGCAGATATGATGCCTGGTCGCCGACCACGTATGCTAACTTAGCTCCAGGCTTTAAAACTTGCCGCATCTCGGAAAGATGGCGAGCCATTCCACCAAAATATAGTTTGACGACCTTATGATACATCTTTTCGAAGCCAGACGTCTTGCCGAGCTTTATTCGGCGATTTTCAATAGAAGATGCTAGCTCTTCTACTTCTTTAACGCCTTTCACCCACTTATCATCCCCATCGGATTTGTATATCCCTCGCGTATTGGACCTAAGAAACGTTTCTTTGTAATATCTAAGATGCGACCTGCTCTTGATGAAACCAAGGATCACTGATTCAAGGCGTGTTGTCCGTGTATAATCTTTTTCGTTGGGATAAGGTGGAGAAGTTATTACTGCATCGATTGAGTTCCGGGTAATTACTTGCGACAGCTCCCTTGAATCTGCCAGAAATACTCTTGCCTCAGGGTATTTTCCTTGGTGCACCGAATCTAAATCGCAAGCGATTTTCCTCATTTCTTCTAGCCATGCGGCTACTACTGGTGCGTCTTTTTTGACCCTTCCCACCCCCACTTCCGGGCCAAAGCGAAGGTTTCCAATCGAGGTTACAAGCGCATTGCCTAGAGCCAATATTCCGTACTTATGAACTGGGCTGCGGCGATGCAGATTAATCTGATCGAGCAGGACCAACGTCTTATGTAAGGGTAGTGGACTGATCGAGTTCTTTATCAATAGTCGTGTGGCTTGTTCATCCAATGTTCTTAGGCCGTTCTGGGGTTGCACGTCCAGGCACCATCTGTCATCTATCCCTTGCTCTTCTAACACTGAGTACGTGCGTTCTGCAGCTTGCTTGGCAAATGCCCGCAATTCATTTGGAGAGACGCTCCAATCTGTTTTGACGCGAGATGCAAAGCAGGGGAAAGGATTGGCCTCCAATCCTATCGCCTTGATCCCTTGCAGTTTTGCCTCAACTAACGTCGTCCCTGTGCCGCAAAAGGGATCTAAAACAACCGATCGCTCATCCAATTCAAACAGTCCTATGAAATGCCTTACCAAGTGAGGAGGAAATGACAAAACAAAACGATACCACCTGTGGATACATTCGTCTTCCGGCAAAACGGCATTGATTCCGCTTCCATTCAAGCCAATTTTATCGCCAGGGCTATTCTTGTCAGGCAATTCCAGCGGCAAAGTAGGTTGCCGATATGAGTTCATGCCTAGTGCTTCCTTAAATGTATTTGCTTTTTGACACTTCCGTACAGACGCCAAGTTCACTCAGTTCACCTCATTTTTACAACCATCCGTACAACGCTTGTCGGCTGCTTGGTTGCAGCGAGACTATCTACGGCGAGCCGAAGTGTAAGCTCGATTGAATCAGGTGTCTGCATTACCTTGTTTGTCCTGGGGGCGCAGCAGGATGTTTTGGTCTGTCACACATCGGGCCGAGGCAGGCGGACCGACGTGTGGGACAAGAGGCCCGAAAAGCCAGTGGCACAGGCGCGAGGTTGTCCCCATAGGTAATAACCCTGCCGCAAGCCGAGATTCTGGCTTGATTAGAGCAAAGTGCCAACAGGAAATCAACCTTCGTGAAAAGACTTTCCCTTGGGAGCAGTAACCAGGAATAGGTTCCAGGTGCTCTCCAGCAAGTCGGTTAGCGTTTCAACCGTTCTCGACGTAGAGGGAGCAGCCGTCCGTTCCCTGGGCAGGCACCCTGGTTGGTCGCCGGGCCAACGCGCCGGCTTGGGGAGTTCCAGCCGTGGTGAACCAGGTACGACTCGCCTTTCCCAGTCGGACGAGCCGTTGCAACGTCAGGCTGGGGCAGTGGATATTCATCGGAGCCAGCTTGCAAGTAGGGGGGCATGCTTCGGGCCGCCTGCCGGGCTGTCGTGGATGTGAAAAGTGCGGGAAGTGAAGACGGTCTCGTTCTGGACGTCTTCCCGGCTGAAGTTCGAGGATGGTCGGGGTAAAGAGCAGATGAACGGTGCATCGGTACACGAGAGGCGGCGAGTCGCAGCCTGGGGAAAGCCGTCGGCACGAACACACGGGCGGCAACTTCTACTTCGCGGGTTCCCAAGCGTTGAACGCCCGGTTGATAAACTGCGGTAACTGCACAAAACTAGTGGAATTGACCCTGCCCAGGCGTTATTGGTAGGGTTTGGACGCACGTGCAGACGGACGTTCCGCCTGACGGCCCGTGTGTTTTTCCTGCGAGGATGGTGGGTTGAACTACGCCGCCATTGGCCCGATTGCCACCTATTTTCCCGAGCGGGTGGAGACCATCGAGGACCTGCGGGAACAGTTCCCGCAGTGGGACGTGGATATCATTCTGGAAAAGACCGGGGTTCGCCGCCGTCATCTGGCCGCCCCGGACGAAATGGCTTCGGACCTGGGCGTGGCGGCCGCAAGGCGTCTGTTCGACCAGGAGGGCGTGGATCCGCAGTCGATAGACTTTCTGCTGTTTTGCACCCAGTCGCCCGATTACCCCATCCCGACCACCGCCTGCGTGATGCAAAAGCGGCTGGGTTTGCCCAGTCGGGTCGGCGCGCTGGATTTCAACCTGGGCTGCTCGGGTTTTGTGTATGGGTTGGCTTTGGCCCAAGGGCTGATTGCGGCCGGTTCGGCCCGGCGGGTGCTGCTGATTACGGCCGAAACGTATTCCAAGTACATCGATGCGGCCGACCGTTCGTTGCGGACCATCTTCGGCGACGCGGCCGCGGCCACCGTGGTGGACGCCGTGCCGGAACCGAGCCTGGGCCCGATGGTCTTCGGCACCGACGGTTCCGGGGCCGATATGCTGATGGTGACCCGAGGCGGCTTTCGTCCCAGCGGCAACGGACTCAAGCCCCGCACGCGCCACCGCTGGCCGAGCGATTTGTACATGGACGGTCCCGGGCTGATCTACTTCACGCTGGAGAACATCCCTCCGCTGGTGGAAGAAGCCCTGGCCCGAAGCCGCTGGTCCCGGCAGCAGGTGGAACTGTTTCTGATGCACCAGCCCACCCGACTGCTGCTGGAACGGCTGCGCGCGCAGTTGAAGCTGAGTGAACAACAGTGTCCCATGGAACTGGAAGACTGCGGCAACACGGTTTCTTCCACCATTCCGATTCTCATCCAGCGGCTGCGCCAACGGGGACAACTGCGGCCGGGGATGCGCACCATGCTGGTGGGCTTTGGCGTGGGGCTTTCCTGGGCCGCGTGTACGTGGGTGGAAACCTGGAACGGAAAAGAGCACGAGCTTTCGGCAAGCCGGGAAAGCAAGCAGCCCAGCTCCTCTTCGGCCTGAACCCGAAACGGCAAGGAAGCAGCCGGAGGTGCGGTCCCCAACCAGGTAAAGGAAACGGAGTTCCATGAGCTTTCCTGCGCGTAGCGACTCGGCGGCTCCGGGCCCCGGCCAGCGCGTGGCCGCGTGGGCCGTGGCTTGCCTGGTGCTGGCGCTGGGGGCCAAGGCGGCGTTGCTCCCCTTTGCGGTTTCGGACGCCGGGAGCTTTTTGCGCTGGGTTCTACGGCTGGGGCTGGTGGTGGCCCAGGACTTCTGCTTTGTGCTGGCCGTGGCCCATCTGGCCTGGTTTACCCTGGCTCTGGCGGGTCGCGGGCCGGCGGCCCGAGGCGTGGCATGGTTCTGGCACGGCGTGTTCTACCTGCTGGGGGCGTATTTGCTGGCCGGGGTGGGCATTTACCGGTGGGCCATGGTGCCGCTGGAACTGCGGCACCTGTGGCTGACCGGCGGGTCGATGGTTGTGGTTTCCTCGTTGGCTTCGGCCACGGGCTGGTTCCAATCGGCGCTGGTGCTGTTGGGGCCTTGGCTCGCCTATCAGCTGGCGTGGCTGGCGGTCCGCCGCCTGGCCGCCGTGCCCTGGCCGCGGCGTTATCTGCTGGCTGCGTTGGCCACGGCCGCGTGGGCCGCCTGGGTAAGCCAGCAATACATCCAACACAATTGGCGGGATCCGAACCGCTGGGAGCGGCGCATCGCCCAGTCGGCTCCGTGGGTGATGGTGCGCTCCTGCTTTCAGGAACTGGGTCGGGAAGACCTGTTGCAGCGGCTGCACGCTTCGCCGGCCGGGAGCCGCCAGGGGGCGAACCTTCCGCCGCCGCGGCGTGCGGTTTCGGTGGCAGAACTTTCCGAGGATGCTCGTCCCCGGAACGTGCTGGTGCTGGTGCTGGAGTCGGTGGGGGCGGAGTACTTGAGCCTCTACGGTTCGCCCCACCGGACCACGCCCTGCCTGGAACGCCTGGCCGCCCGATACGGCGTGGTGTTCGAACGCTGCTACGTTACGGCTCCCAGCAGTTGCAAGAGCTTGTATTCGCTGCTTTCGGGCCGGTATCCGCGTTGCGATTGGGGGCTGGTATTGCGAGATCAGCCGCGGCTGCCGGTGCCCACGCTGTTCGATTTGCTGCATCGGGACGGCTACCGCACGCTGGCCGCCCACAGCGGCTACTGGTCCTGGAAGGCCCGGGACCGGTTCTTGCAGGCCCACGGGGTGGAATGCGTACTGGACGCCCGGACGCTTGCCGCCCGGCGGCTCAACTCCTGGGGGGTGGAGGACCGGGCCATGCTCCAGGCGGTACTGGACTGGATCGACCGGCAGCCGCAACGGCCGTTTGCCGCCCTGGCCTATACCATCCAGACGCATCATCCTTACGTGGTGCAAAGCGACCGCGCGCCGGAGTTCGTTCCCGAGGACCCGACGCTGAACCGCTACCTCCGGTCCGTTTGGGAAGCCGACCGGCTGATTGCCTGGCTGGTGGAGCAACTGCGCCGCCGCGGGCTTTGGGAGCAGACGTTGCTTGTGGTGACGGCCGACCACGGCGAGAGCTTCGGCCAGCACGGACAACGTATCCACAGCTTCGCCCTGTACGAACCGGCGGTGCGCGTGCCGCTGGTGCTCTTGTGGCCCGGGTGGTCCCGGCCCGGCAAGCGATTGGCCCATCCGGTCCAGCAAGTGGATCTGCTGCCCACGCTGTTGCAGTTGCTGGGCCGACCCGTTCCGGCGGACCTGGACGGCTGGCACCTGTGGGCAGCCGAGCCGCGGCGCGTGGTGCCGCTGGTGGCCACGGGCAACGGGATTATCTTCGGCGCCCGGCAAGGCCAGTGGAAGTACCACTACCATCTGGAAAGCGACCGCGAAGAGCTTTACCGCCTGGACGACGATCCGGGCGAACGCCACAACCTGGCCTCAGAGTATCCCCGGCGCTGTGCCCGGCTGCGTCGGGCCGCCTTAGGCTTGCTGCTGCCCCGACACCGGCAAACCGTGGCGGCCGCTCCCGAGCCTGCGGTCCGGGAGAGCAAGTAAGCGCCGGAAGCCGGAAGAAAAACCCTCCGCCAGCCTCAGGCATCTACAATGGAAGCACCGACGCTGACTCGCCCGCAAGAATCCCAGGCCGTGTCCCAGTCCGATTCCAGCCTCCCGACCCCTTCCCCGGAGCCGTGCTGCCGGGTGCCGTGGCGTTCCGCGGTGCTGGTGGTGCTGCGCGGAGTGCTCATGGGAGCGGCGGACGCCGTGCCGGGCGTCTCCGGCGGGACGATGGCCCTGATTACCGGCATCTACCAGCGGCTCATCGTCGCCCTGAGCCGTTTCGACGCCCAGGTCGTCCGCTTGCTGCTGCGGGGCCGATTGCGGCGGGCGTTTTACCACGTGGACGGCCATTTTCTGGCCCTGTTAGCCCTGGGAATTGCCCTGGGCTGGGTGGGACTGGCCAAAACGATGCGTTACCTGATCGAACACCATCCCGTGCCGACCAAAGCGGCGTTCTTCGGCATGGTGGCCGCCTCGGGCGTGGTGGTGTTGCGGATGGTTTCCCGGTGGAACGCCACCTCGGTCGCGGCGCTGGGGTTGGGCGTGCTGGCCGGGTTCCTGGCCACGGGCCACTTCCAGAGCACGCTGGAGCCGCAGTTGGGCTTCGTGTTCCTGGCCGGAGCCGTAGCCATCTGCGCGATGATCCTGCCGGGCGTAAGCGGCATGTATCTGCTGGTGATTCTGGGCCTTTACCATCCGGTGGTGCAAACCGTGGACCGGCTCTCCTCCGGCCAGGTGGAAGCGGCCGACCTGATGTTTCTGGCGGCGTTTGCCGCCGGAGCCGCCTTGGGACTGCTTAGCTTCGTCAAACTGCTCCGCTGGCTGCTCCACCGGCACAAAGCCCCCACGATGGCAGCGCTGCTGGGACTGATGCTCGGTTCGCTCCATGGGCTCTGGCCCTGGCAAGCCGAAGCGACCGGAACCGCTCCGGGCGTGGCGCTGCCGCTGGGCGTTATGGTTGTTTCCTTTGCGGTGGTGCTCGGGCTAGAGCTGCTGGCCGGAGGGCATAAGCCCCGGGGGAAAGAAAGTCGGTAACTCCGCCGCTGGATTCCGATGCCCCGGGCCGCCGCAGCCACAGGCTGGGTCGAAACAGCCCGGCCCGGCCAACCGGCGGGTTACTCCTCCAGCAGCTCGAAGCAGACCCGATACGCCTGGTGCGGCTTGTCGGCCGGGGTTTGCTGGTAGATTTCTTCCAGCGCTTGGCGAAGCTCTTCCACGGAATCGAACCCGTCGGCCACGGCGTCCTGTTGGGTTAACTGCTCCAACTGGATCGGCTCCACCCGGGTAATCCGCACCGGGCCCACGCCGGGAATGTAGCTTCGCTGGCCGGTGCGCATGCGCCGATAGGGCCACAGGCGAATCGTCTGCCGTTTGCGTCCCTGGCGGATCGCCGCCAGAAAGCGTTTTTTGAACAGTAACACGGTCCCCGTATCCCCGAAGCCAGGCACCGGGAAAGCTCTCCCCGGCCGATTACAACCATCCCTTGTGGGCCAGGTAGCGTTCGGCGTCCAGGGCCGCCATGCACCCGCTGCCGGCGGCGGTGACGGCCTGGCGGTAGTAGTCGTCGGCCACGTCGCCGGCGGCGAACACCCCTTCCACGCTGGTCCAGGTCCGGAACGGCTTAGTCCAGCGGATGTACTTCGTTTCGGTCAGTTCCAATTGGCCTTCCAGAAAGGCCGTGTTGGGCGTGTGGCCGATGGCCAGAAACATGCCGGCCACTTTCAGCTCTTCGGTGGTGTCGTCCACGGTGCTTCGGAGCCGCACGCCGGTGACGCCGTGTTCGTCGTCGCCCAGCACTTCCTCGACCACGCGGTTCCATTTGACTTCGATTTTGGGGTTTTCCAGCACCCGTTGCTGCATAATCTTGCTGGCGCGGAACTTGTCCCGGCGATGGACGATATACACTTTGCTGGCGAACTGAGTCAGGTAGGTGGCTTCTTCCATTGCGCTGTCCCCCCCGCCCACGACGACCAACGGCTGGTTTTTGAACCGCGGAAGCGCCCCGTCGCAGACCGCGCAGGCTGACACGCCGCGGTTCTTGAACCGTTCTTCGGACTCCAGGCCCAAGTAGTTGGCCCGGGCTCCCGTGGCCACGATTACCGTCAGCGCTTCGACCTGCTTGCCGCCTAGGGAAGTGAGCCGGAACGGATGGTTCTTGAAGTCCACCTGCACCACGTCGTCAGTGATGACCCGGGTGCCGAAGTTCATCGCCTGCTGGCGCATCAGCTCCATCAGCTCCGGGCCGAAGATGGTCCGCCGCCCGGTGTGCGAGGTGGTCAGATGCTCGATGTTGGCGAACCGCTCCGGGGCCAGGGCCGATTTCAACACGGCGGCCAGGGCATTGCTTTCCATGTGGGGCCAGCTTGGGTAGTTTTCCACTTCGGTGGTCAGGGCTAGTTGGCCCAGGGGGAGCGTGCCTTTTTGCTGGTTTTCGGGCGTAATGGCCCCTTCGAACACCAGCGGTTCGAGGTTGGCTCGGGCGGCGTAGATGGCCGCGGTCCACCCGGCTGGGCCACTGCCGATGATGACCACTTTTTCCGCCATGAAAACGCTCCCTACGATGGCAGTTTGCAAAACAAACGCCGCCGGAGAACCGCCCCCCGGCAAGTGGCGAGTTTTCATTATAAAGAGCCTCGGCCCGGGAACCAGGGAGCCTGCGGAGTTCTCTTTGTCCCGAGCTGCCTCAGGCTGCCGAAGGTCTGTGCTGCGTGCCGACTGCCTCTGGTCGATGGGGGTTATCCTGTCGCCGAAGCCTGCTTGAATCCCGCGCAGACCGCAACTTCCGGCCGAGTCGGCCAGCCGGACTGCCCCACGCGGACCGGGGACACTTCGACCAGGGGCACTTTTCGGACCACTTGACCCCCAGCCTTCAAAAGACAAACCGGCCGAACGACCCGGCCGGGTAAGGCACTTCAGAAGCTGGCTGCCCGTGTGGGCTGGGGGATAAGGCAGAAGCTACACCCAGGCAGCACAAGGTACGCACACAGAAGGTACGCTTGCTCCAGCGGAGGGCACGGGATTCGAACCCGCAACCGGCAGAGCCGGCACCTGATTTCGAGTCAGGCTCCTCACCAATTCGGATACCCTCCGGCCGTCGGTTCCTGCTGAGGAACCCTTTTTATTTTACGACGGGGTTCCTGGGGAGCAATCCCGATTGTGCTTTTCTCAGGCCCCGGCGGAGCTTGCCTGGGTAGCGGCGGGCGGCCCGGTCCACCCAGACGTTTTCGGCGAAGAAGGGCCCGAGAACCTCGTCCAGGTGCTGCCCATGGGGCTTCCCACCACCGGGCCGCGGAGGGCATAGCCCTAGTTCGTCAGAGACATACTCTCAGTACTCTGGTCAAACAATTGGCTGACCGCTCTTGCCGCCACGTTGGCGCAGAGCCGGACTTGGAAGTCGTGGCTTTGCGCGCCGGCGCCTCCCGGGGGAAATGGGCTTCTGTCCCGACTCTAGGAAAGGTGATTTGCTTTGTGGCAGCAACGCAACGCGGTGCATTGCTACCGGCGACGGCGACAGCACCCGAGCGGAAACGCCGCAGGCACCCGGGCAAAACCGATTTTCCTGGCCGTTTGGCCGCCAAAGCACCTCGGAAAACCCCGTGCGGATGAGCTTGCCAGGCGAGCCTGAAAAATCTTCCGCAAAATCGGCTCAACTGCCCTTGACCGGCCTGTTGGCCCCCACTAATTTCCCGCCCGCTTTGAACGCGACCTTGCCCGTCGCCGGTTCAAATGCGGCTTGAGCCAGAGCCGTGGAAAGGGGAGCCCATCCGCTTCGTGGTCGCTCCCCGACGCGACCTTTTCCACGCACGACGATTAGGGAGCACCGAAGGACCGATGAACACGTCTTCCACTCATACCAGTCGAGGAGATGCCATGAGGCTCCACCGATTTGCGAGGAAAAGTTGGATCCCCTTGGCAGCGGCCGGCTTGCTGGCCGCCGGCGCGTGTAGCCAAGTCGCACGGGCATCCGTGGGCCACAGCCTGTGGGTACTTTCCGCAAGCGGTCTGCATCAGGCGGGGCCACCCGCCGCCGGTCCGGCAAGTGCGGCCGGTTCGGCAGCCCCGCGCCGTCTACCTACTCCCCCGGCGGCAACACTGCGTTTGCCAGCGCCGAACGGCGGGTCGCAGGCGACTCCGGGGTCCGCCGCCCTGCAACAGGCGCAGCAACTGCTGGTGCAGGCCCGCAAGGCGCTTTCCGTGGGCGACGTCCGCCGAGCCCAACAACTTGTGCAGCAGGCTCGGGCGTTGCGGGTCAATTTCCCGCCCCTGGGGGATCATCCGGATCGGGTGCAGCAGGCCATCACCACGTATCAGCAACTGCGGCAACTGGCCGCCGGCAGTGGCAACTCGCAAGCCTATCGGCGCCAGCAGGCCCAGTTCCTGTTGGAACAGGCCACGTGGCTGCTCCGGGCCGGCCAATTGGACGACGCGGAACGCCTGGCCCGCGACGCTGAGCGGCTCGGATTGAGCTACAGTCCCTATGAAACCAGCCCTCAGACGGTGCTTCGGCAGGTGGAGCAGGCCCGACGGGGCGGTGCCCGACTGCAAATCGCCACCCGGCCCTTGTCGCCGGAAGTGGCCCAGAAGAAACAGCAAGTGCAGCGTCTGTTGGCTCAGGCCCGCCAGGCAATTCGCCAGCGCAACTGGCAGCAAGCCACGGCGTTGCTCCGGCAAGCCGAGTCGCTGGGCGTGCCTGAGTCGGCCTACGGGCCACGTGACGACCGTCCGCAGGTAGTTCGTCGGGACTTGACCCAGGCGATGCAAAAGGCTCGCCCCGGCACCGCCTGGCCGGCTGCGGCCCTGGTGCCATCGGGCGGAGCGCAGGACCCACGCGTGCTGTTCCAGCAGGCGGAAGCCGCCTTGCAGCAAGGGAAACCGGACCTGGCCCGGCAGCTTTATCTGCAAGTGGAAAAGCAACAGCACCTCCTGGATGCTGTCACTCGGCAGCAGCTTCAAGGGCGGTTGGCCTACCTGGGCCGGCAAAGCCCGCAGGAGCTGAACCAGATTACCCAACAGCAGGCGCTGTTGCGGAAGCAGATTTCGGCCCAACTGGCCGACGCCCAGCGGCGGGCCCGTCAGGTGCGGGAACAGGACCCCCGCCAGGCTCTGGTGCTGCTGGAAGAAGCGCGGGTGATGGTCCAGAACTCGCCGCTGGACCCGGCGGCCAAGCAGCAGTTGCTCTACCGCGTGGACGGCGACATCCGCCAGTTGCGGCAATACATTGCGGAAAACGCCCCGCTAATCCAACTGCAAGACCAGAACCGCCGGGTGAAGGAAGAAATCCTCCGCCAGCGCCGCCATCGCGTGGAGGTGCAGCAACGCCTGGCCGAATTGGTGGATGAGTACAACCGGTTGATGGACCAACAGCGGTTTGCCGAAGCGGAGCTGGTGGCGCAGAAGGCCGAGGAACTGGCTCCCAACGAACCAATCGTGCGGCAACTGAAGTGGCAGAGCCGCTTCGTCCGCCGTCTGGCCGAAAACGAGTCGATGCGCGACCAGGCCGAAGTGGGTTTTGTCAACGCGTTGGCTTCGGTCCAGGAATCGGCCATCCCGATGGACGACCGGCTGCCGATCCAGTTCCCCACCAGTTGGGAAGAACTGACCCGGCGGCGCAAACCGTTCCGCGGCGGCCGGCAACGCAGTCCCAAGGAACTGGAAATCGAACAGAAGCTGCGTACGCCGGTTTCGCTCCGGTTCCGTGAAACGCCGCTGCACGAAGTAATCGACTATCTGAGCCGGCTGACCGACGTGAACATCCACCTGGATCCGCAGGGATTGGCCGAAGAAGGCGTGAACCCGGACGTGCCCATCACCATCGAGCTGAACTCCGAAATCCAGCTCAAAAGCGCGCTGAACCTCATTCTGGAACCGCTGCACCTGGGCTACGTGATTAAGGACGAAGTACTCAAGATAACCAGCGAACGAGCCCGCAGCGGCGAAGTTTATACGGTCATCTACGACGTGGCGGACCTGGTGGTGCCCATCCCGAACTTCCTGCCCGACCCCAACGCCGGGCTGGCCGGGGCCATCCGCACGGCGTACCAGAACGCGTTGTTCCCGCTGGCCTCGTCCCGGGCGGCTCCGGTTTCACTGGTGGCCAGCAAGGACGGTTCACCAAGCACCAGCGCCGTGGTGGACAAGGCGGTGCTGGCCCAGTTGGCCGCCCCGGGTGGACCGGGGGGAGGGGTGCCCGACCTGGGTGGGGCTTCCTCTCCGCTGCCGGGCGGGCCGGGAGGAGCCAACAACGGGGCCCAGCCCGACTTCGACAGCCTGATCCAACTGATTACCTCGACCGTGGCCCCGGACTCCTGGGCCGAGAACGGCGGCCCGGGAACCATCGGCCCGTTCGAGGGGAACTTCTCCCTGGTCATTAGTCAGACCGAAGAAGTGCACCAACAAATTGAAGACCTGCTCAATCAGCTCCGGCGGTTGATGGATTTGCAGGTAACGATCGAAGTGCGGTTCATCACCTTGAACGACACCTTCTTTGAACGGATCGGCGTCGATTTTGACTTCGACATCGACGACGACATCGACCGCCCCTACCAGGTGTTCGGGCGTCCGATGGATCTTCCGACCCCCTATTCCCCGGCCGGGCAGTTGGGCGTTGGCTCGGGTAACCCGCCGCGGAATGTCCAAGACCGCGACCACGGCCCCAGTGTGATGGTAGGTATGTCCGCCCCAGGGCTGTTCTCGGCGGATCTGGACATCCCGGTGCAACAAGGCAGCTTCCAGTTGGCCATTCCGCAGTTCGGCGGTTTCCAGCCGGGAGCAGGAGCCCAGGTCGGCTTTGCCATTCTGAGCGACCTGGAAGCGTACTTCTTCATCGAAGCTTCCCAAGGCGACCGGCGAAGCAACGTGCTTCAGGCCCCCAAGGTGACGTTGATGAACGGCCAGTCGGCCACGGTGAGCGACTTCACCTTCAGCCCGTTCGTCATCAGCGTCATTCCGGTGGTGGGCGACTTTGCCGTGGCTCAGCAACCGGTCATCATGGTGCTCAACGAAGGGACGCAGTTGTCTGTCCAGGCGGCCGTGTCCAATGACCGCCGGTTCGTGCGACTGACGGTAATGCCCACGTTCAACACCATCGGCGATGTGCAGAACTTCACCTTCAACGGGTCCCAGAGCACTTCGACCACCTACGGTCCGGTGGGCGACGTGGTGCCGTTGCGGCCCACCCAGGTCTCTTCCGCCCAGACGGCCACCACGGTGCAGTTGCCCAGTTTCGCCACGTTCAACATCGCCACCACCGTCAGCGTGCCTGACGGTGGGACGGTGCTGCTGGGCGGGATCAAGCGGCTCAGCGAAGGGCGGAACGAGTTCGGCGTACCCATTCTGAGCAAAGTGCCCTACGTGAACCGCTTGTTCCGCAACGTGGGTATTGGCCGCGAAACCCAAAGCTTGCTGATGCTGGTCACGCCGCGGATCATCATCGCCGAAGAAGAAGAGCGATTGCAAACCGGCGTGAGCCAGCCGTAAGAAGGCTGAGGTGACAGTACCTCGGCTTGCCGAGGCACCTTCGCCCCCAAAGAAAAACCTCCTGACTTGGCAACCGGTGCCTGCCGCCTCGGTCCTTCTGGGCCGAGGCGGTCTTTTTCTGAATGGCTGGCAATTGGTTTTCGGATCATACGCAACGACGCGGCTTCCCGGCCCGCGGCCAACTTCGGCGGGCGTGCGGCTTGGGGCGGGAAAGGGGGAA
>WFOE01000234.1 GCA_015488215.1 Planctomycetales bacterium
AGAATTGGCGAGCCGCCGACGTGGAGAGGTCTTGCGTTTTGGGTCTTGTGTCTTGGGCAGGAGCTTCCGCTCCGGTGCAAGAACAAGCGTAACAACAGAAGACGGGAAAATAGCGAGCCGCCAGCTTTAGCTGGCAGAGGAGCGGCGAGCCGGCAGCGTAAGCTCCCGGAGGACGGCTCCAGCCGTCGGCCACGGGGAGCTTTCCGCTCCAGCCCGGTCGAACAAAAGCCGCCTCAGGCGGTTTGCTGCACCATTGCCCATGCTCCAGGAAAGCAAGGTCTTGTTCCATGAACCGACTGCCAATCGTTTTAGGCACGCTGACGCTCCTGGGCACCCTGGCCGCACCGGCCTCGGCCCAGCGGTTTGTACCCAACTACGACGAAAGCAAGGTCCCGCCGTACACGTTGCCGGACCCGTTGGTGTGTCTGGACGGGACGCGCGTGACCACCCCGCAGCTTTGGTTCCAGAAACGCCGCCCGGAGGTGCTGGAACTGTTCCGCAAGCACATGTACGGCCGCAGTCCCGCTGCCCCGAAGCAGCTTCGCTTCCGCGTGCTGGAACAATCGGACCAGGCTCTGGGTGGACGGGCCGTGCGCAAACAGGTGCGGATTTTCTTCGGCCCGGCGGAAAAACCTTTTATGGACTTGTTGCTCTACGCGCCCAAGCAAAAGCGGCCGGCACCGGCGTTTCTCGGGCTGAACTTCTGGGGCAATCACGCGGTCTATCCCGATCCGGCCATCCGGTTGCCGGAAAGCTGGATGCGTCCCGGCCCGGGCGTGGTGAATAACCGGGCCACAGAAAAGACTCGCGGCGGGGCCGCCTCGCGGTGGCAGGTGGAACTGGTCCTCAGCCGCGGCTACGCCCTGGCCACCGCCTACTACGGCGACATCGACCCGGACTACCACGACGGCTTCAAAAACGGCGTGCATGGGCTGCTGGACCCACCGGGCCGACGCCCACCGGACGCCTGGGGGGCGATTGGCGCCTGGGCCTGGGGGCTTTCCCGCGCCCTGGACTACCTGGAACGGGATCCTCTGGTCGATGCTCGCCGCGTGGCCGTGATTGGCCATTCCCGGCTGGGCAAGACGGCCTTGTGGGCGGGAGCCCAAGACCAGCGATTCGCCCTGGTCATCTCGAACAACTCCGGCTGCGGCGGGGCGGCTCTCTCGCGGCGGCGATTCGGCGAGACGGTGTGGCGGATCAACACCGCGTTTCCGCACTGGTTCTGCGAAAACTTCAAGCGATACAACAACCGCGAGGACGACCTGCCGGTGGACCAGCACATGCTCATCGCCCTGGTGGCCCCGCGGCCCTGCTACGTGGCCAGCGCCCAGGAGGACCGCTGGGCCGACCCGCGCGGCGAATTTCTGGCCGTCAAACACGCCGCGCCGGTCTATCGGCTGTTGCTGGGACGAGCGGTGTTCCAGGTGGCTGAAATGCCCCCGGTCAATCATCCGGTGATGGACGTGCTGGGCTACCACATCCGCACCGGCAAGCACGATGTAACCCGCTACGATTGGGAACAGTACCTCGAGTTTGCCGATCGGTACTTGCGGCCGCCAAAGGGCCCCTTGCCGAAAAACTCGTAAAAGGGGGAACACGCCGATGAGCGGCGAGAATGAAAATCCGTTTCAGTCGCCCCAGCAGAGCGAGGAACCGACACATCTCCGGCTGGGCGAAGCGGAGCGGGAACGCTTGCGGCGGATCGCCATTTACCAAAAGGGGGTCATTTTCAGCATCCTGATCTACGTGTTGGCGTTTGCCACCCGCTTGTTCTTTTTTCCGATGCCGATGCACCACATGCTGGGCATGCTTATTGTCGGGGTGGCCAGTCTGGTTGGAGTCGTCTTTACCATTCTGCTGGCAGTCGAGTTGTTCGGCCCGGCCGGAGGAATCCTGCTAGGGCTGCTGGTTCTGTTTCCCTGCCTGGGACTTATTGTGCTGCTGGTCATCAACAGCCAGGCCACCGCAGAGCTCCGCCGGCACGGGATCCGGGTAGGACTTTTGGGCGCAGATATGTCCCAGTTTTAGAGAACTCCTAAATGACGAACCGTCCCCGGTAAAGAGCAGCTTGCCTTCTTGCGGGACGGTAGAGTATCGGCAATGCTCATGAGTTGGGCAACTACTTGACCCTCTCGGCAAACTTGCTGCTGCCTCGTTGTTCCGCCGGACAATAGCAAACCAATGCCCCCGGAAGCCCAACCTGCCGAACCCGCCGCACTCCCCCGTTATCGGCCCGACCGCACTTACCAGTGGAACTACGACCACGCTCCCGACCCGGTGCCGGTCGAAGTGCCCGAGGTGCCGGGAAGCTGGGAGTTTCTGGGCCATCGGGTCGGTAGTCCCTTGGGCGTAGCCGCAGGCCCGCTGCTCAACGGCCGCTGGCTGCTGTATTACGCCCACTTGGGCTTCGACGTGCTGGTTTACAAAACCGTGCGGAGCGTGGCCCGCCCTTGCTACGAACCGCCGAACCTGGTTCCGGTGGAATGTTCGCAGCTAAGCGGTGACGAAGACGCGGTAAACGAAGCACCCCGGATGCAAGGCTCCTGGGCCGTCTCGTTCGGAATTCCCAGCCAGGCGCCGGATGTGTGGCGTCGCGACGTGGCTTGGACCCGACGGCAATTGCCTCTGGGCAAAGTGCTCTGCGTTTCGGTCGTGGGCACGGAGCAGCCCGGCGGAGGGATCGATGCCCTAGCCCGGGATTACGCTCAGGTGGCCCGGTGGGCCGTGGAAGCCGGAGCCCAGGTAATCGAAGCCAACTTCTCTTGTCCCAATGTCGATACGACCGACGGGCAGCTTTATCGCTCGCCGGAGCTGGCTGCCCGGGTGGCTCGGGACATCCGCCAGGCAATCGGACCGCAAGTGCCGCTGGTGCTCAAAATCGGCCATGTGGAACAGCCCACTCTGGCTCGGGAGCTGGTCCAAGTCCTCTCCGGCACGGTGCAAGCCCTGGCCATGACCAACTCGGTGGCCGCCCGGGTGCGTCGGGCGGACGGTTCCTGGCACTTCCAGGGCCAGCGGCGGGGGATTTGCGGTCGGGCCACGTTTCCCGCCAGCTTGGAACAACTGCGGCTGTTTGCCCGCGTGGTCAAGGAGCACCGCTGCCCGCTACGCTTGATTGGCGTGGGCGGCGTGGAATCGGCCCACCAGGTGCGCCAGTACCTGGACGCCGGAGCCCACGGCGTGCATCTGGCCACCGCTGCTATGGTGGATCCGGCCGTGGGAGTGCGGATTCGGGCCGAACTGGCCGCCGCGGAAACTTCCAAGTAACAAGCGGCTCCGGGAAGAATGTTTCCGGCACGGGACGGCGATTCCTGCTCCCACTCCTCCAACAGCAAAGGCAAAGAAAATGGCTGGCGGCGAAGAAAAATCCCGCTCCCGATACCAGCAGCAAGTCATTCGCAACTACTACCGCAACCGCAAGGCAATCGCCTTACAGAAGCTGGGCGAGCATCTCACCGAACTTTATCTGGAACAGGGCGCGGCCCGACGCCGTCGCTGGCGGTATGTCCGCCAGGCGCTGGAGCAACTGGAAGTGCCTGCGAGCCGGATTGAACACCTCGTGCAACAGGACGACCCCACACTGCTGGCCCGACTGATTCAGGAACTTCAGAGCCGCTAAGTATCTCCATGCAATTCCGACAATACGTTTTTGTACGCTGGAATTGGTCTGGCAATAAAAGAAGGCCTGATCTTAGGGGGGTAGTTGAACGAAAGCCCAACGAACCCGGAAGCCAGGCCATGGACGGTAGTGCCGCGTTGTGACCAAGCGACACAAGGTCTTGCTGAGTCTTGCTGACGCACTACCGCAAATCGACCAATCCGGCCATGTGGCTGCGGGCGCACATCCTGCTCCCGTTGGCCGACGGACGGCCGTGGAACACAATCGCCGCGATACTTCACACCAGCCCAAGCACAACGCTGGTTGGAAGACCCGTTTCCAGAAGCAGGGCGTGGAGGCGATTTTGGGCGACTCCCGCGGCCGCCTGGCGGTGTTTCTCGGGCAGTGGGTACTCCTGGTGGTACGCTGGGTCACCGAGAAGACGCCTCGCGACTTCGGTTTTTTGCGCAGCCGCTGGTTCTGTGTTACGGCGGCGTTTCTGCTGTGGGAGGAGCACCGGTTCCAGATCAACCCTGAGATGGTGCGTCGCTGGCTGTGCATTCATGTGATCTGTGACAATACCCCGTTTCACGAGGGCCGGCTGGTCCAGGAATATCTTGCCCGCTGGATTCCATCACCCCAGGGGACGTGGACGAACTGGCCGGGAAGTGTTTGCCCGATGGGCGCCGAATACGGCCCGGTGCGTGCTGGCCCGTGGCAAGCAGTTTTTTGCCCATGCTGTGCACAAGAAGCTGTTGGGAGCCAACCCGTTTGACCACCTGAAAGGCTTGACCGTAAAGCCGAATCGGGAACGGGAGTGTTACATCCCGGGGGCGAGATGGCAAACCGGGCAAGAACCACAGCCTGCGTACCCAACTGGAACGGTTTGCCGTGGCCGCTGGACTGAAGCCTTGGCCCATGGCGTTCCAGAACATGCGGCGAAGCTGCGCAACCGACCTGGCCCGGCACTTCCCCGGCTATGTAGCAGCCGAATGGCTTGGCCACAGCGAGAAAGTGGCCCGGGAGCACTACTGGCGCGTTCCCCAAGAGATGTTCAAGGAAGCCAGCCGCTTCCGCCGCGTGCCCCGGGAA
>WFOE01000235.1 GCA_015488215.1 Planctomycetales bacterium
GATGTGTATAAGAGACAGTCCTCGCCCCGGAGCGGAAGTTCCTGCCCCATCCCCCCACGCCTCCAAGCCTCCACCCCCTTCGTTTAAAACTGGCGGCTCGCCGGGAAGCCACGCCAGTTGCGCTGGTACCCACTTAGGGCGCGCTGCTGAGCGAACCTTGCAGGAGCAGCCCTTGAATCTGCGCAGCGGCCACGTGCCAGCGGAGCATGGCATCCAGGGCCTGCCGTTGCGCCTGAAAGTAAGTGGTTTGGGCCTGGAGCACGTCCGTGTACTGGAACTCGCCCTGCTGGTAGCCCACCTGGAGTAACCGATAGGCTTTTTCCCAGCGGGGGATTACCTCGGTGCGGTACAGCTTCACTTCCCGCGCAGCCGCCTGGTAGGTGGTGAACACAGCGGCAAGCTGCTGTTGTAGCAGCAACAGAATCCGTTGCCGTTCCCGCTGCATGGCGACCCAGCGGGCCCGGGCGGCCATGGCGTTGCCCTGGTTGCGGTTGTTGATTGGGATGGGGATCGTTACCTGCACCCCGGCAATCGTGTACTCGCTCCCCGTATCCTGGGCCACCGAGGCGTTGAACTGCGGGTCCTGCAATCCCAGGGCCAACTGCCACTGCCAGTTGGCATAGGCTTGCCGTTCCCGGAGCGAAGCCTGCACCACGACCGGGCTTTCGTTGGTCAGGTAATCGACCAGCGCGTCCCAGGTCCAATTGGCCTGGCCGGCTTGCTCGGGCAGATGCAGCCTGCCCCGGGGCAGGTTCCGCACGCCCACCACGCTTTCCAGTTGCCGCCAACTGGCTTCCAGGTCTTGTTTGGCCCGGTAAAGTTCCACCTGGGCCTGATAGAGCTGGGCTTCGGCTCGCAGCACGTCGGCCGAGCTGACTTCTTGCGCCTTTTCCAGCAAGCGCGTGGTGCGGACCGTTTCCTGGGCCGCCTCGACGATCCGCTGCGAGACTTCCACGCGGCGCTGGTTGATGGCCGCCTGGACGTAGGCGATTTCCACGTCGGTCAGCACCCGCAGCCGCTGAGCCTCCAGCTCCATCTCGGCCAGGCGGATGCCGTAGCTTTGCACCTGTTGGGCCCAGTAGAGCTTGGGCCGGCGGCGGTACGTTTGCTGGACGAACGCTCCCTGCTGCCCGGCACGGCCTTCGTTGCCGATTTCGGCCGCCTGGTAGCCGATCTGCGGGTTGGGCAACAAACCGGCCTGGACCCACAGCCCGCGAGCCTGACGAATCGCCTGGCGTTTTTGCACCAGCGTGGGGTTGTTCTGCCAGGCCAGTTGTTGGAAGTGTTCCAACGAGAGTTCTTTGGCTGGTGGAACAGACTCCGCCTGCTGCTGCCCTTGGGGGGCCGGGGCGGGAGCCTTGCCCGACTGGGTGGTCAACTGAAGCTCCGGGCCGGCCGAAACGGGCCGCACCAGCTTCAGCGTGGCGGCAGGACCGGCCGCGGCGGCAGATTTGCGGTCCGGCAAGGGCACTCCGGCCGAGGCTGTTTTTCCCGGCTGAGCTTGGGGGACGGAGACCCCAGCCCCAGGAGAAGCTGCCCTTTGAGTCACCGCCGGTTGGCCCCAGGCGGTTGTTGCACCCCAGAGCAACGCAGCCAAAGCCCAGCCCAGCGGTCCACGTGCCCGCCCGACCCGTTTGCGGCCGATCGTCATTTCGGCAAGTTCCCTATCTGGCGCAAAACAAGCAATGCTTGCTGGAGTAACCGATCCGGCAAACAACACGTCGGTGGTGGGCCTGAGCTGTGACGGGTTGGAACACCCGTGTGGGATTTATCGACGCAAAGAATCGACACGATTCACGAAGCTGGCAATAACCGAAAAACACTGCCAGAAGCCCCCGGTTCTCCCCAGTTCGCCAGTTTCACCCCAGCGTCGTCTACTGGCAGGGGCGTGGCTTGACGATCCCGCGCCGCTGCCGAGTTGACAATCCCCGGGCGTGCGGGCGAGGATAACCCTCAGAGCCGCTCTCCCTCGCCGCACGGAGGAACGCCCCGCAATGGCTCCGGAAGTGCCGGATTTCAGTCCCAGGGAGCTGGAAAAGATCGAAGCCACTTGCCAGGAACTGGGCCGGTGGCTCTTCGACCACATCCCCCGGCATCAGCCCACTGTGTTTCAGCGCCAATGGTGGGACGACCAGATTCTCACCTGGGCCATGCGGGACGAAGCGATCAAGGTGCAGGCGTTCCGCTTCATCGACGTGCTGCCCATGCTGCACACCCCGGAAGAAGTAGTGCAGCATCTTCAGGAATACTTCGAGGAAGTGCGGCAACGCCTGCCAGCGGCCGCCCGGCTGGGATTGGCGGTGGCTTCGCCGCGTTCATTTGCCGGACGCGTGCTGGCCCGGGCCGCCCGACGCCACGCGCTGGATTACGCCCGAAGGTTCATCGCCGGCACCACGCCGCAGGAAGTGCTCCAGGCGGTCCGCCGGGCCCGACGGCGGCGGATGGCCTTCACGCTGGACTGGCTGGGCGAGATGGTCGTCTCGGACCGGGAAGCCGACGCCTATCTCCAGTCCTATCTGGACCTGATTCGCCACCTGGCTCCCAAGGTGAACCGCTGGCCGGAAGTGCCGCAGATCGACCGCGGCGTGCTGGACGCCCTGCCGCGGGTGAACGTGTCGGTCAAGCTCTCGGCGCTGGATAGCCAGTTCGATCCGGCCGATCCGCAAGGCACGCTCCGGCGAGCCGGGGCCCGGCTGCGGCAACTGCTCCGCGTGGCCCGGCAGCATCGGGCGTTCGTCAACGTGGACATGGAGTCCTATGCTACCAAGGACCTGACGCTCTGGATTCTGCAGCAGATTCTCATGGAGGAGGAGTTCCGCGACACAGGCGACGTGGGCCTGGTCATCCAGTGCTACCTGAAAGACAGCCACCGCGACTTGCGACAACTGCTCCAGTGGGTCAAACGGCGAGGCCACCCGATCTGGGTTCGCCTGGTCAAGGGGGCTTACTGGGACTACGAGGTAATCCACGCCCGGTACCACAACTGGCCCGTGCCCGTCTATCTGCGCAAGTGGCAAACCGACGCCAACTACGAGGCCCAAACCCGCTTCCTGCTCCGCCATTACCAGTACCTGCGACCGGCCCTGGCCAGTCATAACCTGCGATCGCTCGCTTACGGGATTGCCGTAGCCCGGCACATCGGCCTGCCGCTTTCGGGCATGGAAATCCAAATGCTCTACGGCATGGCCGACGCGGAGAAGGAGCTGTTCCGCGATCTGGGCTACCGCGTGCGAGTGTATATGCCGTTCGGCGAACTGATTCCCGGCATGGCCTACCTGGTACGGCGGCTGCTGGAAAACACGTCGAACGATTCCTTCCTGCGAGCCAGCTTTACCGAACTGCGTTCGGCCGAGGAGCTGCTCACTCCGCCCGAGGAAGTGGGCCGGCGGCAAGCGGCTCGCCAATCCGCCACGCGGCCCCCGGCCCCCGCGGCTTCCACATCATCCGCCCCCGGTACGACGGAGGAACCGATTGTGAAAGTGCCGGAGTTTGCCATCCATCCCCCGCTGGACTTTGCCCGCGAAGAAAACCGCCGCCGAATGCAACAGGCCGTGGAACAGGTGGCCGGACAGTTGGGCGGGCACGTGCCGTTGGTCATCGCAGGCCAGGAAATCTCCGGCTCGGACGAGCTGCTCTCGCTCAACCCCTCGCACAAAAGCCAGGTGGTCGCTCGCGTGGCCGCCGCTACGGCCGAACACGTCGAGCAGGCCGTAGCCAAAGCGGCCCAAGCCTGGCCCGATTGGGCCGCCACTGCGGTGGAGCATCGGGCTGAGCTGCTGCGGCGCCTGGCCGACCTGATCGACCAGAACCGCTTCGAGCTGGCCGCCTGGATGGTGCACGAAAGCGGCAAAAACTGGCGCGAGGCCGACGCCGACGTGTGCGAAGCCATCGACTTCTGCCGTTACTACGCCCAGGGGGCCTGCTACCTGATGGGCAAGCCTCTGGCGATGGACGTGGCCGGGGAAGAAAACCGCTACCACTACATCTCCCGGGGCGTGGCCGCCGTGATTGCCCCGTGGAACTTTCCCTTGAGCATTCTGACCGGCATGACCGTCGCTTCGCTGGTGACGGGCAACACCGTCGTGATGAAACCGGCCGAACAGTCCCCGGCCGTGGCCTACCGATTGATGCAACTAATCCTCCAGGCCGGTTTTCCGCCGGAAGTGTGCCACTACCTGCCCGGGGCAGGCGAAGTGGTCGGTGCGGCCCTGGTCGAACATCCCCAGGTGGTCACCATCGCGTTTACGGGTTCGCGGGCCGTGGGCATGGAAATCCATCGCCGCGCAGCCGAAGTGTCCGCCCAGGGACGCACGCCGGAAGTCAAACGCGTCATCGCCGAAATGGGCGGCAAGAACGCCATCATCGTCGATGCCGACGCCGACCTGGACGAAGCCGTCTCCGGCGTGATCAAAAGCGCCTTCGGCTTCCAGGGGCAGAAGTGTTCGGCCTGCTCGCGGGCCATCGTGCTGGAAAAAGTTTACGAGCCGTTCGTGCGGCGGCTGGTCGAAGCCACACAAAGCCTGACCATCGGCCCGGCCGAAGACCCCGGCAACCGCGTCGGCCCGGTCATCGACCAGGACGCCTTCGACCGCATCTGGCGCTACATCGAGCAGGGACGCCGCGACGGCCGGGAACTGCTACACGTGGACGTGGGCCCCTTGGCCGAAGAGGGCTACTACGTCGGGCCAACCCTCTTTGCCGAGCTGCCGCCGGAAAGCCCCGTGGCCCGGGAAGAAATCTTCGGACCCGTGCTGGCCGTGTTCCGCGTACCGGACCTGGACCAGGCGCTGAAGCTGGCCAACAGCGTCCCCTACGCGCTGACCGGCGGCATCTACTCCCGCAGCCCGCGAAACCTGCGCCGCGCAGCCCGCGAACTCCAAGCAGGCAACGTGTACCTGAACCGCCCGATTACCGGCGCCATCGTCGGGCGGCAGCCGTTCGGGGGTTACCACCACTCCGGCATCGGCAGCAAGGCCGGAGGTCCGGACTACCTGCTCCAGTTCGTCATTCCCCGCACCGTAACCGAAAATACGATGCGCCGCGGGTTCGCCCCACACGTGGAAGAAGCCGCCCAGGAAAACCCACCGGAGCAGTAGGCGCGTGGGGGGGTGGAGGCTTGGGGGCGTGGAGGAGGAGCTTCCGCTCCGGTGGACAAACAAACGCTCGTACTCGTACTCGTGCTCGTGCTCGTACTCGGAATTCGTACTCGGCAGCTCGTTGCCAGTGACTGCCAATCGCGAACGCGAATCAGCAAGCCGCCAAGTAATGTCGTGTGGTTCGTTTTCCCATGCGCTTGCTGAAACCCTTGTCGCGTTTGTTGAATCGCAAAAGAGCAATCTGGTCCGCAAACCGGCTCGCTTGAAGCGGAACAACTTGCCCGATAGAATCCCACTCGCTTCGGCCATATACTTTTTTAGGGGACCACGTTTCCCCTGTCCCGGGTCGCGTTTCCCCTGCCGGGAGCCTGGATTGCGATGAAGTGCCAGAAGTGTGAACAGCAGGCCACCTTCCATATCACCGAACTGACTGGCGGGAAGCCGACGGAACTGCATCTGTGCCAGGAACATGCGCGCGAGTATCTGGCCCAGGGCGAGTCGGCTTCCCAGAGCGAGTCCGTTCCGGCCGAAGCGTTGGCCCAGTATCTGGGCGTGGGCGCCAGCGCCGAAGAGCTGGCCCAGTTGCAGCAGGCCGTGTGTCCGGTGTGCGGCATCAGTTTCGAGATGTTCCGCCGCCAAGGGCGCCTGGGCTGTCCGGCTGATTACGAAGCGTTCAAAAAACAACTGGAAGCCGTGCTCGTCTCGGTCCACGGCGAGACGCGTCACGTGGGGATGCGTCCCCCTCGGGGAGCCGAGGATTCCGACCAGTTGGTGGAAGTAATCCGGCTGCGCCGCCAGATGCTTCAGGCGGCCGCCGAGGAGGAGTACGAACGGGCTTCGCAGCTACGGGACCAGATTCGCGAAATCGAGCAGCGCGTGGCTGCTCGACGGAGCGACTCCCCGGCCGAGGAACCGCCGGCCCAAAGCTGACGATCCAACCAGCCGAATGGTGTGCGGTTTCGGGCTTGCAATCCGGCGGGTCCCGACCCGCATCCCGCCTTCCTGGCCGAAACGAGGTGGAGCGTGGAGCTTGAAAATCTGGTCCGAGAGTCCGGCGAATGGCTTCGCGGCACCGGACGCGAATCGGACATCGTCATCTCCTCGCGGGTGCGGCTGGCCCGAAACGTGGCCAGCTATCCTTTCGTTACGCGCCTCACTCCCCAGGAACGAAACGAGCTGGAAAAGCTGCTCCGCGAAGTCATCGACCAGCTTCCCGACCAGTTACAGCTCACCTATGTGGACGTGGACCAACTGGACGAGCTGGATCGCCAACTGCTGGTCGAACGGCAGCTCATCAGCCGGGAACTGGCCGAAGCCGAAGGCCCTCGCGGCGTCGCCTTCGAGCCGCAGGAGCAGCTTAGCCTGATGATTCTGGAAGAAGACCACCTGCGCATCCAGGTGGTCCACAGCGGCCTGGAACTGCAAGCCGCCTGGGAACAGATTGAGCAGGTGCACCGGTTGCTGGAAGAAAGGCTTACCTTCGCCTTCCACGAACAGTTCGGCTACCTGACCGCCTGCCCCACCAACGTGGGCACGGGAATGCGCGTCAGCGTGATGATGCACCTGCCGGCCCTGGTCCTCACCCGCCAGATGGATCATCTGTTCCGCAGCCTGCAAAAGATTAACCTGGCCGTACGAGGGCTCTACGGCGAAGGCTCCCAGCCCGTGGGCGACTTTTTCCAGATAAGCAATCAGGTCACCCTGGGCCGCAGCGAGCAGGACTTGCTTCGCCAGGTGGGCGACGTGGTGCCCACCATCCTGGAATACGAACGCAAGGCCCGGGAATACCTGCTCAAAGAAGGCTACGAAAACGTGCTGGACCAGGTGAACCGGGCCTACAGCATCCTCAAAGCCTGCCGCACGATCAGCTCCGAGGAAACCCTGCAACTCCTTTCCCGAGTGCGGATGGGCGTGAACATGGGACTGATCCAGGACGTGCCGCTGGAAGTGCTCAACCGACTGATCGTCTATACCCAGCCGGCCCACCTGCAAAAGCTCCACGGCGAACAACTCGACTCGGCCCAGCGGAACATCCACCGCGCCCGCTACCTGCGCCAGTTGTTGAGCGACGGGGAAGAAACCGCCTCGGAGTAACCGGCTTTGTAGGAAGTCGGCCTCAGCTGCGACTGCCACTTGGGACGGGCCGGCGGATTCCCCCGGTTCTTGTCCGCCATTTGTAAGAACCGCCAGGGTTGACTCGTTTCATGAGCCGGTCGTCTGGGCGACGAATCGCCGCAGCAGGCGTTCGGCTTCCGGGGTGTCCACGCAGTGGTCGGCGAACTCGTCCAGGTCCATGCCGGCGATGCGGTGGACGTATTCTGGATAATTGTAAACCCGGCCCAGCAGCTCCTCCCGGTTCAGTTCAGGGTGGAACTGGGTGCACACGACCGGCAGGCCCTCCAGGCGGTAAGCCTGATAAGGGTTGCGCCTGGTACGGGCAAGCCATACGGCCCCGGCAGGCAGTTCCACCACGCAGTCTTCGTGGCCCATCTGGCCCAGGAACGGGTTGGGCAACCGGCCGAAAAGCGGATCTTTCCGGCCCGCTTCGGTCAGCTCCAGCGGCAGCGTGCCCACTTCGGCCTGGTCGGGGCGGCGTTCCACGCGGCCACCCAGGGCCCGGGCCAGCGCCTGAAAGCCCCAGCAGGAAGCAAACAGCGGCTTGCCCGAGGTGGCCAACTCGGCCAGAAACGGCAACAGCCGCCGCAGCCACGGCTCGTTGCTGGTGGCCGAGTAGTGGCCGCTTCCGCCCATCAGCACCACGTCGGCCCGATGAAGCAGTTCCTTCGGAGCAGGTCCTTGCAACAGGTCCCAGGTGAGAATCCGCTGCCGGGGCACGCGCAGCGCCCGGGCAAAGCAGCCCACTTCCTGCACGCGCATCGGGTCGTCGGCATTGCGCGTTTGCAACAGCAGAAAAACGGGCGAGTCGTCACGGACGGGAGGATTCACTGGAGGGAAATCTTTACCGGAAAGGGGACAGTCCTTGAGATTACGCCAAACGCAGTCCGCCTGCGCAGAATAGAAAGCCCGGGGCAAATCGTGCAAGGGGCCCGTTGCGGTCACGCGTACCGGTGACGTTACTCGGAAGCTCCCGGCGGGTTACATTCCGCGTGCAAGGAAAAAAACGGGGTTTGCTTGTGCTGCAGGGCCCAGGGTGTCATAGTGGGACGTAGCTGCCGCTGGCAACTGTTCGGGCCGGCCGGGGCCGCTGCGTTCCAGCCCGGGGCGTTGCAAGCTGGCCAGCCAGGCGAATGTTAATTGTTGAGGGGTGTCGTTTCGATTGCACTTGGCAAGCGGCAAACGACGCCGCTTCCGGCCCAAGCGGTCGCCCGTTCATCCCCGACTTTCCGGACAGAGGAACCCAGCATGTCTCAGGCCATTGTCGATCCGGAGCAACTGCGGCGTTTTGCCCAATTGCTGCATCGGTTCGCCGAAGAGCTGAACCGGCAGATGCACGGCATCCAGAACCACCTGCACAACCTCGGCTCCACGTGGCGCGACCAGGAGCACCGGAAGTTCGTCGAGGAGTTCCAACAGCAGATGCAGTCGATGGCCCGGTTCGCCGAAAGCACCGAGGAGTACGCCCGTTTTCTGCTGCGGAAGGCCCAGCGGGCCGAAGACTACCTGCGCCAGCGTTGAACCGGTCCCGGTCCGTTGCTCCCGGCTGGCAGTTAGGCCCTCTGCAAGTTTTGCTCATGAATCAGCAAGTTCACGTTCGTTCTTTCGAGGCGGTGCAGCAGTACCGCGCGGCCCTGGTCAGTTTTCTGCATACGGCCCGCGGCATCTTGCAACAGACCGATCAGTTGGTGCTGCGGATGGTCCAATGGGCGGGGCAGGAACGGCCCTCGTTCTGGCAGGCCGAGCTGCGCCGCAGTTGGGACCTGGTGGCCCGAGCCCGGCAAGAACTGGCCCAGTGCGAACAGCAATACTACGGCGAAGACCGCGCCACCTGCTACCAGCAGCGCAAAGCCCTGGAGGCGGCCAAGCGGTACACGCAGCACGCCGAGGAAAAAGTGCACACAGCCCGGCAGTGGAGCGCCCAGGCCCAACGGGCGTGGACCCAGTATCGCGGCAGCACCCAGCCGTTGCGGACGCTGCTGGAGAGCGAAGCGGAAAAACACCTGGCGTTCTTCGACCGGGTGCTGGCTTCGCTGGAACAGTACGTGCAGACGGCGGCTCCCGAGTCACCGGGAACCCAAGCCGCCCCGGCCGGTGATGCACCGGGAGGAGGGAGTCCGCCCGCCCCGGCGGCCGAACCGGCTGCGGCACTGGAGCCGTCGGTGCTGGAAGAACTGTTGGCCTGGGTGCCCGTGGGCCCAGAACGCAAGCAACTTTTCGCCCAAAGCGGGATGCTTCCGCCGCTGGCTTTGACCGGCGCTGGCCCCAAGGCGAGCCGGTCCCCGGAGCGGCAAGAGCCACCGCCCCCGTGGCACGAAGCGGCTTGCCAGTTTGCCCACGACCTTGGGCAATTCCCGCTGGTGCCCGAGGCCACCGCGGCGTTGGTGGTGCGCCGCTGCCCGTTCCCCAACGGACTTGCCACCGCGGGCGGCTATGTGGCGGTGCGCTGCCCGGGCCAATTGCCTCGGGACAGCGGCTGGACCATCCTGGAACCGGCAGCCGAAGCGGAAGCTCCGGTGGTGCGGGAAGTGGCCCCGTGGTTCGCCGAGCATCCGGAGGCGGCTCCCTGGCTGGGGCTTGCTCCCCCCGGGGCGTGCCTGGTGAGCGGCACTGGGCTACTGGAAGTGCGGACGCTGGAAGGCGACCGGCTCTGGCCACCCCGGGCCGAGGAAGCTTCTTCGTAACCACAAGAAAGAAGGAACTCCCGATGCAAAGCGTGCTTGCCGAACTGGGCGGCGAGATGGGCCGGTTGAAAAAAGCCCTGCGCACCTTGGAACTGCGGTGGCAGGAAACCCGCGAAAGCTGGAACGACCCGGTGGCCCAACGCTACGAGGAAGAAAAACTGGCCGAACTCCAACGAGCTACCCGCCAGGCCCTGGAAGGAATGAACGTGGCCTTGCAGACGTTCCGCCGCGCCGTGGAAGAATGTAGCTGAAAACGTAGCTGAACCATTCGGGGAAGAAGCCGTGCTTCTTCCCGCCGCTTGAACACAGGACGTGCCCTTTGTCTTTGCCGACCGCCGCCGCGATGAATGCCGTGGAACTTTCCGCCCGAGCCGTGGACCAGTTGCTCCAGCGGCTCCGCACGCTGTTCCAGCGCCGGGCCGAACTGGAAGAAACCCACATTCCGCAACTGGAAACCCAACTCCGCCAGCTCCAGCAGCAGCATCAGCAGCGGCAAGAACAGCAGCGGCAACGGCGGCAACAAGAGCAGCAGCAGTTGGAACAGGAACACCAGCAGGCGTTGCAACAGGCCGCTGCCCAGCGCGAAGCACAGCTCCAGCAAGCCCAGGCCCAACACGACCAACTGGTGGCCGAAGCCCACAGCGCGTACGAAGAAGCCCTGCGCAACCTGGAAGAACAGTTCGAGCAATCCAAGTGGGAAATCGCTGCCCTGCTGGAAGCCAAGACCGACCGCATCCAAGGGGACGCCGTTACCAGCCAGAGCCAGATGGCCCAATACGACCAGGTGTTCCAGGAAGCCGAAAGCCTGGGACAGCGGTACTTGGAGCGCCATCGCCTGGCCGTGCCGGAACTGCCGCCGGTGCAGTACCCGCCGGTGAGCAAAGAGCAGTTGGGCCCTTCGCTGGCCCAGGCGGCCCAGGCCGTGCAGGAAGCCCAATCGGCGTTTCTTAGAACGGCGCGGCGTCGCGGGCTGGGCGTGCCGGGCACGCTCTTGCTGTTTCTGGTGCTCTGGGGAGCGGGGGCGGCGGGGCTTGGCCACCTGATGCAGTACCGGGGCTGGCTCTGGATCGCCCTGAGTGGCGTGGCGGCCGCCGGGCTGGCCCTGGTGGCGGCTCTGGTCGTGCGCAGTATTCGCACCGGGCAGATTCTGGAACAGTACGAGCAGATGGTCACCCAGGCCCGCTGGGGAGCCCACCTGCTCCAGCAGGCCCGAGGGCGGCTGGAAAAACTCCAGGAGGCCAAGCTGGCCTACGGCGAGTCGCGCTACCAGCAGAAGCTCTCCCGCCTGGAACGCAAACGCGACGAAGCCCTGGCCGAAATCCAACAATACCGCGACCAGGTGTTGCAAAAGGCCCGGCAGTCGCTGGAACAAAAGACCCAACAGGCCGAGCAACAGTACCAGCAGCAGCTCCGCCTGGCCC
Source organism: Planctomycetales bacterium (assembly GCA_015488215.1). Taxonomy (GTDB): domain Bacteria; phylum Planctomycetota; class Planctomycetia; order Pirellulales; family S012-138; genus S012-138. The sequence goes on from WFOE01000235.1 coordinate 11,317, forward strand.
AGGAGCGGCTCGACGCCGAACTGGAACAGCTCCGGCTCCGCTGGCAGGAGGAAGAAAAACAGGAACAACGCCAGCGGCTGGAGCAGATGCGCGATGCCAAGGCCCGGCTGCTGGAAGCCAAGGACGAGCTGGTGGCCGTTTGCCAGCAGATTGAACAACTGCTGGCCGTCGACCTGGCCGCACTGAACCGCCGGGTGAACGAAGTGTTCCCGCCCTGGGACGCCCCGGACTGGGATTCCTGGCAGGGCGGTTCCCAGCAGGTGCAGGCGGTTCCGTTGGGTTGGGCCGGCTGCCGCCTGGACCAGTGGCCCGGAGCCTTGCCCAAACGCCGGGAACTGGCCCGCCGCTGGCCCGAGGAGGTGCGGCTGCCCGTGCTGTTCCCGCTGGAACAGCAGGGGGGCGTTCTGCTGCGCCACGCGGCCCAAGGGAGCCAGCAAGCGGTGGCCGTGCTAAGGAACCTGATGCTGCGGCTGCTTACCGCACTTCCGCCGGGCAAGGTGCGTTTTACGATTATCGACCCGGTGGGGCTGGGCGAGAACTTCGCCGCGTTCATGCACCTGGCCGATTACAACGAACACCTGGTCGGCCGCCGCATCTGGACCGAACGGGCCCACATCGAAAAGCAACTGGCCGACCTGACCGAGCACATGGAGCACGTTATCCAGACCTATCTGCGCAACCAGTACGAAACCATCCAGGAATACAATGCCCAGGCCGGCGAGGTGGCCGAGCCGTATCGCGTGCTGGTGGTGGCCGGGTTCCCGACCAACTTTTCCGAGTCGGCCATGCGGCGGCTGTTGAGCATCCTAAGCGCCGGTCCTCGCTGCGGGGTGTTCGTGCTGTTGGCCGTCGATGCGCAGCAGAAACTCCCGCCCGGCCTGCGTTATCGGGACCTGGAAGAGCACTGCCTGGTGCTTCGCTGGAGCGAGGGCCGCTTCGTCCTGCCGGAGAAACGCTGGCAACCGCTGCGGCTGGAGGTGGAATCGCCGCCGGAGGCCGAGCCGTTCCAGCGGCTGATCCATCGCATCGGCCAGGCCGCCCAGGGAGCCGGCAAGGTAGAAGTCCCCTTCGATTACCTGATGCCGCCGCCGGAACAGTGGTGGAGCGAGGACAGCCGCCGCGGGCTGGAAGCTCCCCTGGGCCGAGCGGGAGCCACCAAGTTGCAGCCGTTCCGCCTGGGCCGGGGGACCTCGCAGCACGTGCTGGTCGGAGGCAAGACCGGCTCGGGCAAGTCGAACCTGCTGCACGTGCTGGCCCTGAGCCTGGCCATGCGCTACGATCCGCAGGAGCTGGGGCTGTATCTGGTGGATTTCAAAAAAGGGGTGGAGTTCAAGCCGTATGCCACGGGCCGGCTTCCCCATGCCCGCGTGGTGGCCATCGAAAGCGAACGGGAATTCGGTATCTCGGTGCTGCAACGGCTGGACCAGGAGCTGCGCCGCCGGGGGGATATGTTTCGCGCCCAGGGGGTGCAGGACCTGGCCGCGTATCGGGACGCCACGGGCGAGAAGATGCCCCGGGTGCTGTTGGTGGTGGACGAGTTCCAGGAGTTCTTTACCCGCGACGACGCCCTGGCCCAGCAGGCCTCGTTGTTGCTGGATCGCCTGGTACGGCAGGGGCGAGCTTTCGGGATTCACATTCTGCTGGGTTCGCAAACCTTGGCCGGGGTGTTTTCGCTGGCTCGGGGCACACTGGGGCAGATGGGCGTGCGGATTGCCCTCCAGTGTAGCGAAGCCGACGCGGCGTTAATCCTCAGCGAAGGCAACACCGCCGCCCGGCTGCTTTCCCGGCCCGGCGAAGCAATCTACAACGACGCCGGCGGATTGGTCGAAGGCAATCAGCCGTTCCAGGTGGCCTGGCTGCCCGATGAGACGCGGCAGCAAGTGCTGGACCGTTTGCAAGAACTGGCCCGGGAGCGGTTGCCGGACGTGGAGCAAGCGGCCCCGATCGTCTTCGAGGGAGCGGCTCCGGCCCGCCTGGAAAACAACCCGCAACTGGCCCAGTTGCTCCGCCAGCCGCAGTGGCCCGAGCTGCCCCGGGCTCCGCTGGCCTGGCTGGGCGACCCGGTGGCCATCCGCCCGCCGCTGGGAGTGCCGTTTGCCCCCGAGGCCGGCAACCATCTGCTGGTGGTGGGCTACCAGCAGGAATCGGCTCTGGCCATGTTCACCGCCGCGCTGGTTTCCCTGGCGGCCCAGGGTCCCCCGGGCGAAGACGGCCCGGAGGCGGTGCGGTTCGTGGTGCTCGATGGCACGCGGCCGGACGACCCGGGCGCCGGCTGGTTTTCGGCCCTGGCAGCCCGGTTGCCCCACCAGATAGAAGTGGGCGAAGGCCCGGGTGCCCGAGAGCTACTGGCCCAAGTGGCCGAAGAAGTAACGCGGCGAACCGAACAGGAACTGCCCGGCCCCCGGCTCTTTCTGCTGGTTTATCACCTGGCTCATCTCCGCTGGCTGCGGCGCAGCGACGACGACTTGGGCTTTGGTTCCTTTGGGGAAGAGAAGGCCCAGACCCCCTGGCATCACCTGCAAACGATCCTGACCCAAGGGGCGGCCGTCGGGGTGCACGTGCTTCTGTGGTGCGACGCCCCCCACGTGCTCCAGCGGACCGTGGATCGGCAGTTGTTGCGGGAGTTCGACCGCCGGGTGCTGTTCCAGATGGGAGCGGACGATTCGAGCATGCTGATCGACTCTCCCGAAGCCGGTTCGCTGGGGCTTTACCGGGCGTTGTACTTCGACCAGGAAAGCGGCGTGCTGGAAAAGTTCCGCCCGTACCAGGTGCCCGACCCCCAATGGCTGGAACAAACCCTGGAACGGCTGCGCACCCGGGCGGCGAACCGCCACGCGGAGCGGTCGTGAGTCGTGCGTCTTGGGTCTTGAGCAAGGGGCTTCCGCACCGAAGGAGCGCGGGGGCTTGGAGGCTTAGGGCTCGAGGCGGAGCTTCCGCTCCGGGCAGGGATCGGCTTGCGCGGGAGCTTCCGCTTCACAAGTCTTGCGTCTTAAGTCGAATGCCGCGCAGTTTAGAGGCGGGGGCCGGAACGAGGACAGCGGCGGGTGAGCCGTTCCAACGCGGTTTGGCCCCTCGTTTCCGCCGGGCTTGCCTGAATATTCGCGTACTTACGCCCCAACCCATCCCACGCCCGCCAAACGGCACTACTTTCCGTTGCCGCGGCTCTGTTCACAGCAGTCCGTCAGCGCGGCAGGCCCGTTTCCAGCTCAAGCACTAGTTGGTCTTCGCGCACCCGAAGCCGAACCGCTGCCCGATCCAGGCATCTCAGCAGTTCCAGGAACTGCTCGGTTTGCTTGCGGGCCTGGTCAAGCGGGGTACCTTGTTGCAGCAGGGTCTGAGCCACCAGCGTGGCCTGGTTGTCGGCCAGCGTGGCTTGGAGTTGTTTCAGGTCCACTTCCACGGCGGTGTTCAGGTCGCCGGCGTCCGGATCGCCGTGTTGTTTGAACTGATCGACCAGTTTCTTGAGCAACTGTTCGTGGCTGCTCAAGATGAACCACCGATCCACCAGCGCCGCGGAGGGGGAAAAGTTGTAGTAAAGCGTCTCCCGCGGCAGTTTGGCATCCGGGGGCACGAGGAACCGGGCCACATAGCACCGCACGCCGCGATAATCCTCGCTGCCCAGGAGCAAAGGCGGAACTTTCTCCTGGATGCCAATGACGTTGATCGTACTGACCACCCGCTGGTAGGCCACCATCAGGGCCTGGCCCGCCCTCTGGGGGTCATTGAGCGTAAAGACCACCGCCCCGGCCGGGAGCTTGATCTGGGGGGAGCGTTCCGGCGGGAACTGGGTGCGGGCCACCACCACACGCAGCCGCGGACCCAGGTGCCGCAGCAGATCGTCCTCCAAGTCAAGATGGCCCAACAGCAGCCCCAGATTGCTTTCCGCTTCGTCGAACGCGGCTAGGGCCTGCTCGTTGAAGAGCCGTTCGCGTTGTTTCCACCACGGGGCCAGATCGCGGTAGATGGTCATGGAGAGGATCGTGCCGGGCACGCGCAGCAGCCCTCCTCCTTGTTCCTGGGCTGGGGCAAAAAACCAGCGGCGGCGGGGACGCACCTTCCGGGCATCAAACGGCAAGTGCACCGCCAGCCGCAGCCGGTCCGAGCGAGCGTCCAGTCGAAAGGCCACCAACGGGGCTCGGGCCAACGCTTCCAGCACTCCGCCGACCAGATACTCGACTGCCACTTCGGCCTGCTTGCCCGTCAGAGCTTGCTGCACCTGGGGAATAAGCAGCAACGGCCCGGTACGAAACAGCCCCCAACCGGTTGTCTCCTCGCCGACCAGTTGCCGCGCCTTGCGGTAGTCCTGGGTTTTGCCCAGGTGATTGGTTTCGTTTCCGCTCAGGCGATCTAGGGCCGCCTGGATGCCGTTGTAGGTGTTGCTTACCAGGAACCAAGGGCCACTCTGCGCCCAGAAGACGTCCGAGCCCACTGCATAGACGGTCACGCCCTCGTAGTCGCTCTGGCCCGGCTCCAGCGGCAGGTTGTGCTCCTGGGTGTATTGGCGGATGGTTTCCCGCAGGGCCCGGCTCAGCGTTTCGGCCGCCGCTTCGTCCTGGGCTTTCAGAATGACCAGGGCCGTCCGGCTGATTGGTTCCACGGCCACAGCGGCACGCCGGGCCGCCGCGGCCGAAAGCACTTTCAGCACCGGTTGCCCGGTGTGGCGCTGGATGCCCTCGACCAGTGCCCGCAGCCGGGCAAACTCCCCGCTGGCCCAAAGCTGACGCAGCGGCAGCGCCTGCTGCAACTGCCGCTGATAGCTCGCATCGAGCACCAGCGGCCAGAGGTGTTCCGGATGGGTAACTTCCGCGTAGATGAGGGCCGCCTGGTGGACCAGTTGGACCGGTTCCTCAACCTCGGCGGCCTGGCCCCCTCGGGCCGGCAACAGCCACAGCGAAGTGGCACCCAGCAGGAGAAACACGCCCGCGGGGATTCGGCTCTTCCGGTTTTGCTGCAGGGAAAGTGCGTTCATTGTGCCAGACCTCTTGAAGAAAAGAAAACGACCAGCCGCCGAGAGCAGCGTCCTGGGGGAGCGGCTCCGCCGTTTTGTACCCTGGCCGGGAGGGTGCGGTTTCAGACTGCCGCCGCGAGGGAAGTCCCATCAGGCGTTGGGTGGCCAAGAAGCCGGTTGCGTTTTTTTGCTTTCTTGCCGAAACCGGCTGCCTGGCCACACGGGTACACTGCAACAAACGGGAAGCCCCAGGCCGCAGAAGCCCCTGGCCGAAGACAAGTCCGGCCCCCAACAACACAGCGGGAGCCGCGCTGCCCTTTGCAGCGACCACCAAGGGAGACTCTGATCGTGGACTGGAAGCACGTCGATCCGCAGTGGGCTTGGGCCCCCTACGAGCCGTCCCGGGAAGCTCCCTGGAACCTGGAACGAGCCGCCCATCTGTTTCGCCGGGCTGCCTTCGGGGCCAACTGGCAGCAGCTTCAACAGGCGCTGGAGCAGGGCCCGCAACAAACTGTCCGGCAACTGTTGCAAGGGGGCGGCGAACAACACCTTTTCTACCAGCAGATGGAGCAGGTGGCCCTGGCCACTCTGGGCAACAACCAACCGGGGGGGTTGCCCCCTTGGTGGCTGTACATGATGCGCTTCTCGCCGCATCCGCTGCGCGAACGCGTGGCCCTGTTCTGGCACGACCACTTTGCCACCTCGGCGGCCAAAGTCGATGCCTGGATGATGTGGCAACAGAACCAGCTTTTCCGCCGGTTGGGCCTGGGCCCCTTCGGCACGCTGCTGGAGCAGGTTTCCAAGGACCCGGCCATGATGGTCTGGCTCGACGGGGCGCTGAATCGCCGCCGGCACCCCAACGAAAACTTCGCCCGGGAAGTGATGGAGCTGTTCACCCTGGGTCTGGGCAACTACACCGAACGGGACATCAAGGAAGCCGCCCGAGCCTTCACCGGCTGGTCGCTTCGCCGCGGCCGGTTCTACTACGACCCGGAAGAACACGACCCGGGCATCAAGGTGGTGCTGGGCCGCCGGGGTCGCTGGCAGGGGGACGACGTATTGCGCATCCTGCTGGAGCATCCGGCCACGGCACGCCATTTGGCCACCAAGTGGTGCCGTTACCTGGTGGCCGAGGACGCCCCCTGGCCTCGGGAACTGATCGAACCGCTGGCCCGGGAATACCGCCGCCGCGAATACGACACCGCCTGGCTGCTGAGCACCGTGTTGCAGAGCAACTTGTTCTTTTCGCCTCTGGCGATCCGGCACAAGGTCAAGTCGCCGGTCGATTTCGCCTTGGGCCTGCTGGTGGCCTTAGAGGGAACAACCAACTTCGAGGAACTGGACCGCCGCCTGACCCAGTTGGGCCAGCGGTTGTTCTTCCCGCCGAACGTGGCCGGGTGGGACCGCGGTCGGGCGTGGCTCAATTCGGCCACGCTGATTGGCCGCTTGAACCTGGCTTGGGACCTGGCTTCGCAGAGCCCGCCCCAGATGGACCTGCCGGAGCTGGCTTCGCGTTACGGAATCAACACGGTGGCCCAGGCCACCCAGTGGCTACACCAACTTTTGTTGGGCAGCCGACCGGACGGAAAAACCCAAGTGCAACTGGTCGCTGCGGCCACCGGGGGGCGCAGTTCGCCTCGGAGTGCGCCGGACCGTGCCGTGCTGGCCCGAGCCGTCCACGCCGTGGCCGCGTTGCCCCGGTTCCAGTTGGCCTGACCGGATAGAGCCGCGGTTGGGGGCTTCTCCCCGGACAGGGAGCCACCTGGCAGAAAAACCTCCCCTGGCAGAGGAGTTTTCACGATGACCCATAGCAGCTCGCGCCGTCGTTTCTTGCAGCAGGCCCTGGGCACCTCGGCCCTGGTGGCCGCCGGAGGCCCCTGGGTACCGGAGTTTCTGGTGCGTTCGGCCCGGGCGGCCGCCGAAGCCTCGGGGGACCGGGTGCTGGTCGTGGTGCAGCTTTCCGGGGGCAACGACGGCCTGAACACCGTGGTGCCCTACCGCGACAGGCTTTACCGGCGGGCTCGTCCCACGCTGGCCGTGCCCGCGGCGCAGGTGCTCCGGCTGGACGAAGGGCTGGGGCTGCACCCTTCGCTGGACGGGCTGGAACAGCTCTGGCAGGAAAGCTCGCTTTGCGTGGTGCAGGGGGTCGGCTATCCGAACCCCAACCGCTCGCACTTTCGCAGCATGGATATCTGGCATTCGGCCCAACCGGAAAACCCCAAGCCGCGCACCGGCTGGCTTGGCCGATGGCTGGATCGGCACCCGCGGGGTGAAGCCCAACTGGCCGCTTTACACCTGGGCGGAGAATCGCTGCCGCTGGCCCTGGTCGCCCGACGTACGGCCGTGCCGTCGTTCGCCTCGCTGGAGGGGTTCCGCATCCACCAGCACGATGCGGCCTTGCAGAGTGCCGCCCTGCGGCGCCTGGCGCTGGCCCAGCAGGGACCGGACCAGCCCACTCCGCTGGAAGCGTTCGTGCGGCGACAGATGCTCTCAGCCCTGGACGCCAGCGGCCGTGTGGCCCAGGCCCTGGAAGAAGAGCCCGCCGGCAGCGACTACCCGGGCACTCCCCTGGCCCGGAAGCTGCGTAACATCGCCGGGCTGATCGACGCGGGACTCCCCACCCGCATCTACTACGTGGCCCTGGCCGGGTTCGACACCCACGTGAAACAGCAGGGAGCGCACGCTTCGCTGTTGCAACAGTGGGGGGACGCCCTGGCCGCGTTCGCCCGGGACCTGAAGGGCCGAGGGCACTGGGACCGCGTGGCCGTGCTCACCTTCAGCGAGTTCGGTCGCCGGGTCCAGGAGAACGCCAGCGCCGGTACCGACCACGGCACGGCCGCTCCGGTGTTCCTGGCCGGGGGCAAAGTCCGGCCCGGCCTGGTGGGTCCGGCTCCCGACCTGCACGACCTGGAAGCGGGCGATTTGAAGTTCCACGTGGACTTCCGCCGCGTTTACGCCGCACTGCTCGAGCGGTGGCTGGGCACTCCGGCGGCCGAAGTCCTGGGCCGAGAGTTCTCGCCGGTGGACGTGTTCCAATAGCCGTACCGCAAACCCGCCCGGGGGCCTACCGCCGGGAAAGAAGGAGGCGGACTACTCCGCTCGCCCCGCGCGATCCTTTCCATGACCATCTAGGGCGAACTCGCCCACTCGCGGTAGCGGAATCGCCACTGGAACTTTTCCCCAGGGACCGGCTTGCCGTCCAGTTCGGCATAAGGGTAAACGAAGAAGTTCAACAGCGGGCCGTGCTGCCGGGGCACAAGCGCTAGATCCCGCCCGACTGAAAAGCTCACTCGATCCACCCCCAGGCGGCCGAAGTACTGCGAGGCCCGCTCCGGGTGTTTGTCCGCTTCCGAAATATCCACCGGTACCGGCACATGCTCCGCCGGGAAGAACCACGCCCAGCAGTGGTATCCGCCCACGCGGCCTTGGGGCTGCCCTTCGGGCACGGGAAACCCAATCTCGAACAGCGCCGGCACACCGTGGCTGCGCATCAGCGAAAGAAACAGGCTGTGGAAATCGCTGCAGTTGCCGTAGCGGCTGTCGCACACCCAAAGCACGTCGCCGCGGCCCCAGCCTTGGCCCACCTTGCGATAGCTCAGCGCTTCCCGCACCCGGTCGAATACATACCGGCCCAGGGCCAGCGGCTCCTTGGGCACCGGCCCCCCGCCGGCGAGCAGTTCCAGCGGTCTTCCGCCGACGGGCACCAGGCGGCTGGGGGCTAGCAGCACGCGCCGGTACCGCGCAGCAAGGTGATACTCTCCGGCTGGCTCCTTCAGCGCATCGACCCGATAGCGGGTGATTCGATACGGCAGGTCCACTTCCACCCGCCCGGATGGAGGTACCACCGTCTGAAAGAACAAAATCTCGTTGCCGTACTTGGGCTCCCTGGCTCGGGAAAGCTCATAGGGAAGCTGCCGCCAGAGGGGTTCAGCCCGTTGGGTTCGCGGGGCCCCCTGCAGGCAAAGCGGCCGCCGGGGCGAAGGCATCCACACCCGTAACGTCTTACCCGGCGGCAAGTTGCGGATAGCAAACGCATAGTGGAACACGAACTGCCGCTTGGCAGGCTCCTGCGGCCGGTTCTGTTGGGCGAAAGCCCACGAGGCGGCACTTCCAACAATCAATCCGGCCAGGAGCAGTCGGCACATGGACCAGACTCCCCTTGAGGTTCCAAAGTGCGGCAGTTTTTCCACTTCGTGCTGGTTGTCGCCTCAGCCCATTGTTACACGGGCATTCGCATTTGCAAACATCGCTGGCAATTCGATTTCAAATTGGAAACCACTTTCCGCCACCTGCGGAGTCCCCCTAGCCCCCGGGATGTTGACAACGTGTCACCAAACCAACCGGGGCAACTTCGCGCCTTTGGGCGTGCTGGCGGCCGAGGGAAGTTTGGCGACCGCCTTTTGGCGGCTTGGGACACCGGCCTGCCAAGGGGTACAATCAGCCAAGCATAATCACCGGCGAGCGTAACCTCCGGGCCGAAAATCCCCGCGGCGAACCCAGTCGCAACCAGCTCTGAGATTCGAAGAGCACTTGGCCGATGAGTCGCACCCACGAGTTTCATCCCCAGCATTACCACCGCACGCTGGGGCCGCACGCCCCGGTGCTGGAACTGGACCCGGGCGATGAACTCATAACCTGGACCGTCGATGCCCGAGGGCACGACGCCTCGGGCCGGCAGATTACTCCGCGGGGCAACCCGCAAACCGGGCCGTTCTTCCTGCGCGGCGCCCGGCCGGGCGACGTGCTGGTGCTGGAGTTGCTGGAGCTGGAGCCGTCCCGCGACTGGGGGTTCTCTCAGTGCTTCGTCGATCCCGGGATACTGGACCCGGACCAGGCACGCAAACTGCCCGAACCGAAACTACTGCGTTGGGAGCTGGATCGGGACCGGGGCGTGGCCACCGTGGCCGACTGGCCCGAGTGGGACATCCAGGTGCCGCTGGAGCCGATGTTGGGTTGCTTTGGCGTTTGCCCGCCGCAAGGGCAGGCCATCTCCACGGCCACTTCCGGCCCGCACGGGGGGAACATGGACTGCCGCCTCTGCGCTCCGGGAGCGACGATTTACCTGCCGGTGTTCGAACCCGGGGCGTTGTTCTTCCTGGGCGATGGGCACGCCGCCCAGGGGGACGGGGAGATTCTGGGCATGGGCATCGAAATCTCCATGCGCGTCCGCGTGCGGCTGGACCTGGTTCCCGGCTGGGAAATCCGCTGGCCCCGGGGCGAAAACGCCCACTGGCTCTTTACCCTGGGCAACGCGCGGCCGCTGATGCAGGCCGTCCAGCATGCCACCACCGAGATGCTGGACTGGTTGCAGCGGACGATGGAGCTTCCGGCCCACGTGGCCCATCCGCTCTTAGGGCAGCGGGTGCGTTACCAGGTGGGCAACGTGTTCGATCCGGCCTACACGATGGCCTGCATGCTCTCCAAGGAAGCCCTGCCGCCGGGAGCAAAACCCTGGCGGCCGGAACACCCCCCGGCCGAATGAGCCCGCTCGCCGCGCGGCTTTGCCGAACGCTAAGTACGGGACCCGCAGCAACTTGGCCGATTGGACCGCTTACTGGCACCAGGTGGTTGCCGGACGCCGGGGCATGGGACCGGCAATACTTCGGGCTGCGCTGCGTCTGGGAGAATGGGGCTATCGGGCCGCCGTAGCGTGGCGCAACCGGCGCTATGACCGCCGCCCGGAGCTGGTTCACCGTGTCGAGGTCCCCGTTGTAAGCGTGGGCAACCTGACCGTGGGCGGCACGGGCAAGACTCCCCTGGTGGTCTATCTGGCCCGGCAGCTCCGCCGCCGGGGGTTGCGGGTCGCGGTCATCAGCCGCGGCTACAAGTCGCCCGAAGGTTCGGTCAACGACGAGGCGCTGGAACTGGAACGCCTGCTGCCGGATGTTCCCCATCTGCAAAACCCGGATCGGGTGCAAGCGGCCCGGGTCGCTATCCGCGAACTGGAATCCCAAGTGCTGCTGCTGGACGACGGGTTCCAGCACCGCCGCCTGGGACGCGAGCTGGATATCGTGCTGCTGGACGCCCTATGTCCCTGGGGCTACGGGCATCTGCTGCCCCGGGGTTTGCTACGAGAGCCAATCCACGCCCTGCGGCGAGCCCAGGCCGTGGTGCTTTCTCGCTGCGATCTTGTCGATTCGGAAACAACCGACGCGCTCCGCCGGCAAGTGCATCAGGTGGCCCCGGGCGTGCTTTGGTGCCAGGCGCGGCATCGTCCCCGAGGGTTGCTCGCCGCAAGCGGTCGCCGTCGGGACCTGGATCACCTGGCCGGGCTTTCTGTGGCGGCGTTTTGCGGTATCGGCAACCCGCAAGGGTTCCGCCGCACGTTGGAGCAGTTGGGCTGTCGCCTGCGGGGATGTCGCAGTTTTCCGGACCACCATCTTTACCAGCGCAGCGATGTGGAAGAACTCCAGCACTGGGCGGCTCGACTCGGGGCCGAAGCCGTGCTTTGC
>WFOE01000236.1 GCA_015488215.1 Planctomycetales bacterium
GCCTTTCTTGAGCGGCACGGGATGCTCGGCCATGAGCACTTCGATCCGTTCCGGGCCACCGTGGTCCTGGCCGATGGCCCACTGGGCGATGTCCACGTGATGGGCTCCCCAGTCGGTCATCTTGCCGCCGGAGTATTCGTACCACCAGCGGAACTCGATGTGGCAGCGCTGAGGGATGTAATCCACCAGCGGGGCCTGGCCCAGCCAGCGTTCCCAGTTGAGATGGGCCGGGGGTTTTTGTTTCTCAAAAGGCCCTCCCTTGGGAGCCCCACCGATGGCACAAGTAACCCGCCGCACGCGGCCGATGCGTCCCTGCTGCACCAAGGCCACGGCTTTTTGGAACATCAGGCCATACTCGCTTCGCTGCTGCGTGCCCACCTGGAGCACGCGGCCGGTTTCTTTGGTGACGCGGCAGAGCAGTTGGCCTTCTTCGATGGTGAGCGTCAAGGGCTTTTCGCAGTACACGTCCTTGCCCGCCTGCATGGCGTGCACGCAGATGCGCGTGTGCCAGTGGTCGGGCGTGCCGACCAGCACCAGATCGACGTTCTTGTCTTCCAGCAGCTTGCGATAGTCTTCGTAGAGTGCGGCCTTGCCTTGGGCGTGTTTCTGGTTGGCTGCTTCCAGGTGTTTGCGATCCACGTCGGCCAGCGCCACCACGTCGCCGAATCGGCGCACCTGAGCGGCAATGTCGTTGCCTCGCCAGCCCAGCCCGATGACCCCCACCCCGGGGCGGTCGTTGGCCGAACCCTCCCCGGCCGTGGCCCGACGCGGGCGAATCCAGTAGGGCATGCTCAATCCGACTCCGGTGATGCACAACCCTTGGACGAATCGGCGGCGGGACAGGCGGCGGGGCATCATCGATTCCTCCCAAGTCGAACAACCAAATCGGCTACAAAGGCAATTTCCAAGCCATCCAGGAATCAGCATAATGCACTCGGGCTCAGGATGCACCCAAAAAAACGGGGCGTCCATGCGTCGCGGAGTGCCCCTTGTATCTGCCGCCGCGGGGCCGCTTGTGGTATGTTGCAACTGTTCTTCCCCCAGTCGCCCGAGAGGAGCCGTTCCATGACCGAATCGCCTGCGGACTTTGCTCCCGTGCTGGGCCGCGTGCCCAGCGGATTGTTCATTCTGACCGTGCGCCACCAGGGGCAGGAAACGGGCATGCTGGCCTCGTGGGTGATGCAGGCCGGATTCGAACCCCCGACGGTTACCATCGCCGTGAAGAAAGGACGCTATGTGGCCCAGTGGCTGCTGGAAAAAGCTCCCGCGGTGCTCAACGTCTTGGCCGAAGGCCAGAGCCAACTGGTGTCGCACTTTGCTCGCGGGTTCAAGCCGGGGGAGGACGCGTTCGGGGAGCTGAAAGTTTTTCGCACCCAGGAAGGGGTGCCGGTGCTGGAAGATTGCCTGGGCCACTTGGAATGCCGCGTGCTGGACCACGTTGATTCGCCGGATCATCACGTTTTCCTGGCCGAAGTGGTCGGCGGCCGCTTGCACCAGGCGGACGCCAAACCCTGGGTCCACGTGCGCAAGAACGGGTTGCAGTATTGAACCGGAACGCCGCCCATGCTTTTGCACGAAATCACTTTGAAAAACGTGCTCTCCTTCGGGCCAGAAGGGCTAACTCTGCCCCTGCGGCGGCTCAATGTGCTCATTGGACCCAATGGGTCGGGAAAGTCCAACCTGCTGGAAGCGATCAACCTGCTGCGCAGCTCGGCCACTGGATTCAGTAGCGTGTTCACCGGCGAAGGGGCCAGTCCCGTGGTGGACTGGCTTTGGAAAAAACAGCCCGGTACCGTGGCCACCATCGACGCGGTAATCGACTATCCGCAAGGAAAGCTCCCCCTGCGGCACACCCTGGAGTTTACCGAACAGAGCGGCGCGTTCCGCCTGGTAGACGAACGGATTGAAAACGCAAAGCCGTTCCCCGGACACGACGAGCCGTATTTCTATTATCGCTACCAGCGCGGGCAGCCCGTCTTGCTGGTCCGGCAGGATGACCGACGCCACCTCGTTCCCGAGGGTCTGGCCCCTGACGAATCGATCCTTTCGCAGCGGAAGGACCCGGATCAGTATCCGGAACTGGGCTTTCTGGCTTGGCAGTACCAGCAAGTGCGTATCTACAACCAGTGGTCCTTCGGTCGCCAGAGCGTGTTTCGCCGCCCCCAGGACGCTGCGTTGCGACGGGCTCCGCTGGCCGAGGATTTTTCCAACCTGGGCCTTTTTCTCAACTACCTGCGCACCGACCCGCAAGCCCGCCAGGGGCTGCTGGAACACCTCCGCGATCTCTACACGGGGCTGCAGGACGTGGACGTGGAAGTGCGCGGGGGGACTGTCGAACTCTACGTGCTGGAAGAAGGCAAGCCGCCGATTTCGGCCAAGCGGCTTTCCGACGGCACGCTGCGCTACCTGGCTTTACTGGCCATCCTGCTAGATCCCGACCCTCCGGCGCTGGTGTGCATCGAAGAACCCGAATTGGGACTGCATCCGGACCTGCTGCCGAAGCTGGCCGATCTGATGATGGAGGCTTCGGAACGGATGCAACTGATCGTCACTACCCATTCGGATATCCTGGTGGACGCCTTTTCCGAACGGCCCGAGGACGTGGTCATCGTCGAACGTCCCCAGGACCAAAGCCGTTTTCGTCGTTTGGAAAAAAGCGAGCAACTCGTGCGCTGGTTGGAGCAGTACCGGCTGGGCGAGCTTTGGATTCAAGGAGAACTGGGAGGCACGCGCTGGTAATGGCACGTATTTACCTGGAAGGCGGCGGGAACCGCAATGAGCTAAGAGTGCGATGCCGCCAGGGGTTCCGAAAACTGCTGGAGCGGTGCGGGCTGGGCGGTCGCATGCCGCACCTGGTAGCCTGCGGTGGCCGCCAGGAAGCGTATAATCGCTTCGCCGGACAAGACTTCGGCTCGGGCGAGTACGTGGCCCTGTGGGTCGATAGCGAACAGCCGGTCAAATCGCTCAACAAACCTTGGGCGCACGTGCAGCAACACGACGGCTGGGCGATTCCTTCGGGAGCCACCGACGACAACCTGCTGCTGGTCGTCACCTGCCTGGAAAGCTGGCTGGCGGCCGATTCCCAGACGTTGCAAAGTTACTTCGGCTCCGGCTTTCGGCCGCAGGCGCTTCCCGCGGTCAACGCATTGGAACGCACCAACGCTCAGGCCACACTTGCCCGATTGAAACAGGCTACCGCCGGGTGCAACCCCTACCGCAAAAACAAGGCGTTTGAGTTGCTGGCACGGCTCAACCCCCAGGCGTTGTCGGCCCTGCCCGGCTTCCAGCGCTGCCTGGATGTGTTGCGAAAGAACTTATGAGAAAGTGCGGTTTACTTCGTTTCCACCGCAAGACGAGCAAGGCAAGCTCCCATGACCACAACCGATCTGCTGCCGCTGGTGGAGGAGCTGGAAGCATTGCTGGGCCCGGAAAACGTGCTGGCCCAGCACGCCGAGCTGGTGGTGTACGAGTGTGACGGCTACGTGGTGGAAAAGAACGTGCCGGACGTGGCCGTCTTTCCCCGCACCACGGAGCAGGTGAGCCAGGTGGTGCAGCTCTGCAACCGGTACGGGGTGCCGTTTCTGCCTCGGGGAGCCGGGACCAGTCTGGCCGGAGGGGCGCTTGCCGCAGGCGGCGGGGTGATGATCGTGCTGACCCGGATGCGCGACATCCTGGAAATCAACCTTCGCGACCGCTACGCAGTGGTGGAGCCGGGCGTGGTCAACATCTGGCTTACCCACGCCCTGCGAGGCACGGGATTCCACTACGCGCCGGACCCTTCCAGCCAGGGCGCCTGCACCATCGGCGGCAACGTGGCTACCAACTCCGGCGGGCCGCACACGCTCAAATACGGCGTGACCACCAACCACGTGCTGGCCCTGGAGGTGGTGTTGCCGGACGGCTCCGTGCACCGGCTCGGCTCCCCGGCCCCCGACACGCCGGGGCTGGACCTGGTGGGCACGCTGGTGGGCAGCGAAGGCACGCTGGCCATTGTGACCAAAGCCTGGGTCCGGCTTACCCGCGATCCGCAGGGCTATCGCACGCTGCTTGGCATCTTCGATTCGGTCGATCAGGCCACCGAGACGATCACGCAGATCATCGCCGCGGGAATCGTCCCAGCGGCCCTGGAGATGATGGACCAGGGTATCCTGGGCGCGTTGGAGGAAGCGTTCCACTTCGGTTTTCCGCTGGATGCCCGGGCCATCTTGCTCATCGAAGTGGACGGGCTGGAAGCCGGACTGGACGAGCAGCGTGACCGCATCGAAGCAATCTGCCGCCGCTGCGGAGCCCGCGAAGTTCGCCAGGCGGCCGACGCCCAGGAAAGGGCCGCCTTGTGGAAGTGCCGCAAACAGGCTTTCGGGGCCGTGGGCCGGCTAAGTCCCAGCTACTGCACCCAGGACGGCGTGGTCCCACGCAGCAAACTGCCGCACATCCTGCGGCGGATTTACGAAATCGGCGGCAAGTACCGGCTGCGGATTGTCAACGTGTTCCACGCCGGGGACGGAAACATCCATCCCATCTTGCTGTTCGACGAACGCGACCGGGAACAAGTGCGTCGGGTGCTTCAGGCCAGCGAGGAGATTCTGGAAGAATGTCTGGCCTGCGGCGGCAGCGTCACGGGCGAACACGGCATCGGGGTGGAAAAGATCAACTTCATGCATCGCATGTTTTCGCCCGAGTCGATTGCCGCCATGACCCGACTGCGCCAAGCGTTCAATCCCACCGGCTGCTTGAGCCCGCACAAGATGCTGCCCACGGCCGGGGCTTGTTCCATCGAACAGGTTCACCCGGGCCGTCGGGCCGCGCTGTAACGCCCCCGGAGGAGCCGTCTCGAACCAGGCGTTTTCCGACCGTTCCCTATGCTTCTTCCTTCCCGAGAACCATGACCACCACCGAGTTGCCGCTGCCAATCGCCAAGGAGTGCAAGCCTGCCGACGCGGAAGAGCTGGCCCGGGCAATCGCCCAGGCGGCCCAGGATAACATGCCGGTGTACCCTTGCGGCGGAGGGACCAAGCAGCATTGGGGCTTGCCGCCGCGCGAGCCCGGACTACTGCTCTCCACGGCCGGGCTGAACCGGGTGGTCGATTATCCTTGGGAGGACATGACAATCACCGTCCAGCCGGGCATCACCGTAGCGGAGCTTCAGCGCCACCTGGCCCAACACGGCCAGCACCTGCCGGTGGACGTGCCGCGGCCCGAAGCAGCCACCTTGGGCGGGGCGATTGCCACCAACAGCAGCGGCCCGCGACGGTTCGGCTACGGCACGCTGCGGGACTACGTGATTGGCATCCAGGCCGCCGACGGCCAGGGGCGCATCTACCAGGGGGGCGGACGCGTGGTGAAAAACGTGGCCGGCTACGATTTCTGCAAGCTGCTAATCGGCTCCTGGGGCACCGTGGGCGTGGTGACCCAGGTCACGCTCAAGGTGCCGCCCGCCCCGCAGGATCGGGCCATGTTGCTGCGGCAGCTTCGTTCCTGGAGCGAAGCCGACGAGGTGCTTGCAGAACTGAACACCCACGTGGTGCAGCCGGTGGCCGTGGAACTGTTGTGCGGTCCCGGCTGGAAAGAGCACTTGCCCGAAGGCGCGGCTGCCGAAGAACAAGTTCCCGTGCTGCTGGTGGTGCTGGAAGGAACTCGGGAAGAAGTCCCATGGTGCGCCCAGGAGCTGGCCTGCCAGTGGGAAGCGGCCGGAGCCGCGTTGGTGCCGCTGGACGAATCGCAACAGCAGGCGCTTTGGCCCCGGTTGGTGGATTTTCCGCTTGAACGCCGCGGCCCGGCGACGATTCAAGCCACCACGCTGCCCAGCCGGACTTGCGAGTTGTTGCAGGAGCTGCTTCGCCGCGCGCCGCAATCCCTGGTGCTGGCCCATGCGGCAAGCGGCGTAGTGCTGGCCCACCTGGAAGGGCTGGCCGAAGCCGACGTGCCTCCGCTGGTGTTGCGGCATTTGCAGCCGCTGGCCCACGACGCCGGTGGCAACGTGGTGCTGCTGGGCGCCGAGCCGGGCGTAGAACGCACGCACCAACTTTGTTGGGGAGGTTGGCCCCCGGGCGTGGAACTGATGCAGCGCGTGCTGGACCAGTTCGATCCGGCCCGCGTGCTCAACCGCGGCCGTTATGTGGTGTAGCGGGCTTGGGCGTCCGGTCCGCACTGTTTGGAGCGCGTTGTCCGGCGACCTCGCTCCGCACATGGGCCAGGCTTAGCGAGTCCCAGATTTCAGTCCGGGGAGAGCCGATTGCAAGAGTAAACTTTTATTCTTGCAGTGGAGCGGAAGCTCCCAGTGGCTGACGGCCGTGCCGTCCTCCGGGGACTAAAGTCCCCGGCTCGCTGAGTGCGAATATAAACGCTTACTTGCGTCGGTGCGGAAGCACCCAATCGCTGACGGCCGTGCCGTCCTCCGCCGGCTCAAGCTGGCGGCTCGCCGTTTCCAAGAATCAGCGTTTATTCCAGCCCGGAGCGGAAGCTCCTGCCCAAGACGCAAGACCCAAGACGCAAGACTTCTCCAAGTCGGCGGCTCGCTGAATTGCCGATTCGCGAGTGCCGATAGCGAGCTGCCGATTACGAGCGTTTGTTTGTCCGCTGGAGCGGAAGCTCCCGCGCAAGGCGCAAGCCGCCCGCTAAGCGTCGGCAGTCAGGATGGCCTGGGCCAGCTCCTGGAGCGTTTCATCCAGAGGATACTCGGTGCTGCGGCGCTGTTGCAGATCTTTTAGTTGGCAGTGCCCGGCGGCCAGTTCGTCCGGACCGGCGATCAAAGCGAAGCGAAAGCCCCGGCGGTCGGCGTACTTGAGTTGCTTGTCCATCCGTTTCGGTTCCGGGTACAGATCGACCCGGACCCCCTGAGCTCGCAGCCGGGCGGCGATGGCCAGATAGTGTTCCAGGTCCTGTTCCTGAAAGTTGACCAGCAACACGTGGGCCGGAGTGGCCCGGCCGGGCAACATGCCCAGTTCCTCCATCGCAGCCAGCAGCCGGTCCAGTCCCAGCGAAGCTCCCACGCCGGGCAAGTGCTGCGGGCTGTACACTTCCACCAGGTTGTCGTACCGCCCGCCGGAACAGACCGAGCCAATCCCCGGCAACTGGTCCAGAAAGGTTTCGAAAATCGTGCCCGTGTAGTAGTCCAGTCCGCGGGCGATGCTCAAGTCCAGTTGCAACCGCTGGGGAGGAACGCCGGCCGCCTGGACGGCCTGGCCCAATCGGCGCAGCTCCTCGATACCCTGTCGGCCCACTTGGCTTGCGCCGACCAGTTGCTCGGCTTGGGCCAGCACGGAGTGCCAGTCGCCCTGGATTTCGGCCAGGCGGAGCACGTGCTGGATTTGCTCCTGGCTGGCTCTGGCCGTGCGGGCCATCTCCTCGGCCACCGGCTGCGGGCCGGCCTTGGCCAGCTTGTCCAGGGCGCGGAGCACGGCCGTGGCCTGCTCGGCCAACCCCAGGTGCTCCAGCAGCCCGTTGAGCACCCGGCGATTGTTCACGCGGATGGTGAACTGCTGAAAGCCCAACGCCCGCAGCAGGTCGTGGATGACCAGGGCGGTTTCGATGTCGGCCGTGAGGCTTTCGGTGCCCACGGTGTCGAAGTCGCACTGGACGAACTCCCGGTAGCGCCCCCGTTGGGTGTTCTCTCCCCGCCAGACCGGGGCGATGTGGTATCGCTTGATCGGAGCGCCCAGTTGCTGGTAGTGCTGGGCGACAAATCGGGCCAGCGGCACGGTCAGGTCGAACCGCATGCCGACCCAGCGGCCCCCGTGATCCTGGAACTTGTAGAGCTGCTTGTCGGTTTCCTCGCTCCCTTTTCCGGTGAGGATTTCCAGGTACTCCAGCGCCGGCGTGTCAATCGGGGCAAAACCGTAGCTGCGGTACACTTCCCGAGCAGTGTCGATCAACTGCTCGCGGGCCAGCATGGCCTGCGGCAAGTAGTCGCGAAATCCCTTAAGCGTGCGGGGCTTGATCCGCTGGGACACGGCGGGCGATGCTCCTGGCAAAACGAGGAACAAGTGGCGTTTGCGTGCCTTCCCTATAAACGGGAACTCTCCCCGAGACAAGGCGGGCCACCGGGGGCGGAGGGCCGTTTGCCCGATGGTTCCCCGACGGAAAAACTGCGGCAAAAAACGGAATGCCTTCCGCCCGCGGCCAAAGGCAGAGGGACCGCATGCCCCTTTAGCTCAGCACCGGCAGCAGCGGCGGTTTGGGGCTGCGAATCGACCGGCCCCGCGGCTGGCAGACGGCTTCCTGGTATTCTTCGAGCTGTTGGGCGGTTTCGAAATACCGCTCGTAGGTGTCCGTGTCGTCGTACTCGCAGTTGTCGGTGGAGTACTCGCGGCAGATGCGGGGGCGCGTCTCGTAGATGCCGCAGCGGTGGTCCGGCTGCAAGTGGCGACACGGGGTGTGGACGACCAGGTACCAGTCGTCGTCTTCGGTAAAGACGCTGATGTTTTCGTGCAGCAGATACCAGCGGATGTAGTCGAACTCCCGCGGCGACTCGGGCGGATCTATCGGCAGCGCGATGTAGCGGCAACACTTGGCCGTGCAGTATTCGCACAGCGAGTGTCCGGGAGGAACCTGGTCGCGCGGGATGCGCACACGGGGAGAAGCCATCGGCAACAGACCTTTCCGGAAAAACGGCAAATCCGGCTACTTGCGGCGGCGTTTCGGGCGACCTTGCCCCGCCGCGGGCAGTTGATTGGACAGGGTCACGTCCACTTTCTCGGCATAAATCAACTGCTGGTTGAACTGCGGGAATTGGCCCTCCACGCGGGCGGTGGAGCCGGGGCGTACCATGCGGACCCAAACCGGGCCGCGAACCGCCAGTTCCACTTTCACGCCGGGGTCCAGAGGAACCTGGAACGTGCGCGTCTTACGCCCCACCGGCACGGCAACAAACATGACGTTTTTGCTCAGCCGGGTCAGCTTGCCGGCAATGAGGTAGGAACCGGGCTTGTCTTCCTTGGGTTCTTTTTCCACCTGATAGCCCAGCCGGTTCAGTTCGCTCACGGTGAACACTTCTACTTTCTTGACCGGGGAGAGGACTTTCCCCTTGTCGTCCACTTCGGCGGTAAAGCGGACGGTTTGGCCCCGACGCAGTTGCGAGGGAGGAACAGGCCCGGCCACCAGCAGATTGGTCCGGGGTCCGATCTGCACCAGGTACGGCCGCCCGTTTTCCCCTTGGAGCTGCAAGACTGTGCCGCGTACGCCACGCACCACGCCGGTGATGGTGATTCGCGTCAGCCGCGGAGGCACACGGCGCCGCTGGGCCTGGGCTTGCGATGCCAGAGCCAACACCACCAAAACGAACGCCCATCTGCGCCACAGCGACATCGACAGAACGTCCACAGTCCAGGCCTCCTCGATTCAGCGGAAGGAGTCGCAAAGGGCGACGAATGAAAGCCGCCGATTGTCCATTATGGCAAACTGCACCCCAAAGCCAAGCATTTCCGATTGTCGGGAGGGCAAGCGGCCCTGACAGTCGGCGGAGAAACGCTCCAGCGAGGTGGAAACAGGCGGGAACCGCTTCGGCGGGGCAGGGGGAAAGCGAGGGCGACTTACTCCGGTTCCTCAATCCGCAGCAGTTGGTCCAGCTTGTCGATGGTCAGGGATTGTTTCTTGCCGCAGGGCCAGGTGATTTCAAGTTGCACCTCTCCCTGGTATTTCCCCAGTCCGAAGGTGAGCGTGGACTCGCACTGCGATAGATAACTTCGCGTGGCCGAAACGCAGCGCCACTGCCGCAGCTTGCCGGCCGTCAGCGTCACTTCGGCCCCGTAGGCGTTCCGATTGCAATGCTTGCCCACCAGGTGCAGCCGCAGCCAATGATGGCCCAACTGCTGGTCGTTGCGCAGCACCCGGGGAGCGGAGCCAATGCCGGTGATGACCACGTCCAGGTCGCCGTCGCCGTCCAGGTCGCCGGCCACAATGCCGCGCCCGACGATGGGCTTGAAGAAGTCCGGCCCGCTGTCCTCCGGCTTCACTTCGATGAAATCGCACTGGGCCTTGCGGCTCATCGGCCCGCAGTTCCAGAACAACTGCGGCGGCTGCGGATAGGTGAGGTCTTCTTCCGTGGCGGCGATGTCCGGCTCCACGTGCCCGTTGGCCTGGGCGAAGTCGAGCCAGCCGTCCAGGTCGTAGTCGAAGAAACAAACCCCAAAGGTGAGCGGTTTGGTCGTGGGCACGCCCAGGCCGGCCACCATCGCTTCGTCGCTGAAAACGTGGCTGCCAGGCTTGGAGACGAACAAGCCGGTCATTTCCCCGGAAAAATTGCCCACGGCAATGCCTAACGTGCCGTTGTTACGGAAATCGGCCGCGTCGATTCCCATCCCTGAGCGGGCAATTCCATAAGGACCGAAGGCCACCTGATACTCCTGCCCTACCTCGCGGAAGGTTCCGTCCTGCTGGTTGAGGAACAGGAAGTTGCGCACCGTATCGTTGGCTACTACAATATCGCACCACCCGTCGCGGTTCACGTCCAGGAACACCACGCCCAGAGCCTTGCCCAACGGTTTGCCCTGTAAGTTGTTCACTTCGATACCGGCTTCCTGGGAAACGTCGCTGAAGACCCCATCGTCGTTGCGGAACAAGCGGCAGTGGGTTCCAGCGAACTGGCGCGGGTTGACCATCCCCCGCACGCCGTTTTCCAGCCGGAAGAACAAGCTTTCGTTGATTTCCTCGTTCCAGACCACATAGCGGCAAACAAACAGGTCCAAGTCGCCGTCGCGGTCGTAGTCGAGAAAGCCGCAACTGGTCTGGAACTCTTCCGGCGGAGCCCGCAGCCCCACCCGGTCCGTCACGTCCTCGAACCGCCCGTTGCCCAGGTTGCGAAACATGCGGGCTTCGCCCAGCAGGGCCGAAACGTACAGGTCGTTCCAGCCGTCGTTGTCATAATCGCCCACGGCCACGCCCAAGGCGTGCATGGTGACATCCAAGCCGGCTTCCTTCGTGACATTGGTAAAACGCCAGTTGCCGTCGTTACGATACAAGGCTTGTGTGGGCCGGTCGGTAGCTGCTCGGGACGAAGAAGGCCAAGGGGCGAAATTGGCAAAGAAGATGTCCAAGTCCCCGTCGTTGTCGTAGTCGAACAGCGCCACGCCGGCGGTCATAATCTCCGGCAGCAGCTTCCGACCGTCTGCGCCGCTTTCGTGAACAAAGTCGATCCCCGCTTCCTTGGTCACATCAACGAACCGAACTTTGGGAACTTGCACCACGCTACGAGGATCAGGAACCGGCTCCGGCGAAATGGAATCGAACTCGGTTATCTGGTCCACGTCGCCGGAGGCAGAAGCAACCCAGAACCAGATTCCCACACCGATTCCGCCGGCCACCAGCAAAAACGCCAAGGAGTAAAAGAACGCCCTGACAATAATATTGGAGTCGGCCCGAACAGCTTCGTTCATGACACTGAGCCTACCCAGAAAGCGGAGACGACGACTCCGAATGACGCGATATGATTGCAGGACTCATAGCTCCTGATTATTGTAAGCTGGACGGCAGGTACCGTCTAGCAACTTCTGCTCCGGCCGGGGCGGCTCGGAAAAAACAGCCTATCCCGCTCTATTACCCCCACCAATGAAAAACGTCCCGAGCTCCTGGCCCGGGACGCGGTCGCTTCAGTACCAAGAGGGGCAGCCGTCCTACCAAACGATCTCGGCTCCGCCCACGGCCGCCTGCATGAACAGGAAACCGTTGTGATCCAGCCGCGGAGTGCGGTAGGGGGAGAAGATGGGGTTGAACTGCTCGGGAGCGAGGGCCACCCCCTCCATGAACACCACCTGGTAGCCGACATAGACGGTGAAGTTGCAGGTAATCTGCCAGTTGATCGTCACCAGGGAGTCGCCCACCACGGCCGCCACGTCGTTACGGATGACTTCGTTGTGAATCGTGGGCGTGAAGTCTTCCCACAGCCGCGTGTGCTGCTTGGCGAAGTTGACCCCGGCGGCCACCTTGCCGTCCCAACGCATCATCCAGGTGGAACTCAGCGGAGCGGTGACCAGCCAGCCCAACTGGAAGCCGTAGATGTCGTTTTCGGTGCGGGTGTACATCTCGGCGTGGATGACGTTGAGCGTGGGCACGTTGTTATACACCCGGGCCCGGCCGCGGTAGGAAAGCTCTTCGTCCAGCGCCGTGTAGCGCAGGCCCATCATGATCGACACGTCGAAGGTGCGGAGGATTTTCCGCTTGAGCGGGTGCCAGTAGTTCAGCTCGAAGTTGTAGAAGTCGGAAGTATATTCCAGCTCGTGAATGAACGCCTGGTCGAACCCGGGCACGGGACCTCCCAGTTCCAGTTGCAGTTCGGAAAAGAGGAGGTTGGCCGGGTCTTCGCGGGCGTGCAGAAAGTCCCAATCCTCCACGCCGTAAAAGACTCCTTCGATGCTGTCCCGGTCGCCGATGCGGCGTTCCACGCCGATGCGCAATCCGTTTTCCGGCTCGAACTCGATGGAATCCCGGTCGATGGCCACCGGGCCGACGTTGTCGAACAACCGCCGGCTGAAGGCCACGTAGTCGGAAACTTCCCGATGAATGTACAGGTAATCGGACCGCACGCGCCACAGCCCGCCGTAAACCGTCTGGCCGTCGAAGCCTTCCAAGGGGGCGTACTCCGGCGCGGTCCCCTCGCCCTGGTCCGAGTACTGGTCGGCCGGAATGGGTGTCAGGGGAGTAGGCCCCGCCAAAACCGTGCCCGCCGGTACCACTTGCGGCCCGACTGGTGGCATCGCCCCCGGAACGCCATAGGGGGAGACCACGGGCATTTGGGCCGAAGCGGTCCCGACCAGCAGCGCCCAACCGGCCAGGCTGCACAGAGCCACGATGCAGAAGCGAGTCCCTCTCACGTGTCGAGCCTCCCTTGCGAAGGGCCAACGGCCGTATGGTCAAGGTTGCATGACGAACCCAGCCAAGGGTCCGCGAGGCCCGCTGACCATCTACACACAGTCCGGGCCGAACCGTTGTGGCTTTGCCTATAAAATCGGCTCGATCCGGAGGACCTCTCTATGTATTTGGTTGCTCCGATCACGAAAAATCCGGCCCAGACGCACCGCTAGCATATCGGCCGAAGCAGTTACCACCCGCAGAGTTTCGCTCACCGGCAAAGTTTGACACCCGATCCCCCGGCACGAACAAATGGCCCTTTCGGCCAGGTTCGGCGATTGCAGTTCTACGCCACCCAGGGAAACCACGGTTGTCCGGCAGTTGCCAGATTCTCATGTCCCCTAGACCCGACTGGCCACTTTGGCAAAACCAATGCTTGATAAACTTGATGGAAGCGCTGCCTGCATGCTTGCCCGATGCCGGATGGCGATCGTGTGTCCCAATGGAGTTTTGGGCTCGGGGACAGCCGAAACAGAATCGGCAACGGGAGCAGACGCCACTGCGAAAACGGTAACGCTGCCATCACTGACCGGGAGCCCCGATTAGGGCCCCGAATGAGAATCGCCGGTGCGCGGCTGGAAAGAATCGGCTCGTGGCGCATACCCGTCAGACCAAGCTTGGTCCGGCAGACTAGCTTGACGGCAACAATGAGTTAAGCCGGGAGCTGAACCCAGAGCATCACGTGTTTCTGATGCCCCATGCACGCCTCTGGGGTTCGTGGAATGGAGTTAACCCTAACCAGTTAACCATTAGTCACTTATGAAGTCATCGCCGATTTTACGCGCCGGGGGCGGCAAACAATGGGGGTAGGCCAGATGATAGCACGCTTGCTGTGGAGCTTTTTGTTTTGTTTTTGGCGGGCTTTGTGCGTGGAAATGCAGTCGGTGATGGCGGCGGGATTTTTTCTTCGTTGACGCTGCGCCAGGCTCAGGCGTATAATCCCCGGCCCTTGAGGGCAAAGTGTCTGTTGCCGGACCCCGGCGAGCCGTTCCCGGTGGCCGAGCGTCCCCCAGCAGAGCTGCCCCGGTTCGCTTCGCTTTCTGCGGGAGCAAGGATGCGCCGATTCTGCTGGTCAGTCACGGAGGAAGGGGGGACTTGCGTCGTCCCGGGCAACGTGGGAACCTGGACCTGGACATGGCCGGTTCTGGTGGTGCTTTTTCTTGCAGGGGGACATCCGGTGGCATCCGGGGCCGATTTTGAAGTCAAAGAGCAGGTCCGCCAGGCGATTGATATTGCCGATCTGGTGGGCCGCTACATCCCTTTGCGCCGCCAGGGCAAGCTGTTGGTCGGGTTGTGTCCCTGGCACGACGACACCCGGCCCAGCCTGCAAGTCAATCCCCAGCGGCAGACGTTCCGGTGCTGGGTGTGCGACATCGGTGGGGACGTGTTCAGTTTTCTGATGCGGATGGAAGGCCTCTCCTTTCCCGAGGCCCTGGCCCAACTGGCCCAACAGGCCGGGGTGCCGCTCCGCCGCGGTTCGGGGCCCCGGGCGGAAAACCCCCGGCAAAAGCTGCACGACGTGCTTCGCTGGGCCATCGAGCAGTACCACCGGCTGCTGTTTCAGCCTCCGGGAAGCGAGGCCCTGGAATATCTCCACCAGCGCCACATCCACCAGGAGAGCATCCGCCGTTTCCGCTTGGGTTACGCTCCGCCCCAGTGGGACTGGCTGGTGCAACAGGCCGCCCGCGCCGGAATCGATTCCGCTCTGCTCCAAGCGGCCGGACTGGCCGCTCCCCGGGAACGCGGCGGCCACTACGATCGCTTTCGCGGCCGCGTGTTATTCCCCATCTACGATGCCCAAGGGCGGCCCGTGGGGCTCGGCGGACGCATTCTGCCCCAGCACGCCGACGAAAAGACGGCCAAGTACGTCAACACGCCCGAAACGGCCCTTTTCGCCAAGAGCCGTTTGCTGTTTGGTCTGGACCAGGCCCGCGACGCGCTTCGCCGCAGCGGCGTGGCCGTGGTGGTGGAAGGGTACACCGATTGCATCATGGCCCATCAGTTGGGCCAGCAGAACGTGGTGGCGGTGCTGGGCACGGCCATGACCGAAGCCCACTTGCGGCTGCTGCGCCCGCTGGTGGACGAAGTGGTGCTGGTGCTCGACGGGGACGAAGCCGGACGCCGCCGCAGCGAGGAGCTGCTGGAGCTGTTCGCCACCGGGTCGCTCGATTTGCGCGTGTGCACGCTGCCGGCCGGGCTGGACCCCTGCGATTTCCTGCTCCAACGCGGTGTGGAAGCCTGGCAGGAACTGCTGGCCCAGGCCCCCGACGCCCTGGAACACAAATACCATCTGGTGCGGCAAGCCTTGGGCCCGGAAGCCACCCCGGGGCAACTGAGCCGCGCGTTGGACGAAGTGCTGCGGGTGCTGGCTCGCGTGGCCCGAGGTCCCTCCGGCAGCCAGGGAGAAGCCCAGATTCGCCTGGCCCGGCTGCTGACCCGCTTGGCCCACGTAGCCCGGGTGGACGAAACCGTACTCCGCCGCCGGCTGGGACAACTGGCCGGCAAGGCGGGAACGGAACGCACCGCGGTGCGTCGCAGTTCTCCCCCCCAGGCGGAGCGGCTTCGGCTGGAGCTGTGGCAACGGGAACTGCTGGAAGTGATGTTGCTCCGCCCGGAAGAAGCCTGGGAAACCCTCGGCCAGGCGACCGCGTTGCTGGACGAACACCCGCTGGCCGGCGAAATCTGCCGTGCCTTTGCGGCGCTTCGCCAGCAAGGAATAGAGCCGACCGTGGAGCACCTGCTCAGTTGGATCGAAGATGAACAGGTCAAAAACCTGCTGGTTGCCCTGGACGAATCGGCCCAGGCCAAAGCTCAGCAGGTGGAAGACCTGCCCCAGTGGACCCAGACCGTTTTGCAAGGAGCCCTGACCCGTTGGCAGCAACGCCACGCTGTGGAAAACCAGCGGCGGCTTGCCTTGACCCAAGAGGAACAGCAACAGCGTGCGTTGTTCGAGCAGTTGCTGGAACAGAAACGCCGCCGGGACGGAATCCGCTCATCCACGGAAGGGTGAGGAGGGCCGGACAGCAGGACTCGTTGAAGGGGCTGCCCAGGCCCGAGCATAATCGACAGTACGAGGCACCACAGCACAGGAGGTCGCTCGTGGAAATGTTGGAACAATTGCTCCCTGTCCTACTGGAACAAGCACGGCGTCAGGGGTATCTGACCCTGGACGACCTGAACCGGATGCTGCCCGAAGAGGCGTCCGATCCGGACCTGTTCGATTCGTTGCTGGTGGCCCTGGAAGACCGGGGGGTGGAAGTGCTGGAAGCCCCTCCGGTGACCAACGGGCAATCCGCCCCAGCGAAGGCGGATCCGGCCCAGGAAGCCGCCGATCCCAAACTGCTCAAGGAACTGGAAGAGGAGGTCCGCTGGAGCGACGACCCGGTGCGGCTCTATCTGAGCCAGATGGCCGAAATCCCGCTGCTGACCCGCGAGCAGGAAATCGAGCTGGCTCGCCGCATCGAGCAGACCCGCCGGGCGTTTCGCCGCGTGTTGCTCACCAGCCCGGTGGCGCTTCGGGCCACGTTCGAAGCACTGAAGAAAGTCCACGAAGGGAAGCTCCCCTTTGATCGCACGATTAAAGTGTCGCTGACCGAGCGGCTGACCAAGGAGCAGATCCTGGCCCGCATGCCGCACAACCTGCGCACGCTCGAAGCGCTGTTGGAGCAGAACGAGCGGGACTACGCCACGTTCCTGGACCGGACGCTCCCGCTGGACCAGCGCCGCCGCGCCCTGCGACGCGTGCTGCGGCGGCGACGTCGGGCGGTCAAGCTGGCCGAAGAACTGAGCCTGCGCACCCGCCGGGTGCAGGGACTGCTTCCCCAACTGGAAGAGCTGCTGCAACGGATGGAAACCTTGCAGCGCCGCCTGGCAAGCGACGGCTGCGTGGACAAGGACCAGCGGGCCAACTGGCGCCGCGAGCTTCAGGACCTGATGCGCACCAGCCAGGAAACTCCCCGCAGTCTGCGGCGCCGGCTGGAGCGAATCGCCCAGGCCCGCGAACAATACGAACAGGCCAAACGCGAACTCTCCGCCGGTAATCTGCGGTTGGTCGTCTCCATCGCCAAGAAGTACCGCAACCGCGGGCTCAGCTTCCTGGACCTAATCCAGGAAGGAAACACCGGACTGATGCGGGCGGTGGACAAGTACGAATACCGCCGTGGGTTCAAGTTCAGCACCTATGCCACGTGGTGGATTCGGCAGGCGATTACCCGGGCCATCGCCGACCAGGCGCGGACAATCCGCATTCCGGTGCACATGATCGACGTGCTGAGCAAGTTGCGGCAAACCGCCCGGCAGCTCTCGCAGCAGTTGGGTCGCGAGCCCACGGCGGGAGAAGCCGCCGAAGCGGCCCAGCTCAGCGTGGAGGAAGTGCGGCGGGTGCTCAGCATCGGCAACCATCCGGTGAGTCTGGACCGGCCGGTGGGCGAGAGCGAGGACACCAGCTTCGGCGAGTTCATCGAGGACCGATCCACGCAAAGCCCGTTGTCGGAAGCCAACCGGGCGCTGTTACGGGCACGAATCGAATCGCTGCTGAAGACGCTCACCTATCGGGAGCGGGAGATCATCCGCTTGCGTTACGGGCTGGGCGACGGCTATACCTATACATTGGAAGAAGTGGGCCGTATCTTCCGCGTCACGCGGGAGCGGGTCCGACAGATCGAGTCCAAGGCCATGCGCAAGCTGCAACATCCTGTACGGAGCAAACAACTCGAGGGATTCCTCGAGCAAGTGGCTGGTTGACCCCCCGAGCCGCTGGCCTTGGCCAGCGGCTTTTTCGTTACTCTCCCGTGTTTCGGAACAACATCCCCCCATGGACGCCAACGAACTGAAGGTTTCCGCCCAGGTGCTGGCCCGCCTGCATTTTCTTCACCGCCAACTGGCCGACCTGCGCGGCAGGCTCCGCCGGGGACCGATGCTGGTTCAGGCGCGAGAACAGCACCTGGCCCAGCTTCAGCAGCAGGTAGAACGCCTTCGCCAACAGACCAAAGAGGCTCAGGTCGCCGCCGACCACAAGCAACTACAACTGCGCGAAGGCGAAGACAAGATTGCCAAGCTCAAAAAACGGTTGCAGGAAGCCAGCAACAACAAGGAATACCAGTTGTTGCTCGAACAGATTAAAGCCGACGAAATGGCCAACAGCGTGTTGGAAACCGAAATTCTCGAAGCGCTGGAGAAGATCGACTCGCTCAAACAACAAGTCCACGAAGCCACCCAGCAGGTGGAAAAAGCCCAGCAAGACCTGGAACGCATCCGCCGGGAAGTGCAACAGGAAGCCGAAACCATCCAGGGAGATATCCAACGCCTGGAGGAAGAATTGCAGCAGGCCGAATCCCTGCTCCCTGAGATGCTCCGCCCCAAATACCAGCGGCTGGTCCAGGCCAAAGGGGCCGACGCCATGGCTCCGGTGGAAGAACGCATGTGCGGGGGCTGCTACCACGAGCTGCCGCCCAACCAGGTGAGCCTAGTCCGGCTCAATCGGATCGTCTTCTGTCCCAGTTGCGGCCGATTGCTCTATCTGGAAAGCGGCAGCTAGGACCGGCTCCGGTCCGGGGAATCCGTGGCCTTTTGACTGGAAAACGCATCTTAACCTCCGAGCGGCGCCGTGCCGATAAACGAACCAGGGAAGGCATGCGCTGAGATGGCACCGCAGGGCGACTGGAGTTTTTGTTCCACCTGGTTGCTGCGGGAAACGCTTCATGGCCCAAGGCCAAAACCGCTTGCGCACATTGTGGCTGGCCGCGGGGGCTACCCTGGCCGGATTCGCTCTGTTGTTCTGGGCGGTGGCCCACACCTTGCGCGAACAAATGGCCCAGGCTCCCCGCTTCCGCGTTCAGGCGGAAAACATCCGCCTGCATCCGCCTCCTCCCCCCTGGATCCGCCGTCCGGTGGTTCAGGAAGTCATCGAGCACACCCGCTGGGAAGAACCCCTTACGGTGCTCGATGCCCAGTTGCCCAAGAAACTCTACGAAGCCTTTTCGCTCCATCCCTGGATCGCCTGTGTGGAGCGGGTCCAGTTGGAAGCCGGCCCCCGGGTCCAGGTTTGGGTCCAGTACCGCAAACCCGTGCTGATGGTCGAAGTGCCCGGCGGGTTGTTTCCGGTGGACCAGTACGGGGTGCTGTTGCCCACCGAAGATTTTACGCCCGAGCAGGCGTCCCGATTTCCACGGCTCGGAGGCATCCGCAGCCGGCCTTCCGGGCCGCCTGGGACTCCTTGGGGGGACCCCCTGGTACAGCAAGCCGCTACGGTTGCGGACACTTTGCAGGACGTCTGGCTGGCCTGGGGGCTGTACCGGTTGGTGCCCCGCGCGAAACCGGCCGGACAAGCCCGCGCCCAGGCTGCTGGCCCGCCCTGGTTCGAAATCCACACTCGCCACGGCACCCGTATCCTCTGGGGTCCGGCCCAGGGGGAACCAGACATGCCCTCGCCGGCCCAGCGCAAGGCCCTGCTGGAACAACTGGTCCGTCAGTTGGGCACGCTGGATGATCCGCAGCAACCGCGGTTGATCGACCTGCTGGCAGCGCAAGCGCCGCGGGTTATGCCGCTTCGAGCCCAAACGGCCGGCCGGGACCGCAGCCCTTCGCGATAATCCACACGGGGGAAAGCCGAGCTTTTCGTGCTACCGAATCGGAGGAAATTCGCCGTCCCAAACAGGGCCGGGTCAGGTTCCACGCTGCGGCGAGCATCGGGCTTGGGAGCCGGGGGTCCAGCGAAGTGCAGCCCCCTGGGCGGGAAGCTTGACCCGGGGCATGGCGCTTGCCGCGGGGAACTGAGCCGACTCGCGGTGCCCCAGCAAGTGATAGAAACGCGAAGCATCTCGGGGGCGGCGAAAGATAAGCCGATAGAGCCGGGTGGGCCGAATCTGGATGAAGTTCGCTCGGCGGACCTGCTCGGCCGGTTCTTCGGCCCGCCCGCTGGAAACCGCCGTGCCCAGAACTACCGCAGCCGCGACAATCCACGCCCGAAAGCAGCTCGTCATACCGTGCTCCCAGGGATCGGAAAAGACTTACGAGCGTTACAACCGCCCCGATCCGTGGGCGTGGCACAAACGGAACAATCCCTTTTTTCGTTTCTCTCCTAAGTTTCGTTTATTTTGGCGCAAAAGCAAGCAGCCGTGCCGATTTTTCCGGCCGGAGTTCCGGCGCGCCGCTTTCATTTTCTGCGGGGCACGATGCGGACCCGGGGGCGCAGCTTCCCGTCTGGCAGAAGCTTGTTGTCAAACAGCAGATTGCCGGACCGGATACAACTTGAGACAGTGCCGCCGCTTCAGTCCGGTCCGTCAGGCCTTCCGGAAGAGCGCAGACACGGGGAAGGAAACGGCGGAGCAAGGAATCGATTGACTGGTTGCCACAAAACGTCCGGCCGCAAGCGCCACACGCGAGGATTGGAGCAAGACCAGAGGGTTTTGTGACCCGTTAGTATCCGCCTTGGCTTTCCGTCGCCGGCTCGTCGGCCGTGGGAACGGGTTCCGCTTGGGAAGCCCTGGCGCGGCTGCCCCAGTACGCTGCCAGAACCGTGCCGGTGAACATGCAGCCGAAGGTGTAAAGCGCCGGCGGCAACTGGATGGCCGCTTGCTGGGGGAAGAGTTGGGCGGCCAGCACCGTTCCCAAACCGGCGTTTTGCATGCCGATTTCCAGCACCAGCGCCCGCTGCATGGGCTGAGGGAGCCGGAGGAGCCAGCCTCCCAGCGCGCCGCCCAGGTAGCCAATCACGTTCAGACCAAACAGCGTGGTCCAGAGTTGGGCTTCCCACAGCAGTAGCCGCTCCCGATTGGCCGCCACCACATAGGCAATAATCCACAGGATTGCCAGGTTGGCTACCGTGCCGCCCCAACGCCTGGCCCAGCGATCCAGCGGAGCCCAGGCCCGAGCCAGCAGGTGCCCCAAAAGCACCGGCCCTACCACCTGGGTAACCAACACCCAGAACGCCTGCCGGGCCAACACCCCGGCGGCCGCGTGCCCCTGGCGGAATACCAAGTAGAGAATCAATGGCACCACCGCCGGGGAAAGCAGCGTGGCCGACGTGGTCAAACTGACCGAGTAGCTCACGTTGCCCCGGGCCGCCAGGGTCAGCACGTTGGAAGCCATCGCTCCCGGCACGCAGCCTACCAGCACCACGCCTATTTGCAGTTCCTGGGGCAACTGCATCGCCTTGGCCAATCCCCAGGCAGCCAGGGGCATGACGGTGTACTGCACGGCCGTGCCCCCGACCACTTGCGGCCAACGGCGAAGCACCTGGGCCAGTTCGTCCCGAGGCAGAAGACAGCCCAGGCAGAACATCACCGCGGCAAACAGCCAGGGCAAAGCGGGCCGGGAGAGCAGGAACGGGTCCCAGTTCCAGGTGGCCTGTTCGGCCAATCCCACCCGCTGGACCAGCACCGGCCAGAGCAAAGCCAGCCCGCATAGCAAGACAAGCCACAGCAGCAGATAGCGTTGGAGCATCAGCAGAGCCAACTTTCGCAACCACGGGGCAACCCAATCGCAGTTCCGTTATACTTTGCCGGCCAAGGCTTGGCACGCAGTTCCCTCTTGCCGGAGCGTGCTGTTGCCCGGGGCCGCGGGCGTTTACAATGAAACGCGTCGCATCCGTTCGACGAAGGCGTGTTTTTCCAAGAGGCTGCTCCAAAACTTCCGGCCGCGGACGCCACCCCGAAGGATGGGAGCGACGCCGGAGGGTTTTGTGACACGCGGCAACGTAACTTCAAGTTTCGGCCTGCCATGAGCACTGCACACACCGCCCCGAAAACGGATTCCGACTCTCCTTTGAAAGTGGTCGAGGACGCCACGTGCACCTTCTGCGGCTGCGTCTGCGACGACATCACGCTCAAGGTGCAGGACGACCGAATCGTCGAAGCCAAACGGGCCTGCGTGCTGGGCAAAGCCTGGTTTCTGAACCACCAGGGCCACCAGGGACCAAGCTGCCTAATCCGCGGCGAGCCCGCTCCGGTGGAAGAAGGAATCCGGCTGGCTGCCCAAATCCTGGTCGAAGCCCGTTATCCGGTCATCTACGGCCTGAGCGACACCACCTGCGAAGCCCAACGGGTGGCCGTTAGTATTGCTGACTGGATCGGCGGCACGGTGGACACCACCACCAGCGTGTGCCACGGACCGTCGGGGATGGCGTTCCAGGACGTGGGCGAAGTGACCTGCACGCTGGGCGAAGTGCGCCACCGGGGGGATTTGATTATCTTCTGGGGGTCCAACCCGGCCGAAAGCCACCCGCGGCACTTTACCCGCTACAGCCTGATGCCCAAAGGGATGTTCGTCCCCCGGGGCCGTAAGGATCGCACCTGCGTGGTGGTGGACGTGCGGCGTACCAAAAGCGCCAAAGCGGCCGACTTGTTCATCCAGATTAAGCCAGGTGGGGATTTCGAGGCGCTGTGGACCCTACGCGCCTTGGCCCGAGGGTTCGTGCCAGACGCCCAAACCGTGCTGGAGCAAACCGGCGTGGAGCTTTCGGTGTGGCAGGACCTGATGGAGCGGATGAAACGGGCTCGCTTCGGGGCGATTTTCTTCGGCATGGGACTGACCATGACCCGTGGGAAACACCTCAACAGCGAAGCCCTGCTGGCCTTGGCTCGCGACATGAATCGGCACACCCGGTTTGTTTGCAAGCCCAACCGGGGACACGGCAACGTAACCGGAGCGGACAATGTGGTGGCCTGGCGAACCGGGTTTCCGTTCGGGGTGAACCTCTCGCGGGGCTATCCGCGGTTCAACCCTGGCGAATACACCACCACGGACCTGCTGGCCCGGGGAGAGGTGGACGCGGCCCTGATCGTGGCCAGCGACCCGATGGCCAACTTCAGCCAGCGGGCGCGAGAGCATCTGGCCCGAATTCCCTACGTGGCTCTGGACCCTCAGCCCACCCCCACCACCCGGGGGGCCACCGTGGCGTTTCACACGGCCGTTTACGGTATCAACGTGCCCGGCACGGTTTACCGCATGGATGATGTGCCCATCCGGCTGCGTCCGGCGCTGGATTCGCCCCACCCGAGCGACCTGGAGGTGCTCTCAGGGATCGAGCGGGAGGTGAAGCGGTTGCTGGGAATCGGCCCGGCATCGGAAAGTGCCGCCGATGGTAGTGCCGGTTCCGGCAACCCGCCGTAAACGGAACTGTCAATCCAAACCGTAGCGTTTTTGTTACACATTTCTGCAAGTTTTTACCAA
This sequence comes from Planctomycetales bacterium, assembly GCA_015488215.1. Lineage (GTDB taxonomy): Bacteria > Planctomycetota > Planctomycetia > Pirellulales > S012-138 > S012-138. The sequence continues at coordinate 23,011 of WFOE01000236.1, forward strand.
GGCAACTCCGGCTTTTTGGCGATGAGCCGGGAATAGCCTGGGCCGGTTGCAGCGAAAACGAAGCCGGGAAAATCTCCAAATTGGTTTGGCACGGGGCCGATTTGTCGATACATTGTGTAAGTGGGTGCTAAATCGGGCATTTCTGCCCTTTGCAGCGCCCTTTCCACCCAGTGTGTCACCTCCGTTGGACCACCTTTTCGCCAGACCTTTGGAGTCTGCATCATGGCCCTGCCTGCTCCCGGATCGGAATCTTCTTCTTCCAATTCCTCGGTGATCTCTTCCCAGCAGCAGCCCCCAGCAACGGGCAACGGGAACAGATCGAGCAACACGCCGGTTGCGCCGCGTAAGGTGGCCAAGGCAGCCGGAGTGCCCAAGGCTAAGGCGCCGTCCCCCCCGAAGGCCGCACCGGTCCAGCCGGCCCGAGCTCAAGCGGTGGCGAAATCTTCGGTTCCGCTGCTTGGGATCGAAGAAGAACCCCCAAGCCGCACCTGGCGGGAGCTGGTCATCATGGCTCCCAGTTGGCTTATCAGCATGCTGGTGCATGCGCTGGTGCTGATCGTGCTGGCCCTGATGGTTATCCCGTCGGAGAACTCTTTTCAGGCGGCCCTGAGCGCCCTGAATACGGACGAAGAATCGGTGGAGGACATTGAGGAAGAGTTCGAGGAGCTGGAGCCACCTGAACCGCTCGACCTGACCGAGACGGTGGAAGCCACGGTGGACACCGAAGTAGAACAGGCCGAAGTGGTGGACGTGTCGAACTTCAACGACGACACCGCCGCCAAACTGGACATGAAACTGAACGACTTTGGCGACATCAAGGTGATGGCCGACAACCTCACCGACCGGATCGGGACGGTTAACGGCAATGCACTTTCTGGGCGCGGCAGTGCCAAATCCCGGCTACGAGCCGCGGTTGCCGGAGGGGGAGGTAAAGATACCGAAGAGGCCGTGGCCCGGGCGCTGAAATGGCTCGCCAGACACCAATTGCCCAACGGCGCGTGGAGTTTCGATCACCGTTTGGCCAACCATCCCAACGGGAAAGATCCCGGCCGGCTTCGGGACGCTTACAATGGAGCCACCGGCCTGGCCTTGATGTGTTATGTTGGAGCTGGGCACACACACAAAAAAGGCAAGTACAAGAACGTGGTCCGCAGAGGGCTCTACTACCTGCTTTCCCGAATGAACAAGCGGACCGGCAGTTGGCACGAACCAGGGGGCAACATGTACTCTCATGGTATTTGTACCATTGCCGTGTGCGAAGCCTACGCCCTGACGCGGGACCGCAGCTTGCGTGGGCCTGCCCAAGCGGCCATCAACTTCATCTGCTACGCCCAGGACCCGGTAGGCGGAGGGTGGCGGTACCAACCTCGCTCACCAGGTGATACTTCCGTGGTCGGCTGGCAATTCATGGCCCTCAAGAGTGGACACATGGCCTATCTGGCCATTCCCCCGAAGACGATTCAAGGAGCAATTCAATTCCTCAACAGCGTGCAGACCGACAGCGGGGCTTACTACGGCTACACCAGTCCCGGTCGGGGACCGGCCACCACGGCCGTCGGTCTGCTGTGCCGCATGTACACCGGCTGGAAACACGAGGAACCGGCGTTGCAACGCGGCGTAGAAGCCTTGCTGAAATTGCAAGACCGCCAGAAACGCAATCCCTATTTCTACTACTACGCTGCCCAAGTGCTGCACCACTACGGTGGCGAAGAATGGGAACAGTGGAACCGAAAAATGCGCCCCTGGCTCGTAGAAACGCAGGAAAAAGAAGGACACGAAGCCGGTAGCTGGTACTTCGATGGCGGGCATGCCAACGAAGCCGGCGGACGGCATTTCGTCACCTGCTTGAGCTGCATGACGCTGGAAGTCTATTACCGCTACTCGCCCATCTACAAGAAAAAGAGCGTCGAGGACGAGTTCGAAGAATAGGCCGCACCGGCCCATGTTTCTCATCCCGGTGCTGGACCTACGGGCGGGGAGCGCTGTCCGCGCCGTGGGTGGCCACAGAAAGTGTTACCGGCCCCTGGAGCCGCAAAGCGACCCTTGCGCCTTGGCACAGTGGTATCGGGACCACTGGGGGCTGCGCCACCTCTACGTGGCCGATTTGGATGCTATCGAGGAGGGCAAACGTCACTGGTCGCTATACGCTCGACTGCATCGCTGCATGTCCCGTCTGTGGCTCGACCTGGGTCTGCGCAACGCCGAGGAACTGAACCAGGCCGCCGGGCGTTTGGCCGCGCTTGATCCCCCGCCTCGGCTGATCCTGGCCCTGGAAACCTTCAACTCTCCGGAAGAACTTCGTAACGTCGGCCACTGCTGGCCCCGGCAGCATCTGGTCTTCAGCCTTGATCTGCGTAACGGGCGTCCCTTGGGCGGCTTTGCCTGGCCGTCCGAACCGGCAGCCATTGTGGCTCAGGTCCGCCGGGCCGGAATCGACCAACTCATCCTGCTGGATTTGGCCGACGTAGGTCGGGGCGAGGGCGTGAGCACCTTGCCGCTGTTCCATCGCCTGCGCCGCCGGTGGCCCGAGCTGCGTGCCGTACTCGGCGGGGGAGTGGCTTCGGCCGGAGAGCTTCACCAACTGGAACAGGCTGGCGCCTCTGCCGCTTTGGTCGCTTCCGTACTCCACCAGGAAGTGATTACGCCGGAAGAAGTGGCCCGCAACGGCTGGTCCGGCTGAAGCCCAACTTTCAATCCGCAAACAGGCCCGTGGCGTACCATACCCCGTTGTTCCCGCGACAGATGTCGTAGCCGTAGAGCCGGTGGCGGCGGCGGACGGCGTTCCAGTGTCCGGAAGATTGCCGCCAGGCGTGCACGCAGTCTTCGGCCGCCTTGACCAGTTCCATGCCGGCCCAGCTCTCGGCCACCACCTCCTGGCACAACAGTCCTCCGCCCAAACGGCCGTTAATGCGGTGGAACCGGGTTTCCCAGTTGTGGTGTCCTTGAATCTGAATCTTCGCCTGGTAAGCGGAGTGAGATTGGGCTTCTTCCATCAAGATGGGGCTCAATTGTCCTTGGGTGCTGGCTGGCCGTTCCGGGTGTGTGCGAACCGCGTAGATCATGGTTCGTTGCGTCAGCGTGCCCGGCGGCAGGTCCAACACGACGCGAAAAGCCCAGCCGGTGAGCAGCTTGCCCGGGTCGAATGGAAAACAACTGACCACGTGACCGTAGTAGGGGGCGTCCACATGGGCATAGTCCACAATGGCCACCCCTTGCCGCCCGTACATGTGCTGGAAGGCCCCGTGCTCCAGCAACCGAAAACGCTTTCCTTTCTCGGTCACTTCGGCATCCAGCGGCAGTTTCAGCCAGACGTAGCGTTCCAGGTCCCGCGGCCTGACCGCTTCGGGCACTTCCTCTTGCACGAACCTGGCCGCGGCCACTTGTTCGGCCGGATCGACAAACAGAATCAACAGCAGTTTTCTCTCCCGGACCGCCTGGTGTCGCGCCTGGCTGTAATCCTCCAGCCACGGAACCGTCACCTGCTCCCCGGAACCGGTAACCGGAGGAGCCACCAGCGGCCCTCGGGTCGCAGGCATCGCCGTCCAGCCCACGGTTCCGAAGGTTCCCAAGATCAGCCAGACTGCCATCAGGCCACACCAAAGCCCGGTTGCTCTTTCCGGCGGGAGAAAGCAACGTTGCATCGTTCCAGCTCTCCTCTATCTGTCCAGGTGCCAAGGGGTAACGCGCGGCCGACGTAGCGCCGCTTCGGCTTGCTTTTCCCAGGCCGCACAGACGACGGTTTTTTCCGAGTTTGTCTTGCCCGCCTAAACCCAGGCTGTTAAAGTCGTGGCTACCCGGGTGACCTAGGAGGCGGTGTGTGCAAAGTCATTGAACAGGAAAACGGACAGGTTACGCAGGCTAGACTATTTGTAAAGCCTGCGAAAGAATCGGCAGCTTATATCCTCTTGCCCTCGGCGAAAAGGGCCTGCGGTTGAGAAAACTCCTATTTCTGACAGGGAGCCGACGCATGGAGGGGACCAAGTCTTGGAGGATTGTTGCGGCTTTAGTAGTAACTCTTTCTAGCACAATAGCTTACGGTCAGCACTCCGAGTTCGATGAACTGGCTCGCTGGCTGCAAGGGTCTCCTCACGAGCAAGCCTGGCACCGCATCCTGGCCACTGAGGACTTGGTACCCCAATTGGTCTTGGGTCCCCAAGCCGACCCAGACGTGGTGGCCCGAGTGCTTCGGCGCTACGAAGGAAAAGACTCGGGGCTGCGTCTCAAGCCGTTTGGCCGGGTACGGGCGGCGCTGAAGATGTGGCTGGCTCGGCTCCGCCAGGCCGACAGACCCTTGCCGGAACTAGTGCAACAGGCCCAAGGGCTTTCGGTTCCCAAGCAGCTCGCCGCCGAGTATCGCAAGCGGCTGCAGGAGCTGCGGCAGTTGGCTGCTCGGCCGCCGGAAAAGTTGTCCTTTGCCGAACACCGCCGGATTGTGGCCACCCTGCTTTGGCTCGAAGAGCACAAGCTGGCTCCCACGCTGCAACTGGCTTTGCGGCGGCGATTCACCGCCCCGGGGGCATGGGTGGAAGTGGACCAGCAGATGTTCCGGGCGCTTCTGGTGGATCCGGAACCGGAGGAAGTGGAAATCCGGGAAACCATTCTGGGAGCAGCCGTAAGGGGTCGGGGGGTGTTTCGGGCTCACGCGCAGTTGGGGTTGGTTCCTTCGGTGCGTCAGGGTCGGTTGCTCGCCCTGGTCGAAGGGGAGATCACCGCTCGCACGACCAGCTACCAGCGTAAGGTGCGGGTCTTCAGCCGCTCGCGGACCGAGTTCCGCGCTCGCAAGCCCTTGCTGGTGAAAAGCCGCGGCGTGGAAGCTTTGGAGTCCCAAGTGGACGTGCAGGCCCACAACCGTCCCTACTCGGTTTCGACCGGCGGTTGCAACTGCGGGCTGATTCAGCGGATTGTCTGGAACCAGGTGCAAAAGCGGCTGCCGGCGGCCAGGGCCGAAGCGGAATCGAAAGCCCGCCGCCGCATCGCCCGAAGAATCGACCGGCGCGGCGAGGAACAGTTGGCCGAAGTGAACCAGCGTTTGCAGCAAGATTTGCTCCAGCCGCTTGAAAAAGAATACAACGCCCTGCCGCTGGTGCAGACGGCCACCAGCACGCGGCGGTTGTTTTTCGTTGCCCGACAGCAGCGGTTCGATCTGGCTCCCACCCGGGTGCCGCCGCCGGCTAGCCCCGCGGGAGCCGACGTGGTGGTGAAGGTGCATCAGGCGCTGCTGAACAACACGTTCCAGTGGGTCTTTGCCGGTCGGACGCTCAAGCGGGAGGACCTTCAGCAGCGCTGGGGGGACCTGCTCCCGCCGCCTCCGGAGGACGAGGAAGAGAAGGACTGGCAGATCACCTTTGCTTCCCGGGCACCAATCATCGTGCAGTTTGCCCGCAACCAGTTCCGCGTGCTGATTCGCGGCCGGCAGTTCGGCAAGCGGCGTCAGGCGATGACCGTGTCGGTCCACTACCGCATCGTCCAGGAACAGGGGAAACCCAAAGCCGTGCGGGTAGGTCCCATCCAGGCTCTGCCGCCCGGGGCCACGCCCAAGACGCAACTGAGCGGTTCCGAAGTGGCTTTGCAACGCCAGTTGCAGAAGCGGTTCCAGCGCGTCTTCGGCCCCGAGCTGCTGCACGAACCCATCGTGCTCCAGGACCCCCAGCAGCGGCAAACCCGAGGCCAACTCCAGTTGGTTCATCTTTCCAGCAAGGAGGGGTGGCTGGTGCTGGGATGGAAATACGTGCCGGAGAAAGAATCGGCCGCCGAGCCGCAGCGCCAAGCCGCGCTTCCCCTGGTGGCACAATCCCCGTAAGCTGACCCTTGCCGTCGGCGGGCCGTGTGGCCGCCGGAGGCCGAAGGGGCTTGCCTTTCGGGGAAGTCAGGACGTGCCATGCCCGCTGTGCTGGTAACCGGCGGAGCCGGATTCATCGGAAGCCACCTGGTCGATTGGCTGCTGGCCAACATCCCGGACCCGGTGGTGGTGCTGGACCGGTTGGATTACGCCGGGCTGGAAGCCAATCTGGAACCGGCTCGCCACAGCCCGCGGTTCTGCTTTGTTCGCGGCGATGTGGCCGACCAGTCCCTAGTCCGGCAAGTGCTGGCCGAGCACCAGGTCGGGGCTGTTGTGCATCTGGCGGCACTTACGCACGTGGACCGCTCCATCGACGCGCCAAGCCAGTTTGTGGCCGCCAACACGTTGGGCACCGCACGCCTGCTGGAAGAAGTGCTGCGGTACTGGTCCGCGCTGCCCCAGCCGCAACGTCGCCGGTTTCGCTTTGTGCACATGTCCACCGACGAGGTGTACGGCAGCCTGGGGCCCCAAGGGCATTTCGGCACGGAGGACCCTCTGCGGCCCAACTCTCCCTACGCAGCCAGCAAGGCCGCCGCGGACCACGTGGTCCAGAGTTTTCTGGCCACCTACGGGCTGCCGGTCGTGCTGGTGCGGGCTTGCAACAACTACGGGCCGCGCCAGTTTCCCGAAAAACTGGTGCCGCTGATGATCCTGCGCGCCCTGGACGAACAACCGCTGCCGGTTTACGGCAGCGGGGAAAACGTCAGGGAATGGATTCACGTGCACGACACCGCCCGCGGGCTGGGAGCCGTCCTTTCTCGGGGCGAGCCGGGCCGGGTGTATCACTTGGGTTCCGGCTGCGAGCGGAGCAACCTGGAAATCGTCCGCAGCGTGTGCCGACTGCTGGACCGGATTCGCCCTCGACCCAACGGCGAGCGTTACGAGCACCTGATTCGCTTCGTTTCGGACCGGCCTGGGCACGATTTCCGCTACGCGCTCGCTTCGGCCCAAAGCTGGCAGCTCCTCCACTGGCAGCCCGAAACGACGCTGGAAGACGGCCTGGAGCAGACGATTCGCTGGTATCTGGACCATCCGGAATGGGTCGAACGCACCCGAACCAGTTACCAGGGCCAGCGATTGGGGTTAGGCCCCGGGGGACAAAAGCCGTCCCAACACGCTACGTAAATCGCATCTCACCCCCGGAGGGAGACTACGCCTGTCAGCGGGAAAGTTTGGCGTTGTCTCCGGCTCTTGGAGCCTGTTGGGCTTTTCCGGGGACACTCCCCCCAGGCGGTGGCACCCCCGGGTTTCACAGCGGCTGGCGCTGATCGAAGAACTGCACTTCCAGGCGAACCAGCCGCTGCACCAGCTCGGCGCCACTCTGCGGGCGACGAAGCGGATCTTTGGCCAGCAGCCGGTGAATCAGCTCGGCCACCGGCCGGGGAAGCCAGGGCACCAGATGGCGAATGGGCCGCGGGGCCTGGGTCAGGTGCTGGGTAACCACTTGGGAGAGCTGCGGGCCGGCAAAGGGGCGCACGCCTGAAATCAATTCGTAGAGCAACGCGCCCAGACTGTAGAAATCGGCCCGAATGTCCACTTTCAACCGGGAAGTGAACATCTCCGGGGCCATGTAATACGGGGTGCCCACCAGCGGCCGGTCCAACTGCCAGCCTTGTTCGTCCAGCCGCCGGGCGTAGCCCAGGTCCAGCAGAGTGACGTGGCCGCTGGGCGAAAGCATGACGTTGGCCGGTTTCACATCCCCGTGCATCCAGCCGTTTTCTTCCAGGGCGGCCAGGGCTTGAGCCACCTGCCGGGCCACGCTCAGCGCGGTGGCCGTGCTTACGCGGCGCCGCTGTTTCAAGAAGTGCCGCAGCGTCGTGCCCGGCAATCGCGGCAGTACCAGGTAGTAGGGCGAGCGATGCAAGTGATGGGCCAGCACGGGCAGCAGATGCGGGTGGTTGAGCTGCTGGCCAAGTAGCGCTTCCCGCTGCAAGCACTGGCGTTTTTCGGCATCGAGCTCCCAGCGGGGCCGCAATTGCTTGATGACGTAGGGAGCCCCCTCTCCGGCGGGGGCATCCGCCGCTCGAGCGGCAAACAGCCGGCAAAGCCGTCCTTGGGCCACCGGAGCCACCAACAGCCAGGGGCCCAAGGAGCGCGGGAAGCTCTCCTGGGCGGCCCGGCGGCGTGGCTGGGCAGCGGGGCTTGCGGCGGATGGAACGGGGCGAGTCATAGGGGACGGCACACTGGAGGACCAGGACACACGGTTCCAGCAGTTGGCTTCGGCCCGAAGTGCCCCAGCGGTTGAGCTTCCGGCCTTGGGCAAGCATAGCCGGAACGATTCGGACTTTCGCCCGAGGCGGTTTTTCTGGTAAATGTTTACCCTTTGTGGGTTTCCGGCACTCCCGGGGCTTTGGGCCGAACCAAGCCCAGTGGGCAGGTGCCTCTCCGCTTGCGGCAAGGATGCTTGTGGATGATTCGCTCTGGTCGCGGTGGTTTCCCAGGGGCGGTTTGGCTGCTGCTCTGGTTCGTGGCCGCCGGAGGACTGCCGGAGACACGGCTTGCCCTGGCCCAACCGATGCGGACTTCCGCTCCCGCCGTGCCCTCCCCGCTGGCTCAAACCGCCCCGCTGGAACAGGTGGTGTTTGTCGATTCCCGGCACGGCTGGGCCGCCGGGGACTTGGGAACACTGTGGCGCACTACCAGCGGCGGCCAGCGGTGGCAACTGCTGCGGTTGCCCGAGTCAGGGCAGATTACCGCCGTGAGCTTTCTGGACACTCGGCGAGGCTGGGTAGCCACGGCCGAAGCGCTGCCCGGGCTGGAGTTTACCCGCGGACGGGTGTGGTACACTGAGGACTCGGGCCGCAGTTGGCAGCAGCGTGGCGGGGCGCTGCCCGGTGTGCTGGCCCTGCGGTTTTTCGATTCCCGGCGCGGCCTGGCCGCCTGCGTGCCTTCGCCGCTGGCTCCCACCGGGCTGCTCCGCACCGGCGACGGAGGCCGGAGTTGGGCCCCGGTTCCGGGCGAAGTCTCCGGCTACTGGCAAGCGGCCTGGTTGGCCTCGCCCCAGCAAGCGGTTCTGGCCGACCAGACAGGCCGTCTGGCTGTTTTGCACCAGGGGGTGCTCCGTCCCAGCGATGCGCCCGGGTTTGGGCTTCGTCGCGTGCGGACCATCGCCGACGATGGACAGGGCACGTTGTGGCTTGCCGGTTCCGGTGGGCTGCTGGCCCGAAGCACCGACCAGGGCCGGTCCTGGCAGGTGGTTTCACTTGGCAGCCTGGGCCCCGTGGCCGCCCAGATGGATTTTCTTGCCCTGGCCGCTCGCGGTCCCAAGCTCTGGCTGGCTGGCTCTCCCGGCACCGTGGTGTTCCATTCGCCCGACGGTGGTCGCTCCTGGCAGCTTTGGCCCACAGGCGTCTCGGTGCCGATTCACGCCCTGAGCTTTACCGACTCGGGGCGGGGCTGGGCCGTGGGAGCCTTGGGCACCGTGCTTTCCACTCCCGATGGTGGCCGTTCCTGGCAAGTGCAGCGAAGCGGCGGCAAACGGGCGGCTCTTTGGGGAGCATGGCTTGCCGCCGAAGCCGTCCCTTGGGAAGCCCTGGCCTGGCTGGCCGCTGACCAGGGCTACCTGACGGCCGTCTCGCTTATCACCCGCCGCGATGCTTGGGGACGCCCTTGGGATAGCCAGCACTCTTTCCGCTGCCGCCAGGCGTTGCTGCATCTGGGTGTGGCCGAAGTCCATTCGCCCTGGGGATTCCCGCTCCCGCAGCCGGACGTGGCTCCCGATGAAAAGAGCCTGGAACGGCTCTGGGCAGCCGTGCACGACGGGCGGCATCGCCAAGAGCTTCAGCAGTATCTATTGCGGCAGATTCTCCAATGGCGACCCGAGGTCGTGCTTACCCATGCCGCAGTGCCCCACCGCAGTCAGCCGGGCGCGGTGTTGCTAAACCGGCTGGTGCAACAAGCCGTCCGCCAGGCGGCCGACCCGACTACCTGGCCCCCGGAACTGGTCCAATTGGGGTTCAAGCCCTGGCGGGTGAAAAAGCTCTGGGGTGTGCTGCCCTCGGGCCGAAAAGGCCAGGTGCAGGTGACCACTTTCCAATTCGCACGGCAATTCGGCCGTTCCCTGCGACAAGTGGTCGGCACGGCCCGATTGGTCGTTACCCCGCAGGAAATACCCACGCCGGAAAGCTGGCAGTTTCGCTTGATTGATTCCCAACTGCCCCGGCAGGCGGCTACCGCGGGACTGATGTCCCAGGTGGTGCTCTATCGCGGGGGCGAGGCCCGGCGGCTGCTGATGCGGCAGGAAACCCTCGGACCGGAACGGCTCCTGGCCGCCCAGCGCTATCGGAACGCCTGGGCATTGCTAGCCGGAGGGCATATTCCCCCGGACCGTGCACTGGCCGGACTCGATTCCCTGCTGGAAGGCGTGCCGGAAGAGGATCGAGCCCATTTGCTCTACCAGTTTGGTATGGCTTCCGCTGGCCAGGGGCAATGGGCCACCGCAGCCCAGGTGCTGGAACTGCTGGTGGAAAACCACCCTCGTTCGCGGCTGGCTCCTGCGGCGGCCCGATGGCTGGCCTGCTACTGGGCCGGGAGCGAGCCGGCTCAAGCCGGAGGGCTCCACACCGGGCTACCGGCTTCTTCGCTGGCGCAGGTTGCCCCGGCCGGGGAAAACACCGCTCCAGGCGCCTTGCTCCAGGGCAAGCGGCTGCTTCGGCCCGCCGAGCTGCGCCGCAAACAGGCCGCAAGATGGATCGCCTGGCTCGGGCGCCACACCCCGCAGGTTGCCCGCAGCGGCCCGGTGCAATTGTTGGCCGCATCGTTGGCCGCCCAACGCGGGGAACGCACGCTCGCCTTGCGCCATTTGCAGGAAGTGGTGCAACGAACAGGCCAGGACGCCTGGGCCGAAGCGGCCGTGCACCGCCGCTGGGTGCTCTTGGGCCAGGGGCCTCCTCCGGCCCGGATTGCCCGCTGCCTGCACGTGCAGAAGAAACCTTTTCTGGACGGCAAACTGGACGAACCGTTCTGGCAACAGGCGGGCAAGGTGGTGCTGACCCACCCGCGGCTCGGCAAGCAAGAGCCGGCCGCGGTAATTCGCTTTGCCCGGGACGAACAGTTCCTCTACGTCGCCGGCACGTGTCGGCTTTGGGCGGCGGCCGGTCCATCCCCGAACGAAACGCCTCCTCGACCAGGTCCCCGCGATGCAGCACTGCAAGGTCACGACCGTGTTGAGTGGTTTTTGGACCTGGACGGAGACCATAGTACCTGGTTCCACTTCGCCGTGGACCATCGGGGACGTGCCCGGGAAGATTGCTGGGGAGCGGTCAACTGGAATCCTTCCTGGTTCGTGGCCGTGGATCGCCGGAAAGAGGCTTGGAGCTTCGAAGCGGCCATTCCGCTGGCCGTCCTGACCAGCAAGCAACCGGACATCGACCAGGCGTGGTCCTTGGGTGTCAAACGGGTAGTGCCGGGTGTGGGGCTTTTCGGCTGGGGGCATCTGCGAGGTACCTTTCCCCGGCCCGAGGGTTGGGGGCTGTTGCTTTTCGGCCCCCGGCAGGCACCATAAGGGATAACTTCCCCGATTGCCGCAGGCGACTTCCGTTCCCTTGGCTTCCCGTGCAATCCATGTCCCCAATCGACCTGGCCTCCGCTCCGGCCGTCCGTTTTCCGCTTGTGGCCGTGGACATCGGCAACACGCGGCTGAAGATGGCGCTGTGGCCCCAACCGCCTCAGGTGGCCCCTGACCGGGAAGCTCCCGCTCCGGTTGCTCCGTTGGCATTGCGTCCGGGGGATTGGGACACGCTGCTTGCCTGGCTCCGGGAGCACGTTCCCTCCGGCACTCCCTGGCATCTGGCCAGCGTGCAGCGGCATTACCTGGCCGACCTGGTGCAGTTCCTGGGCGAACACCGCCCGGATGACCCCCTGTTGCTGCTCAATCACGAACTGCTGCCGCTGGAAGTCAAGCTCCCCCAGCCCGATTACGTGGGAATCGACCGCTTGCTCACTGCCCTTGCCGCCCGGCACCTGGTCCCGCAAGGTGACCCCCTGGTGGTGGTCGATTTGGGCACGGCGATTACGGTCGATTACGTATCGGCCGCGGGGGAGTTCCGCGGCGGAGCGATTCTGCCCGGGGTGGCCATGTCGGCCCAGGCGCTGGAACACTTTACCGACCTGCTGCCGCTGGTGCCCATGGACCAACTGGACCAGCCCCCGGCGGCCCTGGGCACCGACACGGTTTCGGCCATCCGATCCGGACTATACTGGGGGGCCGTGGGCGCAGTACGCGAGCTAATCGCACGGCTGGTCCCAGCAGGGCAACAAGCCCGGGTGGTGCTTACCGGCGGAGCGGCCCCAGCCGTGGCGAAGCTGCTGGACCCAAGTGCCCGGTGCGAGCCGCATCTTTCGTTGCTGGGCATCGCCCTTTCGGCCGCTTTCTGGCACAAGCAGCAGCCTTCTTCGGCCAACAGCCCGCGGCCAAAGTAGCAAGCTGCCACCGTGCTGAAGCCTTCTGGCCCAGGGGCTCTCCGGTGTTTGCCGGATGGGCGTTGTTCCCTGGTTGAGGCCGCCTGTTCCTTCGGCATCCGGCTGTGATAGATTGTTTCCAGGAAGAGACGCAGCGTCGGAGAGCTGCCGGACCGGAAGCGAAAGCCGATGCACATTGCAAGGAGCCAGCCATGTTACGCAGGATTCTGGTTGCTTTGGATGGGAGCCCTTATTGTGAACGAGCCACGGAGCTGGCGCTGCGCTGGGCCAAGCAAGTGCAGGCTTCGCTAACGGGTCTGGGCGTGATCGACGAGCCGGAAATCTGCGCTCCGGAGCCGGTGCCCATCGGCGGCGGGGCGTTCAAGCTGGAGTTGGAAGAAACACGACTCCAGGAAGCCCGCGTCACCATCGAGGCGGCCGTGGAACAGTTCCGCCGGCGGTGCCAGCAGGAGGGAATCCCCTGCCAGGGACTGGTGGACGTGGGCCTGCCCGTGGAACAACTGACGCGCGAAGCCCAGCGGGCCGACCTGGTCGTCATCGGCCAGCAGACGCATTTCCGACTCGACGGCGAACCGGGGCGTACCGTGCATGCTCTCTTAAAAGGACCGCCTCGTCCGGTGGTGGTGGTTCCGGAACAGCTCCCCAGCCGGAAGAACGTGCTGGTGGCCTACGACGGTTCGTTGCAGGCATCGCGGGCGCTGTGGGCGTTTTGCCAGTTGGGCCTGCATGCCCTGTTCGAACAGTTCCACGTGCTCACGCTGGACGACGACCAGCAACGCGGCGTGTTGGTTTCCCGCTACGCTACCGAGATGTTGCAACTGCACGGGATCGACGCCACGCCCCAGGTGCTCTCGTTGAGCGAAGGCAGCGCCGATCGGATGATCCTCCGCGTGGCCGAGGAGCGCCAGGCGGGACTGTTGGTAATGGGCTGCTACGGGCGAGCGTCGCTGGTGGAGTGGTTCCTGGGCACCACCACGCTGCACGTGATCCAACAATCGACCATCCCCCTGTTCCTGTACCAATAACTAACCTGTGCCAATAAATGGATTGAACTGATCGGCGGATGTCGCCGTGCGCGAGGTTCGATTTCCCGCCAGTTTGCTTTTTTCCGCCGGATTGCGAACAATGAAAGAAACCCCAGCGGAGGCAGCCCCCGCAGCGGCATTCCTCGCGGGGAGAGGCTGCTGGGCCCAACGACGCGGTTTGCCGGTGGGAGGGTGGCGTGCTGTCTCTTGGCGTGGGCGTTCCCCTTTTGACCGACAGGATTTCCAATGATGGATAAGCGGCGCGATCGTTTCAGGTTCTAAGTAACAGGAACTCTTTATGTCTTCCGTGCTGGAACGACCGACCCTGGTGTTGAACCGCAACTGGCAGCCCGTGGGAGTGGCCAGCGTGGGCCGCGCGTTGATTAAGGTTTACAACGGCGCGGCCAAGGTGGTGGACCCGAACGACTACCAGCTCTACACCTGGAGCGATTGGTCTGCTCTGGAACCAGCCGACGGGGAGCCGTTCATCCAGACCCCTCAACTGCGGCTGCGCGTGCCCGAGGTGGTAACCCTGGTCCACTACGACCGGGTGCCGATGAAGCGGGTCACTTTCAGCCGCCGGAACCTGTTTCGCCGGGACAACTACACGTGCCAGTACTGCGGTCGGCGTCCGGGCACCGAGGAGCTGACCATCGACCACGTGGTGCCCCGCAGCCAGGGAGGCGATTCCAGTTGGGAAAACTGCGTGGTGGCCTGCGTCCGCTGCAACGCTCGCAAGGCCAACCGCACGCCGCAGCAGGCCGGGATGAAGCTGCTCAAGGAGCCGCGCAAGCCCAAGTGGCGCCCGGCCTACGCTTCGCTGTCGGTAAAGATTGACAGTTGGAGTCGCTTCATCAGCGAAGTGTACTGGAACGTGGAGCTGGAACAGTAACCCGGCAGAACCCCCCTTCGGCCACGTTTCCCGCCCCGGCTCGTGCCCTGGCACGAGCCGGGTTTTTGCTTGGCCTGCAAGGCCGCGGCCGGTATCGTAGCAATCCACCTTCCTGGCTTCTGAATCGCCGGTTCCCGGTCGCCGGGGACGCTTGGAGAGGCAAGCACACTTGTCCGGTCCGCTCGAAGCTCCGCCATGCCCGCTCGCCTTCGCACGCCAAGCTGGTTTGCCTTGCTGGCCCCCGGGCTGCTGGTGGCCGCCACCGGGGTGGGAGCCGGCGACTTGCTCACCGGGGCCTTGGCCGGTTCGCACGTGGGGCTGGCCGTGCTGTGGGCGGCGTGGCTTGGGGCCGTGTGCAAGTGGACGCTCAACGAAGGCATCGCCCGCTGGCAGATGGGCACAGGAACACCGCTGCTAGAAGGCTGGGTCCGGTACCTGGGCACGCCCTTGTACGTCTTCTTCCTGGTCTATCTGCTGCTGTGGTCCGTGGTGGTGGGCGGGGCGCTGGTTTCGGCCTGCGGCGTGGCCGGCACGGCCTTCTGGAGCTGGGGAGAGCCGGAGTGGTCCAAGCGCATCTGGGGCGTTTTTCATTCCTTGTTGGGGCTTGGGTTGATCTGGTGGGGCGGGTTCCGTTGGTTCGAGCGACTGATGGCTTGCTGCGTGGCGGCTATGTTCGCCGTGGTGCTACTGACGGCCTTCTGGATGCCGGGAGTGGATTGGGCCGCCGCGCTGCAAGGTCTGCTGCCCCGGGTGCCGCCGCCCCAGGGACTTGGCTGGACCCTGGGCGTGCTGGGAGGGGTGGGCGGCACCGTAACGCTGCTTTCCTACGGGTACTGGATTGCCCATCACGAGCGCCAGGGCCGCCGGGGCTTGCGCGTCTGCCAGATTGACCTGGCCGCCGGATACACGATGACCGGGCTGTTCGGCATGGCGATGGTAGTCATCGGCTCGCGTTTCCGGCTGCCTGAGGCCAAGGACCCTCTGCTGGCCCTGGAACTAGCCCAACTGATCCAGCAAGCCGTGGGCCCCTGGGGCCGGTGGTTGTTTCAGCTTGGGTTCTGGGCGGCCGTGTTTTCCAGCTTGCTTGGCGTGTGGCAGAGCGTGCCGTACCTGTTTGCCCACCTTGTCCACTTGCGGCGTCGGGAACGAGGGCGGCTGGATGCCGCCGCCGTCGAACAACTGGAAACCACGAACGAATACCGCGGCTACCTGCTCTTTCTGGCCACCGTGCCTTGCCTGCTGTTGGGCTGGCGGGTGCAGGGCGTGCAACTGCTCTATGCGGTGCTGGGCGCGCTTTTCATGCCCTTGTTGGCTGCCACGCTACTCGTGTTGAACAACCGCCCCGGCTTGGTGGGCCGCGAGCTGAAAAACCCCTGGTGGATCAACCTGATGCTGCTGGGCGTGCTGGCGTTGTTCGCTTTCTTGGGTATCCGCTCGCTGATTCCGTAGCGGCCTTGCCGGACGATGCCCCTGCGAGGCTCCAAGCAACTTTAGAGGCTGTTACAAAACTTCCGGCTGCAAACGCCACGCCCCAGGATGGGAGCAGCACCGGAGGGTAACACGCTCAAAGAGCACGGACCGCTTGCAGTTCTACGGCGCCCCTTTGGCGGCTGGGGCCTTGATGAGCGTGGGGGCAGCCCAAATGGCGTAGTTGTGCTGCGACTGGGAAGTTTTCGACTCCAGGGCAAGAGCCAGCCGGGTTACTCCCCGAATGTCGCACTCCAACCGCCGCGCCGGTTCGCTCCCGGACAGAACAATCCGCTGCAGCACTTTGCCGTCGCCCAGCACGGCAAACTGTACTTTGCCCTGGGCGCCCAACTGGGCGTGCAAGCCCGCGGTTACCTCGAACCGCTGGAACACTCCCTCGGGGAGCAGAAACGTCAGCCGGCGTCCCATGCCGGCGCTGATGCCGTTGGGTATTTCGTGTTCCCGTATCTGCTCCCCCTGCCGCAGACGCAGCCGCAAGGGAACAGGCCGCTTCCCTTCGGCCAGCGTGAAGCCGACGCGCGGATACCCCCAATACGGCCTGCCGAAAAACTGCGACTGCGGGTAGTAGAGCTTGGGCGCTTCGAGCGGGAAGAAGCGGGTGATTTCCACCCGTTGCAGTTGTTCCACTTCCGCCGGGGCGAAACGTTTTGTGCCCAGGCAGAGAATCGTGTAGAGGGCGTCGGCCACCACCTGGGCGTCGAATCGGGCGGCCTTGCGCTGCTGGGCGTCCACCGTCTTGTGGTCCCCGGCGTACAAACCGCGGATGATCGGCACGGTGGTGGCGCGGACGTACAAGATTGCCTCGTGGATGCGATGCAACAGGCGCCAGGAGGCTTCCGGCACCGAAGTGCCCAGCAGCCGCGGCCGATAGTCCTTCAGGCGGATTTGGAAGGTGCCGTTTTCGATGGGGCCGTGCAGCAGCACCCCTTTCATCTCCTCCGGCGGGGGCAGGAACTGCTGCCAGAGGGTGAACATGTTGTCCTCGGGCACCACGTGGGCCGGACTGCCGTAGTCTTCCACCAGGTGGCACACGGTGCCCATGTACCGGGCCGCGTCGGCCACGCGGCCGGCACGCAGAGCGGCGACAGCCTTTTCCACGAAGTATTGCAGGACTTCCAGATTTTCCGGCGGCGGGCCGGGCAGGTGCAAATTGAGGATGTACCGCACGCCGGGCCGGGAATCCATCATCGCAAAGCGGGCGTTTTCCCGGTCCGTGTAAACCTGGTCCGGAATCAGGCAATACCGATGCACCAGCCCGGCCAACTGGGTGCCGAGCAGCTCCTTTTGCCACGGCGGCAGCGTCTCGCAAGCCGCCCGGGTGATGGCCACATGGGACGCACCACCCCAGGCCAGCCCAGTGCGCGGACAGGCCAACGCGGTGCCAAGTGCCAGCGCCAGAAACCAACAAGCTCGCAACATCGGTCTTTCGTCCCCGGGCCCCGGCTGCGTAGGGCGCGTGCCCGAACGTGCTCGGGCGAGCCGGATGCCGCTTCGGTACCGCTCCAGGTGGATACTACAGGTACATGTTGATCAGGTTTTCCAGGTACTCCTGGCGTCCGCTGCGGTTGGGCTCGATGTCGCCCTTTTCCATGATGTACTGGGCCAGGGACTCCAGGGTGTGTTTGCCCGCCTCGATCTCGGCGCCGATGCCGGTGTCCCAGGAGCTGTAACGCTCTTTGACAAACTGATCCAGCACCCCGTCGGCCCGAATCGCCGCGGCGATCTTCAGCCCCCGGGCAAAGGCGTCCATACCGCCAATGTGGGCGTGGAACAGGTCGACCGGCTCAAAGCTTTCGCGGCGCACCTTGGCGTCGAAGTTGATGCCGCCGGCCAGCCCGCCGTACTTCAGAATCACCAACATGCACTGCGTGGTGAGATAGATGTTGGTGGGAAACTGGTCCGTATCCCAACCCAACAGCAGGTCGCCGGTGTTGGCGTCGATTGAGCCGAGAAATCCCTGGTGGGCCGCGTACTCGATCTCGTGCATCATTTCGTGCCCGGCCAGCGTGGCGTGGTTGGTTTCGATGTTGAGTTTGAAATCGTCGGTCAAATCATAGGCCCGCAGGAAATTGATACACGCGGCCGCATCCGAATCGTACTGGTGCTTGGTCGGTTCCTTGGGCTTGGGTTCGATGTAGAACTGGCCCTCGAACCCAATCTTCTTCTTGTAGTCCACGGCCATGTGCAGGAACGCGGCCAGGTGGTCCAGCTCGCGTTTCATGTCGGTGTTGTAGAGGTTTTGGTAGCCTTCGCGTCCGCCCCAGAACACGTACCCCTGGCCGCCCAGCTCGTGGGTGACTTCAAGCATCTTTTTCACCTGGGCGGCGGCGTAGGCAAACACGTCGGCGTTGCAACTGGTGGCCGCCCCGTGGACGTAGCGTGGATTGGAGAACAAGTTGGCCGTGCCCCACAGGAGCTTGATGCCGGTCCGCTCCTGTTCTTCCTTGAGCACCTTGACCACCGCATCCAGGTTACGGTTGGTTTCGGCCAAGGTTTTGCCTTCAGGGGCCACGTCGCGGTCGTGGAAGCAGTAGTACTCCACGCCCAGTTTTTCCATGAACTCAAACGCCACCCGCACGCGGTTGATGGCGTTCTCCACCGTGTCGGCCCCCTCCCAGGGGCGGATCATCGTCGGTGCCCCGAACGGATCGGATCCCGTGCCGCGGAACGTGTGCCAGTACGCCACCGAAAAGCGGAAGTGTTCCCGCATCGGCTTGCCTTCGACCACTTCGTCCGGGTTGTAGTAGCGGAAGGCCAGGGGGTTGCGCGAATCGGGCCCTTCGTAGCGGATTTTTTCAATCTCGGGAAAAGCGGTCATGTTCCACACTCCTTGCAAAAGACGACGCACGGGGACAACCACGCCGGGCAAACCGCGGCAACTTGTCTGACATCACGTTCAACGTGGCGTTCATTTTCCCCAAATGCCCGGCAAGAGCAACCACTTGCCCGCCTCGGCCAGCGAATCCCTGTCCCCAAGCCCGCAACGCTAGCGGTGCATCGGCTCCGGTGGCCTGCGGCGGCGGCAAGCTTTCCCTCGGTACCGCATTTTTTCCGGCTGGACTAGTGCCCGTATGAACATTGGCGGGCCAGCCAAACCGACTGTGCCGATAAAACAAACAAGAGTCCGTATTCTTCTTTCAACGCTGGTGGCGCGCCATGTGGGAACGGCTCCGCGGTGTGGTGTTCGGTCTGCTTGTGGCCGCGGCGGCAGGAGTTGTCGCCCGAGGGGAGGAACCAACGCAGCCGGGCCTGCCCGCCATGAGCCAGGCGGTACGCACGCTCCTGGTGGCCGAAAGCATGTTCGAGTTGGGCCAAGGGGCCGAACTTTGCCGCCAGGCGCTTCGGCGGCTCCGCAAGCCCGAAGACCGCCAATTTTGTCGCTTGCTGCTGGCTTCGGCCCTGGTGCAGCGGTCGGCCTATCTGCTAAGTACAGCCTTGGATGCTCCGCCCCAATCGGCCGAGGAGCTTCGCTTCTGGCAGCGGCTGGTGCGGCTGGGAGCCCGCGACGCCGAAGACGCCCTGGAGCTGATACCCGATGCGGCCGAGCCGTACTATCTGCTGGGCCGTTTTCGGCTCTTGCAAGGCAAAAGCCGGGAAGCCGGCCAACTGCTCCAGCAAGCGCTTCGCTACCCGGCCAACGATCCCCGCATCAAGGCCCGAGCCCTGGCCGTGCTGGGCAACCTGAGCCAGGAACCGGAGCAGCAGCTTGCCTATTACGATAGGGCCTGCCGCCTGGCTCCCGGCGATGCCGAAGTGCTGCTGGCCCGGGCGCGCTTCCTGGCCCGACGGGGCCGCTGGCCCCAGGCCCTGGCCGACCTGAACGCCGCTCTGGCCGCCGAGCCGGAGAATCTGGACACCCGGCTGCTGCGGGCCGAAGTGCTGCTGAAACTCAACCGGCTGGAAGACGCCCAGAAAGAACTGCAACGGCTGCAAAAGCTCGCCCCCGCTCATGCCCAAGTTCATCTGCTCACCGGGCTGCTGGCCGCCCGGCGGCAGCAGCACCAACAGGCCGCAGAAGCGTTTACCCGGGCAATCGCCTTTCGCGGGGCCACGCCCCGGCTGCTGGCACTGCGGGCTCAGGCCCTGCTTCGGGCCGGCCAGCGGCAAGAAGCCCTACGCGACGCGCAGGCCGCCGTCGAACTGGAACCGGAAGACCCTGCCGTGCTGACGCTGGCCCTGGGGGTGCTGCTTGAGGGGAACGGCCCTCGGGCCGTGGAACGCCCCCTGGCCAAGGCGCTTCGGCTCCACCCGCGGCATGCCCCGCTCTGGTACTTGGAAGCCCTCAGGCGCCACAAGGCCGGAGAGGTCAGGGCGGCGCTTTCGGCCGTGGATCGGGCGCTGCGGTTGGACGAGTCGCTGGTGCCGGCCTTGTTGCTTCGGGCATCGCTCTACCAGCAGCAAGGCCGCTGGGACTTGGCCGCTTGGGATTACGAACAGGTGCTTCGCCGCGAGCCGGATCACGTGCAGGCGCTGAACAACCTGGCCTGGATCCTGGCTACGGCTCCCGAGCCGCAGTTGCGAAACGGGGCCCGGGCCGTTCGACTGGCCCGGCGAGCTTGCCGCTTGAACCGCTACCGCGACGCTGCGTCGCTCAGCACGCTAGCCGCCGCTCTGGCCGAGCAGGGGCGGTTCGACGAAGCCGTCCACTGGGCCCTTCAGGCGCTGCGCAGCGCCCCAGAACCGATGCGCCCCCAGGTGGCCGCCGAGCTGAAAAGCTACCGCCAGCGCCGGCCTTGGCGGGAGCAGTTGGTCCGCGGGCCGAAACGCCCCGCCGCGGCCGAGCTCCGGTAGCGGAACCCCCGCTCCCCGGCGACACGGAACCGGGCGGCACCACGCGGCGGTCAGTCCGGCATGCGGGCAAAGCGGTCCAGCATGGCCAGACCCACCTGCTGGCTCTTTTCCGGGTGAAACTGCGTGGCCTGTAATCGCCCCCGGGCAATCATCGACACGAACGGCCCGCCGTAGTCGGTTACGGTGGCCACCACCTGTTCGTCTTCCGGCTGCACATAGTAGGAGTGGACGAAATAGACGAACGTGCCCGGGGCCACCCCTTCCAGCATCGGCGCCGGGCGGCGAATCTCCAGTTGGTTCCAGCCCATGTGAGGCACCTTGTACTGCGGCGGCAACTCGAACCGCACGACCCGGCCCGGAATCACGCCCAGGCCCTGGTGCTCTCCGTCCTCGTAGCTGGTCTGGAACAACAACTGAAGCCCCAGGCAAATCCCCAGGAAAGGTTTTTCCCGTTCGATGGCCTCCAGCAGCGGTTCCACCAGTCCGGCGGCGCGCAGGTTGTGCATCGCATCGGCAAACGCGCCCACACCCGGCAGCACCACTTTGCTCGCCTGGGCCACCTGGTGAGGGTCGCTTGTGATTTGGGCCGGGTGGCCCAGCCGGGCGAACGCCTTTTGCACGCTGCGTAGGTTGCCCATTCCGTAATCGACAATGGCGATCATTGCAGAAGGTGCTTTTCTGTCAGGAAGACACAGCAGGCCAGTCCAGGATATTCGTATTCTTGTCTGCCCGGGGCAGAAGCGGGAGGGGGCCGAAAAAGTTTCAACAGGTACCATGTTTTGGAACCGACGCGATGGCACAGTTTCCTGCCCCTTCCGCCGACTATGGTGGGCGTGGAGGCTTGGGGGCGTGGGGAGATGAGGTGGGTGGTTCCGCACCGGGCGGAAAAACAAACGCAACCGTAGATTCTCGGCAACGGCAACGGCGAGCCGCCGACTTGAGTCGGCGGAGCAACAGCGAGCCGGGAGCGTAAGCTTCCGGAGGACGGCACGACTGTCCGCCACTGGGAGCTTCCGCTCCAGTACAAGAATTCGCGTTTATTCACACAATCGGACCTCCCCGGACTAAAGTCCGACGCTTGCGGAAGCGCCGAGTCGCGTCGTCTGCTGATTTGCTCGAAAACGATTGGCCGGGCAGGCGTCTCAGCTCAGCTCCCCCAAGCAAGAATCTCCGGCAACAATCGGCAACAAAAAGCTGGCCCCCGACGCCGCCCAGGCGATACACTGCCAGCATGATGGCCAAAGTGCTGCGCTTTTCCAGCGAGATGATGTTGCTGGGGATTCTGGGGCTGCTGCTGGTGCGCGGGCTGGTGTTCTCCTGGCACCGCGTAGAGGGGCCTTCGATGCTGCCCCATTACTGGGGCGGCGGACTCCAGCGCCGTTGCCCGGAATGCGGCTGGCTCATCCGCATAGCCTATCCCACGGGAAGACAAAAGCCGTTTTGGGCCCAGTGCCCCCTGTGTTCCCTGGCCCCGGTAGCGTTCGACCGGGCCCGGTTCACCCGGGGCGAGCTGCTTCTGCTGCCGCGGCTGGGCCACCCCGGGGGCAAGTTGCGGCTCTGGCAACCGGTCCTCCTGCGCCATCCCCGGCAAGGGGCGCGCGTGCTGCTAAAGCGCATTGCCGGACTCCCGGGCCAGCAGGTGGGCCTGCTCCGGGGCAATCTGGTCATCGACGGGCAAGTGGCCCCTAAACCCGCCCGGCTGTGGAGAAAACTGCTCGTGCTGGTGCACGACAGCCGCTACCAGCACAACGCCCCCTGGGCCAGCGGGTGGAAGACCGACTCCCCGTGCTGGCGCCTGACTCCCCAGGCATTTCACTTCCAAGTGCCGCAGCGTCCCGGTGGCCGCGTTTCCGGTTCGCCCCCGGACAGCAACATCCACTGGATCGGCTACCAGCGCCGAAGCGGCCCCTTGCCGCACCGCAGTTCCGGGCAACCTGTGCCGCTTGTCGATACGCTGGGCGAAAACCAGGCGCTGCCCCGACGCCGCGAATCGATCCATCTGGTTAGCGAACTCTGGCTGGAGTGCCAGCTTCGCTGGAGTAGCCCGGGCACGCTGTTGCTCGAACTCGAAGTTCCCGCCGGAAAGCTCCAGTTGCAACTCAAGGCCCAGGAACAGAAGGCCATCCTCCGGCTGAACGGGCAACGGCTGGATGCCTTCCCTGCGCCGGAACCGGACGGGCGGCTTTGGCA
The DNA here is from genome assembly GCA_015488215.1 of Planctomycetales bacterium. Classification (GTDB taxonomy): domain Bacteria; phylum Planctomycetota; class Planctomycetia; order Pirellulales; family S012-138; genus S012-138. The sequence goes on from WFOE01000236.1 coordinate 45,656, forward strand.
TCTGGGGCTGGCCTGGCTGGACGGGCATCTCTGGTGCCAAGTAAACGACCGCCTGTGGAAACACCCCCTGGAAGCCAAGCCCCCGGACGCCCAAGCTCCCCGGCCCGTGGCGGCCCGGATTGGAGCCGCTTCTGGCGCCGGCCAGCTTTTGCGGGTGCGGCTTTGGCGCGACGTGTACTATCTGGCTCCCGACGGACAAGCCCGGTACGATTTCGGCCGGGTGCCCCCTGGCCACGTGCTGGTGCTGGGGGACAATAGCTTCCAGAGCGAAGACAGCCGCACGTGGCCTTCGCCCTGGGTCCCGATGGAGCTGGTCCTGGGCGTGCCGTTGCGGCTTGGGCCCTAGGGTTTCCCACCAGGTTCGGATGAGTCGATGAACGCTTCCGGTGATCGTGCGCCTGCGGATGTGCGTATGCGAGGGTTTGCTCGCCGCCACACGGTCGAGCAGGCATGGCAGTGGATCGACCAGCACACCCAGCCGTTACCCTCGGTTACCGTGCCGCTGGCCGAAGCCGCCGGCCGGGTGCTGGCCCAACAGGTGGTCAGCCCACTGGATGTCCCTTCGTTCCCCCGGGCGATGATGGACGGTTACGCCTTACGGGGCGAGGAAACTCAAGGGGCCAGCCCTTACAACCCGTTGGAGTTTTCCGTGGTAGGCCAGTCGTTGCCCGGGCGACCCTGGCCAGGAAACGTGGGACCGGGCCAGTGTGTGCGAATCATGACCGGGGCTCCCATGCCGGCCGGAGCCGACGCCGTGCTGCCGGTGGAACAGACCCAGTGCCAGGGCCAGGTGATGCTGGCCCACGGCGAAGTGCCGCCGCAGAAGAACGTGGGCCAGGTGGCCGAAGACATCGCCCAGGGGCAGACGCTGTTCGAACCCCCGCGACGACTGCGGCCGCAAGACCTGGGCGTGCTCAGTTCGTTGGGCCTGGCGTTTTTGGAAGTGGTGCGGCGCCCCCGGGTGAAAATCCTCATCACCGGCAACGAGCTGGTCCCCCCGGGCCAGCCCAAGGGCCCATACGCCATCTACGATGCCAACGGGCCCATGCTTCAGGCGCTGGTCCAACGCGACGGGGCCGAACTCACCGGCCGCCACATGGTGGCCGACGAAGAAGCGAAGCTCCGCGAACACTTGCAAGACCCGCAAGCCGACGTGGTGCTCATCTCCGGCGGTTCCAGCGTGGGTCAGGAAGACCTGGCCCCGCAACTGGTGGCCCAACTGGGCCAGTTGGCCATCCACGGCCTGGCGATGCGGCCCAGCAGTCCAGCCGGAATGGGACAAATCGGCTCGGCGCTGGTGTTTCTCCTGCCGGGCAATCCGGTTTCGTGCCTCTGCGCCTACGACTTCTTTGCCGGCCGGGCGATTCGCCGCCTAGGCGGTCTGCCGGCCCAGTGGCCCTACCCGCAGGTACGTTTGCCTCTGGCCCGCAAGCTGGTTTCCCAGGTGGGCCGGACCGACTACGCCCGCGTGGTGCTGCAACCCGACGGAACGGTCAGCCCTCTGGCCGTAAGCGGGGCTTCGATTCTCTCTTCGACCACCCGGGCCGACGGGTTCGTAATCGTTCCTGAAGACAGCGAAGGCTACCCGGAAGGAACCCCGGTCGATGTGTTCTTTTACGACGCTTCCGTATCTCCTGGTCCGTAGCCCCGGTAAGGTTCCAACCAGAATCTTCAAACGCGCCGAAGGCCCAGCAACTTGCGACGAGAAAACTCCCTTTCGGTGTGCAACGCCACCAAGAGTCCTTGAACGCTTCGATTGCGCATTTCGACGAGCCTCGGGGTTCAGGCTGGGAATAACCGACATTTCGGCTTCTTCTTATCCTGGAGCAACGCCACCCGCGTTTGCTCAAAGAGCAATTGCTACCCACTAAAAGTGCCAAGCCCAATGGGACGACAAATCAACTTCTACATGACGCATAAAGATGAGCTTGATTTTATTGAGTTCGCAAAATCAGATCGTGACATCTGTATATTCGCTGACCGAGCAACCACACCAGACCCGAAATGTCTCGGAGAACTCCCGCGGGAGGACATTCCCGGCTGGTTCGTTGTCTGGCTATGGGATCAAAGCAATAGCCCGCGGCCCATTTGGAAGTTCATTGAAGAACAGGAGCATTATGTAGTTGATCCCTTCGAATCTGAAATTATAGAGTTCTGGCGAAGCACTTTTTATCGAGGGCACCTCGTCCGCGGAAGGATATGGGCAGAGATGTCTTTCGTGGACCCGAAGGACCCTTCCAAAGTTGTATCCAAGAAAGAGAGTTTCCGACGATGGTTCAATCGTCTTGCCAATTGGATAAGACGTAATTCGGTGCGGGATGCTGCAGGAGACTACTTGCTTCCTGGCGCTGCCGAGTTCGTTAAGAAGGGAGGGAAAACAGTGCAGGCGATCCTTGGGAACGGAAGCTTTCTTCCAGGTTGACGTGTTGCTAAGTGGCCAACAATTTGCTTTAGAGCAGACTCGGCGGCGAGTCGCCGACTTCAGTCGGCGGAGCATGACACGGCCGTCGGTGGCTGGCTGCTTCCGCATCAATGCAAGAATAAGCGTTTATACTCGCACTCGCCGAGACTCGACCTTTAGCTCGGAGGGAAAAACAACCGCAAACGCTCTTCCTTCGGACACTTGCACAACCTTCTCCTAGGGCCGGTACCGTGTTGGCGATCGCCGTGGCCCAATACGGTGCCTCGAACATCACCGAAGGAATCACCACGATGATCCATCGGGGGGGCGGGATCAATCCTGGCCAGTGGGCGACCGAACAGGTCGTTACGACCGTAGCCGGCGAAGAGCACCGCTGGCTGGGCACGCTCCTTTACCGCGGCGGCGAGCTGGCCGTCGATCTCAAAGCCGCCCATCACCTGGCCACCCACCCGAGAGCAATTGGCGAGGTTGCCAGAACCGCGGATCGGGCGCATGATGTAGCCCATACCGCCGATAACGCGGCCGACGCCGCAGTCCCTATCAAACCCTCTCGTTCCCACCATGTTCTAGACCCGGCCTCCGA